>JBDVXS010000053.1:0-51839 GCA_039964305.1 Hyphomicrobiales bacterium
CGATGCAAGAAGTTTACCGGACATGATCCGCAACGAGCTTAGCCATTATGACCAAGTGATCGTTGACCTTGCCCCTATGCCTGAACTTGGTGAGGCTGCTGTTCCCGCTGGCATTGGCGCTTCTGCCTGTGACGCGGTTATTTTAGTGTGTCGCACGTATGCCGTCACTCAAAGCGAAGTTGAAGATGCGGTAAAAAGCCTAGCAGACAACGAAGCTAAGATCGCAGGCCTCGTGATGAACGACCAAAATGCACCGACTGTCGGACAAGAACTCATCCGCGAGTTTGAACGCATTAGCTGGATGCTGCCAAAAGGTATTCAAGACTTCGTTGAACGGAAAATCTCGTCCGTGAAGGTTCTGAATACAAAAATTTAGACCCATTTTTGACAGATCGGTTTTACACGCGCTAGCGCACAATCGTAATGCGCTCGGCTGCGCGCGTAATGCCGGTATATAGCCAACGGTCTTTATGCTCGCGGAACGCACCGCTTTCATCAAACAACACCACATCGTCCCATTGAGAGCCTTGGCTCTTATGGACAGTAAGTGCGTAGCCATAATCGAATTCATCAGAACGCCGCCGCTTGGCGTATGGCAAGCCTTCGTATGTGCCCTGGAAAAATTCAGGCGCGACCGACACGCCAACCTTATTGGCTAGGATTTCGTCTTCAGGTTCAACGTCTAACCGCAACATGCCCTTGCGTGGTGATTTGGTATTGGATACAGACCAAGTCCCCCCATTCAGCAACCCTTTTTTCTTGTCGTTGCGAAGACAAACCAGTTTCTCGCCTGCCGCAGGTCGCCAATCCCGAAATCCGAGAAGTTCTCGAATACGGTTATTATAATTACGGCGCGTCTTGTTCATGCCAACCAGCACTTGATTGGTTTCCAAAATCGTCTCTGCGTTGATGTCATGGCGTGAAATCACACTACTCTCACCAAACTGCCCATGAGAAATACCCCTACCCTCACGCACATCCATGGAGAGGCGGATAATCGGGTTGTCTTCTGCTTGGCGGTGAACATCTGTCAGCATAATATCGGGTTCATGGTCTGTAAAAAAACCACCACCTTTTACGGGAGGCAATTGCGCTGGGTCGCCAAGCACCAAAACTGGCACTCGAAACGACAGCAAATCTTCGCCGAGTTCTTCATCCACCATTGAGCACTCATCAATGATGATTAAGTCAGCCTCAGACGCTGGCGCATCACGACGAATTGTAAACAATGGCTGTTCGCCGTCTTCTTCGTCATCATCATCAGAATTGCCAGCAGGGCGATAAATCAAGGAATGGAGTGTCGATGCACCATCGCACCCCTTTTGTCGCAAAACATGGGCCGCTTTACCGGTAAATGCACCAAAAAGAACATCGCCATCAACACCCTCAGCAAGGTGTCGCGCCAAAGTAGTTTTACCCGTTCCAGCAAAACCAAACAGCCTGAAAACCTGACTGTCTTTATTAGAGAGCCATCTTGATACATCACGTAGGGCTTTTTCTTGCTGGTTAGACCATTTCATGGAAAATATTTGTCTTCTTTTAGATGCAAAGAACGAACTAAATAAGCCGATTCCTTCTCTGCATACCATTCGAAAAACGATTGATATAAATGTTTCGTATTAAAACACTCGCCAAACCAAGGTTTCTGCCCTAAACTATTATTAATGACCTGTTTTGACTGACTGAAGACCCAAGACTCACGACCTTGAAATAATTCAAATGCGGCGGCCTTGCACTACTCACTCCCAGAACACGGTTTAGAATCCTTTCTTAACTGAGAGGAAACACGCCATGATTGAAGGAGATTTCCAATGGCAACCGGTATTGTTAAATGGTTCAACGCAACAAAAGGCTATGGTTTCATTCAGCCTGATGCAGGCGGCGCTGACGTTTTCATCCACATTTCCGCTGTTGAGCGTGCTGGCATGACAACATTAAACGAAGGCCAAAAGCTAGAATTTGAACTAGAAGAACGCCGCGGCAAAACAAACGCGACCGATTTAAAAGCTGCCGAATAAGCTTTCGCAATAAAAAAATCAAAAGGCGTCCGTTAGGGCGCCTTTTTTATTGTCCAACATTTGTAAATTTTTATTTTAACCTGAAAAAAGTTCAATACCCTCCAAGCTTAAGCAATCTTAGCCTCAGCTTGATCATCAAATATCGTCTCTAACATATACCAAGGTTGCGACATATCAGCCCTTGCCAATTGTTCAGCACGTTGCGCTTGTTCAATCAAACCAGAAACAGTGTTTGCATGCATTGGAGCGACAGCAAAACCAAGGCTAACTTTTGGCCGCAAGGCTATACGATTGTGAGTAATTGGTCGCCCAACAAAGGCTGATATGCCCTTCAATACAGAGAGATTTTCTTTGCGATTTTGGCGATAAGGAAGCAACACACCAAATTCAGCCCCACCAAGTGCTGCAAAAAAACCATGGCCTTGCAAAGCTGTTTCAAGACGCATTGCAATAGTCTTGATAGCAACGTCTCGCATTTGGGGGCCGACATTTTCGCAAAGATCATCGATGTTAGAAATGCAAACATAAAGGCAGGCAAAAGCACGACCTTGCTTTTCATCGCGAGCAAGCAAGCGTTCAATTCTTTTTTCAAAGGCTTTTCGGTTTGGCATGCCTGTATTCAAATCTTTGAGCGTCAAACTGGACAATTCGATAATATTCCGAACTTCTTCAGTCGCATTTAAGATGATGCCAGCTTTTCCAAAACCTGCTTCTTGATTGACACCAGAACAACTAATCGACATGCGCCAATACTCAATTCCATCATTGTTCTTGGTCGCAACAATACCGTTCTTAAAAACCTCATCAGCCGCGAGAAAATAGTCAAGTTTCTCGCGGTTTAGATAATCTGGATGGGCGCTTAAGCGGTCTTCATCAACAATAAGGTCGACAAATGGCATGCCCTTTAGTTCGGCCAAGCTTCGACGGCTATACCCTGCAAATCGGCGGTCAACATGCACGAGAAGACCATCCCCATCCGTTCTAAACTGCGCTGCACCTGCATGTTCACAAAGATGCATTTCAAGGGAAATGATTTTACTCGCTTGTTCCGTCATCATAGCTCGAGTTGCCAGTCGCTCAGCAAATACAAGGGAATGATGAAGCACAGCCACAATAACAGCTAATCCCCAAACGCCTTGGAGGCCAGATAGTAGAACGAATACGCTTTCTCGTGTCATCAACAAGGCGCAAATTGAGCAAATGGTGAACACCATCACGTAGCTAACAGCTGCTTGACGGACATTGGCGTAGGCAAAGGCGCCTATACTCATCATACTGATAACGATACAGGCAAGCGCGAGCTGTTGTTTAGTGTCCGCTGTTGGAAACAGAGCCACCATTCCAACGCCCCAAATAACGGAAAGAGCCGTTGCGTTTGCAACAATATTCACAAGTACCGTTTCTGAATTTAGCGACTTGTTGCCAGTGCGATAACGGCGCCAATAATCCATATTGGTTACGATCGCCGCAAACAAAGCTATGCCCCAAGCATAAACCAAATACGGACCGGAATTTAGATAGAACATCCAAATAAGTCCCACTCCCACCAATCCATGAATTAACATGAGGTAGGGTGTAATTTTCAGGATGAAACCAATTTGTTCACTTTGAACGCTGGCTGCAACTTCTTTGTTTTCTGAAAGTAGTTTTTGTAAATTCTGAAAGGCTCGATTAGCCATAATGACACCAACTAAAAATGATGCCCCGTTATGCGTTGTTCATCCTAAAAATTTGTAAAGTAAGTGCAAAAAACTGAATATATTTCAGCGCTACCTGCTGGCACTTTCTATATCGCCGCTGAATTGCAGTTGATACAAATGCTGATAGAGGCCGCCCACCTTTAAAAGCTCATCATGGTGACCACTTTCAATAATTTTTCCATCTTGCAAAACATGAATACAATCCGCATTTCTGATCGTTGCTAAACGGTGCGCGATGACGATGGTGGTGCGGCCTTGTTTCAGGCGATCAAAGGCATCTTGAACCAGCTTTTCAGATTCAGCATCAAGTGCAGACGTTGCCTCATCCAGCAACACAATTCGGGCATCTTTCAATATGGCGCGAGCAATTGCGAGGCGTTGGCGTTGACCGCCAGAAAGACCAGCCCCATTTTCCCCTAACACCGTCTCATAGCCGTTCTCTAACCCCATGATAAAGTCGTGGGCATGGGCATCACGAGCGGCAGCTTCGACCTCTTCATCACCCGCACTGGGCCGACCAGCAAGAATGTTCTGTTTCACCGTTCCATTGAACAGGAAAATGTCCTGACTAACAAAAGCCAATGGCGAACGCAGACTTTCAATTGTCGAGTCAGCAATGTTTTGACCATCAATTTCGATAGTACCTGCACCGACATCGTAAAACCGTTGGATCAAATGCATCAACGTGGTTTTACCGCCGCCAGACGGGCCAACCAAAGCTGTCGTTGAACCGCCCTGTGCCGTAAACGATACACCATCAATGACAATTGATGCGTCTTCTAGCGTGCTTGGATATTTGAAGCTAATATTCTTCAAGGCGACAGCACCGTCGGTGACCTTGATCGGCTTCGCGTTTTCTTTTTCCAAAACTTCCAATGGTGCATCAAGTATTTCGTACATCAACCGTGCACCCACCAACCCATCTTCCAAATTGAGGTGAAGACGAGCGAGGCGCTTTGCTGGTTCATAAGCAAACAAAAGGGCCGTTAAAAAAGCCATGAAGTCAGCAGGCGTTTGCCCATCTGATGTTGCTTTCCATCCTGCATAAAAAATCATCAACGCAACACAAACGCCACCAAGGGTTTCCATTACCGGGCTGGTGCGTGCGATCAAATCGGCTACTTTGTTGTTGCGGTTAGCCACATGCTCAACAGCCGTTTCCATGCGCTCTCGCATTTGTCCTTCCATCTCAAACGCTTTGATGATTTGGATGCCATTTGACGTATCTTGGAAAACATTGATTACTTCCTTGCTCGACAAAAAGCGCTGATGGGCGACTTTGCGAACACGGCGAACAAGCGAGGCGACCGTAATAATAATAGGTGGCGCAATGACCAGCGCTAGAAAAGCCAAGAGCGGGTCTTTCAAAACCATCACGACAATAAGGCCAACAAGCGTTAAGAGATCACGGCCAAAACTGGTTATAACCAGCTCAATCACTTGCCGCGCACTTTGCGCATTATTTGAAAGTCGCGTGACCATGTCGTGCGAAGGATAGCGCAAATAAAAATTGCCGCTTTGCTTCATATAGGCGTCATAAATGCGCATTTGTAGCTTGGCTACAATACCGTTGCCAACTTTCGCTAGCGTGACAATTTGAAGGTAGGTGGCCACCCCTTTAACGGTGAAGATGACCACAATTAAACCAGAGACTATTTTAATTTTATCGAGATTGCGCTCAATGAAGAGGCTTTCAATAACATCACTCATTATCCACGCACTCAGCGCGGTCGCTCCTGCAACCAACACCATGAAGAAAAGAGCCATCGCATAGCGTGGCCAGCTATCGTTGAAATTTTCAAGGATAAGCCGCTTGATAAGTTCCCAAGAACCATCCTCGTCAAAAAATCCGGGTGCGTTATCTTTGCGGGCCATTCAATACCTGATTTTACCGGCCAAAACTGACCTCACCAATCGAGTTGGGCTTCTAGCAGAATTTTTCATTGATCCACTACCATATTTTTAGGTTTCACTATAAATTCGGCGAACATTCACAAAAAACGCAAGCGATACGGGGACTTTATGGCAATCACAGGGGGTGAAGTTTTAGTCAATTGCCTTGAAGCACAAGGGGTAGACCGTGTTTTTTGTGTGCCAGGCGAAAGTTATCTCGCCGTCCTCGATGCTCTGCATGGTCGCTCTATCGATGTCATCAATGCCCGCCATGAAGGTGGCGCTGCTATGATGGCAGAAGCCGATGGGAAAATGACAGGCCGCCCTGGCATTTGCATGGTGACGCGTGGACCGGGTGCGACAAACGCTGCGGCTGGTGTTCACATCGCTAAACAAGATTCAACACCTATGATCCTCTTCGTTGGCCAAATCGCACGTGACATGCGCGGGCGTGAAGCCTTCCAAGAAGTCGATTACCGCCAAACCTTTGGGGACCTTGCAAAATGGGTAGAGGAAATTGACCGCGCCGACCGGATACCCGAAATTCTAAGCCATGCATGGCACATCGCCATGAGCGGACGGCCCGGCCCTGTTGTCTTAGCTTTGCCTGAAGATATGTTGCGCGATGTCGTATCAGTGGATGCGGGACCAAAAGTTCACGTTGCAAGCCCTGCCCCAAATCGGCATGAGGTGGCACACTTTGAAGAATTGCTGACCCAAGCAGAACGGCCTTTCGTTATTTTAGGTGGCTCGCGTTGGAATGCTGAAGATGTTGGCACCGTACAAAAGTTTGCAGAACGCCACGGCCTTCCCGTTGGTTGCTCGTTCAGGCGACAGTCCCTTTTCGACAATCAACATCCCAACTATGCCGGTGACGTCGGCCTTGGCATAAACCCAGCCCTTAAAGAACGCGTTGCCAATTCAGACCTTGTCATTTTACTGGGCGCACGGTTTTCAGAAAACCCAAGCCAAAGCTTCACCTTGCTTGATTTCCCAAAACCGAAACAGAAACTTATTCACATCCATTCAGGAGCCGAAGAGCTAGGCCGTATTTACGCGCCTGATTTGGCAATTAACGCAACACCTGCCAGTTTCTTGGATGCGACAAGCGATATAAAACAACGCTCACCTTCCACCGCTGCCAGCGATGCTCATGCCGCCTATCATCAATGGACAGATAAGACACCAGAACCAACAAATACCGATTTTGCAGATGCAGGCAAAATCATGGAACAGCTCCGTGAGCTGCTGCCTGATGATACAATCATGGCGAATGGCGCAGGCAATTATGCAATTTGGCTACACCGCTTTTGGCGCTACCGCCAATACGGCACGCAGCTCTCCCCAACGTCAGGCTCTATGGGATATGGGCTTCCAGCAGCCATCGCGGGAAAATTGCGCAATCCAGAAAAACCTGTGATTTGCTTTGCAGGTGACGGTTGTTTCCAAATGGCAGGGCTCGAATTTGCAACAGCCACACAAACCGGCGCTGCAATTATCGTGTTGGTTTTTGACAACGGTCTTTATGGAACCATCAGAATGCACCAAGAGCGAGACTATCCAAACCGCGTTTCGGCAACCACGCTTACCAACCCCGATTTCGCGCTTTTGGCAAAAGCTTGCGGAGGCCACGGCGAATTGGTGCAAAAAACAGACGAATTTACGGCTGCATTCCAACGTGCAACGGATAGCGGCCTTCCCGCCATCATCCACATTAAAACCAACCCAGATGTGATAACGCCTGCTACAACTTTGACCAAATTACGCGACGCTGCAAAATAATATCAATGACAAGAAAATAGATAAAAATTAATTCGCCTTAATTTCAGATAGTTAGCCATTATCACACAACCGCTATCAAGTTGTGATGCTTTTTTTGCACACAATAGTTGAAATTCAATCTCTGCCTTCCCAAATAACAATCATCGGAAATCGAACATCCGTTAATACAATGAGGAAGAGAGGGTACAATGACAAAACTACAAGCAACTATGACAATTGCATTCGCTCTTAGCATCTTGGTTTTTGTTTTTGCCGGACAAGCAACAATCGGATCCTTCATTTTAGCTGCAGCAATGTTTGCAAGTGTTACCACCGTTTTACACGGACTTGCCCTTGAAACACGCCTCAAACAGGTTGCGGACAAAGGATTAGACCAAAACTGGTCATAAAATGCCCCCAACGACTTGGACCCTTGCCCCCCTTATCCAAGTCGCTTTGAAACGAAGCGATCGTGCCCTCGATCGCTTCGTTTTGCTTTCGTAGGCTGCAATTATTGTATGCTCTACCTTTTCCAGCTAAAAGAATCGAATGACAGATACAAATACTGATTTACTGAAACTTATTGCACTGGACGAAGAAGACTTAGTCGTCTTCTCTGCCTATTTGCAGGACGCGGTTATGCGCGTTGATGATTTAAACTTTTCGGCAAAAGAAAATCGTTTTGCACTCGCAGCAAATCGCTTCGTTTGGACCAAGGGACAGCCTGCAAAGGGCCGCGTTGTTAATGAACGTCGTCGCACAGCAGTCCATTTCGACCACGTTGAAAAAGTTCAAACCTACAATATTTTGCGTGACCAGCCCGATGCAATTTTGAGCCTTCTTGCAATCCAGTTTTTGCCCTCAGATGCACCAGCAGGCACGATTGATCTCATCTTCTCAGGTGATGGCGTTGTCCGCCTACATGTTGATTTCATCGAAGCGCAAATTGCAGACCTTGGCGGCGCATGGGAAACCCAATCTCGCCCTGAGCACGCTTTAGACGACTAAGCACACTCACCAACCACTCGGTAAAAAAGCAGCTTAACGGGCGACAAATACATGCCGCCCGCCTGAACCATGTCTATCGGCTAATCACATAAGTGGAGCCTCTTGGGCGCGGCAAGAACAATTGTCTGCAATCACCCGGTCCGTTCACCGTCATCCAAGGGTGACTAATAAACGTTGAAAATGTCCGTGAGCGACCTGGCTGAACAACACCATATTGTTTTGGGGCGCCTTGATAATCAATCCACATCACCGTGCGCTTACGACCAGACCTGTTCACGAATGTGATATTGGTGCGGCGGTTTGAATTTCTTGACTTAATCCGACCGAAGCGATTGCAAGAAATCTCCCCACCACGGGTCTGCGTTGAGGGTGGACGTGGCGTATTACCAGGGTTTTGTGGCACGACAGGGGGTTGAACCACAGGAGGCTGAACCACAGCTTTTGGACGACAGCCTCTTAGGAAAGCATTTACAGCAGCACTACTGCCTGAAAGGCTCAAAGTTTGGCGTTGACCAAGGGCTGAATAAGAAATCCTGTTTTTACGAGCAAGTGTGCGCCAAATAGGATCATTGACACCAGCAACAACACGAATACCAGCGATGCCCTCTTGCGTGTTGCCCGCACCTGCGACACGGCCAGTATAATTCTTAGCAAAGCCATTCGTGCGGAAATTGATATTCACGCCAGCGCCGTTTTGCTGATTGCCGACATTAGTGGAAATAATAAAACGTGCCGCGCCACTCCCGCGCACGCAACTTGCTCTAAAGGTAAGGGCATCTGATTCTGGAATTCCATAGTCCAAGCTATGAACCCGCCGTCCTTGCGAGCGCGACGTAAAGTGCTGCCAGCGACGTGGGTCGACAGGAGGAGCGGTGACGACACCACCACCCACTGTACCACCCGCATTTCCGCCCGTATTTCCACCTGGTGTATAAACTTGCGGATTTGAAGGCGCGGGCGGAGCAATTGGCCTCGTTGCTGTGGCAGGCTGACCAGCCGGCAGATGGCGCACAAACTCGAACGTTGTAATATTATAGAGCGGGCGGAAGTTAGGTGTTCCCACAGCAAACAGGATTTGCCCCAAATTAATATCCAAAACCAAGGTTACATTTCGAGTGGAATCAAACAACGTCACATGATTGGCCGTTGTTGATTGCGCAAGAAATTGGAAGGTAGTTTGATTGGTGGCAGCCGAAATTTCATGCCATCGCCCGTTACCAATATTGCGAAATTCTCCTTGCTGAAAGCGCACGACGCTTAATTCAGAACCAAAAACATGAACAGCAGATGGGTTCGGTTTTAAGACCGTACGCGCGTGTACAGGCGCTGAAAATCCAACGCCAATTGTCGCGGCAATTATGCCGGCACCAGCTAGTTTGCAAAATTTTAAAAAATACATTTATTCAATCCTTACTTGTTTTCCAAAACACACTAATAGGTATTATTGGATAGGCAGATAAACCCAACCATTTTTTCATTTCAAAAGATAGGCCAGCTGAGCTGAACAACAGATGACCAAGGTTGCGGCCTTAATAAAAAGTCACAAATACGGGCGAAATAGTGGACACAAAGCCAAAAAGCGCTACAACCAAAATGAACGAAGACCGAGCCATATCAGGAGCCAATTTTGGTCCAGCGCCTCAACCAGAACGATCCAAGTTTTAACGACGATTTCCAAGCCATGCTCAACGCCAAACGTGAAGTATCGGAGGATGTGGATGTTATTGTGCGCGACATTATTGAAGCCGTTCGCACCCATGGTGATCAGGCAGTTATTGATTACACACTGAAGTTTGACCGCACGGATCTGTCAAAATCAGGCCTTGCAATATCGGCACGTGAAATCGACGAAGCGCTTAAAGCCTGCGACGCTGAAACGTTAGAAGCGCTTGAGCTTGCCGCCACACGCATCCGTTCACACCATGAGCGTCAAAAGCCAAAAGATGATCGCTATGAAGATGCCATCGGCGTGGAACTCGGCTCGCGCTGGACTGCCCTTCAATCTGTTGGCCTTTATGTACCAGGTGGCACAGCCAGTTATCCAAGTTCCGTCTTAATGAATGCTATTCCTGCAAAGGTCGCTGGTGTTGACCGCGTGGTGATGGTTGTTCCAACCCCTGATGGCGAAATCAACCCGCTGGTACTGGCCGCGGCCAAACTTGCAGGCGTTGATGAGATATACCGCATTGGCGGCGCACAAGCAGTTGCAGCTCTTGCTTATGGCACTGAGACGATTGCACCCGTTGCAAAAATCGTTGGCCCCGGCAATGCCTTTGTCGCTGCCGCCAAACGTCGTGTCTTTGGGACCGTTGGCATTGATATGATTGCAGGGCCGTCGGAAGTATTGATTGTGGCAGATGGCGACAACAATCCTGATTGGGTAGCCCTCGACCTTTTAGCGCAAGCAGAACACGATACCGCCGCGCAATCCATGTTGATGACGGATGATGCAGCCTTTAGTGAGGCGGTTATTGAAGCCGTGGAACGCCAGCTCACCACCCTACCGCGAGAACAAGTAGCCCGCGAAAGCTGGGAGACTTATGGCGCGGTTATTTTGGTCAACGACGTCAACAACAGTCTGGACCATATCGATCGCGTTGCCGCCGAGCACTTGGAAATTGCAACCAAGAACGCCGATGATCTCGCAAACCGTGTTAGAAATGCAGGCGCCATTTTCATTGGTGCCCACACACCAGAAGCAATTGGCGATTATGTTGGCGGCTCAAACCACGTTTTGCCAACGGCACGTTCAGCGCGTTTTTCTTCAGGGCTTTCCGTTCTGGACTTCGTCAAACGAACATCAATTTTAAAGTGTGGACCAGATCAACTACGTGCCATCGGCCCTGCAGCAATTTCACTTGCAAAGGCCGAAGGGCTTGACGCCCACGGTAAGTCTGTCAGCATCCGTTTGAACCTCTAAAACCAACTTGTGAATCGGCAACAACCCAACAATCTTATGTCCGCAGCAAATAATGACAAAAACAACAGGCTAATCAACGTCACGCTAGATGAAGCCTCTATTGGTCGCTCGACACCCGATGTTGAGCAGGAGCGATATGTTGCGATTTTTGATATTATTGAAGCAAATACATTCCAGCTGACAAACCATGATGGGGGGCCTTACACATTGAAGCTCTCCAATCTTGATGGTCGTTTCGTTATGGAAATCGGCGAAGGCGGATCCGAGGCCACTTTGACACATATTTTATCGATGACACCATTTCGCGCCCTCATCAAAGACTATTTCATGATTTGCGAAAGCTATTATGCAGCGATCCGCTCAGCGACGCCTGGCAAGATTGAAGCAATCGATATGGCAAGACGGGGCATTCACAATGAGGGGTCTGAACTTTTGCAAGAACGACTAGCGGGTAAGCTGGAAGTTGATTTTGATACGGCACGCCGTCTCTTTACTCTCCTTTGCGCCCTACAACCGAAGAGAGGCTGATCAAATGGTGGACGCTAAGATAAAGGGCGGCAACGCTGGTGATGACGCCCCACAATCCGTTCTTTTCGTTTGCACGATGAACGTGATCCGCTCGCCTATGGCTTCTGCCATTGCCCGCACTTTGTACCCAAAGCAAATCTATTTCCGCTCCGCAGGTATTTCCTCCGGCGAAATTGATCCCTTCGTCCAAACTGTCATGAGCGAGGCTGACGTTGATATTTCAAGCCACATACCAAAGACCTATGACGAATTAGAAGACGATCAATTCGACGTAATCATTACCCTCACGCCTGATGCTCGCAAGGGTATCGCGAAATTAACGGGCATTGATGAGGCCGATATTGAACTTTGGGCTTTGCCAGATCCAACGTTATCAACGGGCAGCCGCGCCCAGAAAATGGATGCTTATCGCGCGGTGCGCGATGAGCTTGCCCATAAAATCAAGCAACGTTTTGATTGGCAAGAATAGCGCATCTGCTCGAAAACGCGGGACGTTCATCAAAAAACCAATCAATCGGTTCACTTTTCACGATTTATTCTGTAGTTTCCGGCAAAATCAGTCTATGGGGCTGGTACAGCAGTCAATCATAAAGGATGAGAATGGCTAAAGAAGAGATGCTCGAGTTTCCTGGCGTAGTCAGCGAACTTCTGCCCAACGCGACTTTCCGCGTCAAACTCGAAAATGATCACGAGATCATCGCCCACACAGCAGGCCGCATGCGCAAAAACCGAATTCGGGTTCTTGCTGGTGATAAGGTGTTGGTGGAAATGACACCTTACGACCTGACCAAAGGCCGTATTACTTACCGCTTCAAATAAGCTTTTAATACGGGGCATTTCGTCATGGCAGAGCAACGCTCCAAGCCAACGCTTATTCTAGCATCATCGTCACCACGACGGTTGCAGCTTTTACAACAGGTGAATGTCGAGCCCGACCACCTGATGCCTGCCGATATTGACGAAACACCACAGCGCAAAGAATTGCCAAAAGATTTGGCGCGCCGTCTTGCCCGCACCAAGGCAGATGTGTGTGCCAGACAAGCCATTCGTGACGGTCGACGTGAAGGCGCTTACATTCTAGCAGCCGACACTGTGGTTGCCCGTGGCAGACTAGTTTTGCCAAAAGCAGAAACCATCGACCAAGCATCCGAAAATCTGCGTCACCTATCAGGCCGTTCGCACCGTGTGTTTACAGCAATCTGTCTGATAACACCGGGCGGCAAAGTGGTGAACAAACTGGTTGAAACCCGTGTTCGCATGAAGCGCATCTCAGCGCTTGAAAGCGAAGCCTATCTTGCTTCTGGTGAATGGCGCGGCAAAGCAGGCGGATATGCTATTCAAGGTCTTGCTGGCGCCTTTGCCGTGAAACTCGTTGGCTCTTACACCAGTGTTGTTGGCTTACCGATTCATGAAACCGTGAATATGTTGGCTGGCGAAGGGTATCCTGTTCATTTTGCATGGCTAGGCCTCGACTAATGGCGCCGAAGCCATCCAAATGCCCGATCTGCGGCGCGCCTACAGAAAAAACAGTCGCCCCCTTTTGCTCTGATCGATGCAAAGATATCGATCTAAACCGATGGTTAGGCGGCGGATACGGCATTCCAGCCAATGATCAAAGCCCACCAGAGCACGCGGAAAACGATAATGAGCGCGATGACTAGGGTTGCTAACCCCAGCAATTTGCCATGTTTCACCGTGTTGAAAATTTTCTTTTATTTCTAGTCATTACCCCACTGGACAGGTCAATATGAAGGCTCTATAACGCGCCCTCAGGATGCTTGTTCGTCCTTCGCTTTTTCAATGATGGCAACCGTCTTGAATTTGCATGCCCGGATAGCTCAGTTGGTAGAGCAGCGGATTGAAAATCCGCGTGTCGGTGGTTCAAATCCGCCTCCGGGCACCACTTTTTATCTCACGCAAATTCGCTACGCTCATCGCTCCGATGGGGCGGACATCCGTCCGGATCGCTATTCGCTCGCAGGTGAATGACGAAACAGCTTTACAGTTATCTCGCGCTAATGCGCTACGCTTACAGCGGCTTTTGCATCAAGGCGACGATCGCCCCCAGCAGCAGCACGCCAGCAGCAACAATCAAGCTCACACCAATATTGCCAAACAAATCCCCAACAAGGCCCGCGCCATAAGGCCCCAAAGTTTGTGCCACAGCAAAGATGACGGTGAATAAGCTGATCGCCCGACCCCAACTTTCTGGCGGTAGGTTTTGGCGACTAAAATTTGTGACAGCCCCAGGCGCCATAAACACAGACAAACCAAAAACAATGGCAGATACCAATAAAATCGGCCCATTGGGCAATGCAACAGGAAGAGCTGATCCAATGGCGACGCAAATTAAGATCAAAGCTAAAGGCAAGCCCGATGCATAGCGCTCAAGAACAGGACGCCAAATCAACGGTGAAAGCGACAAGCAAACTCCAAGCAGCACCCAAACAAGCCCAATGAAGCCAGCTCCAGCCCCTTGTTCTGTCATCCATGCAGACAGAAAAGTGAGGTAAACGATATAGCCAAATCCAAACCCACCATAACCAATTATCTCTGGCAGCATTCGGCGTATCGGCAGCGGGATCACCTTGGCTTGTTTCTGTTTGGGAATGTGCAATTGCATAGACGCCCACAGACTAAGTGGTAGGAATGACAGGGCTGCCAAACCAATAAACACCCACCCATTTGGCCAAGCGCTCGCGCCGTAAGCATCCAGCATTAGCGGGAGAACAGCACCAGCAAGTACAATCCCGAAGCCACCGCCCGTTCCAAATAAAATCGCGATAGCCAGCGCATTGCGTCGCTTGTCATCTTGAAACAAGCCAGCGGCCAATGCCCCCGCTGTTGAAAATGACATAGCACCAAACAACCCCGCCAATATCCGCCAAAGTGTTTGCCACCAAAGGGCCGAGTTGAGACCTGTCACCAAAAGCGCCAAGGTCGTTGTGATTAACCCGAACGCGAACAAATGCGTCGGTGTAATCCGCCTAATCAGCAGCATGGTAATGATCGCGCCTGCAAGATAGCCAAGCGCATTTGCCGTGTTTAGCCAACCCGCCTGCGCATAACTCCAACCCATCTCTGACTGCATGGCAGGCAACAACAACCCATAAGCAAACCGCGCTAAGCCATTGGTCGCCGTAACCCCCAAAGCAAGGCCTGCAAGCACCAACCACGGACGGGATGGAGCGGCTCTCATAAGCGGGCTTCCAAAAGGGACGATGGTTGAAATATAGCGAGGCTCAATGACATCATTATAAGCTGCCAATGATTGACCAATTGATCAAGCTGTTTCCCGCAATCAGGCTTAGCTATCAATTTCAACTACAACAGGCGCAGCCAACGCTAAAGCTTGCTTTAGTGCGTGTTGCACACTCTCAGGGTCTGTCGATGTTTGGAAATGGTCAACACCGCAAGAAGCCGCAACCAGTTTAAAGTTTGGCGGCGTTGGATCACACCCAACAACATTCACCCCAGCCCTTGCCATTGACGTTTCAATTTCTTGGTAGCCGTTGTTATTCCAAATGATAAAGACAATCGCTAATTTCTCATCAACGGCTGTCATAAGCTCAGGCAAACTAAACTGGGCACCACCATCACCAACCAAACAAATCACCTGTGATTGAGGCGCGCCAATAGCCGCACCAATGGCTGCAGGAATACCAAAGCCCAACGCACCAAAGCCAGTAGCCGCATTAAACCATCCGGCTGGTCGGTCATGGTCATAATATAAATTACCGGCATAGACTGGCTGGGTGGAATCTCCCACGATGATCGAATTTGGTGCTGTATCGCGAATGACATTAAGCAGGGTTGAAATGGCACGCATATCATCGCCAATTTCATCAAAGGCCAACCGCCGCGTTTCTTCTGCTCGTTTTGCACCGTTGTTGTCGCTCGATACACCGCCATCAAGCGCCTGCAACAGCGCTTTGATAAATTCACCCGCATCAGCATGAATGGCCATCGCCGTATCATAATAGCCTAACTTTTCAGCCGAGAGGTCAACACGAAGCATGGAGCGAAGAGGCGGTTTCCAGCCGTTGGCGAACATATCATAATCCGTCAGCCCCAGCTCTGTCCCTAAAGCAAGAACAACATCGGCCCCATCAATCAGTTTGCGCACACTATCAAGGCTGGGACTTGCTGGCACGACGAGATCATGGTTGTGCATCAAGCCACGCGCATTTGTGGTAAGCACAGTTGGTGCATCCAGCAAAACTGAAAGCTGCTGCAATGCTTCAGGATGAAACCGCATTCCACCACCTGCAACAATCACAGGTGCTTTCGCATTTGCCAAACGCTCGGCTGCTTGCTTGAGGTCGTTCTTGTCAATTGCAGGAGTACGGTTTTGACGAGATTTCGCAACGCTGCCGTCAGCTTCAAACTTCGCCACATCCGTTGGAATTTCAATATGGGCGGGACCAAGATGAGGACCCTTCAAGCCTGCAAATAATTTTTCCATTGCAGGGGAAAGCTCGTCGCTATTTTCAACTCTAATTGCTTGGCATGCAACACTTGAAACTGTCGAAAATTGGTCGGGTAGTTCATGCAAACAACCAAGCCCTTTGCCCTGTTTTGCGACAGGATTAACACTGGAAATGGAAAGCACTGGAACACTATCTGCCCGCGCTTGCCCCAAGGGTGTCAAAAGATTGGTGACACCTGGCCCTGTAATCACCAAGGCAACGCCAACCTTGCCCGTCACACGCGCATAGCCGTCCGCCATAAAGCCAGCCCCTTGCTCATGGCGCGGTGTGACATGCCTGATATTGCTGTCAGCAAGTCCACGATAAAGTTCAACGGTATGAACCCCCGGAATACCAAAAACCACCTCAACATCATGCGCTTCTAACTGTTGAATAAGGGCTTCACCAACAGATGTCATAGGCCTGCTCCTTCAAAGCTTCTAGAATGTTTGATGATGCGATTGAGGGCCTCTTCAAAAGGGGCATCATCAATGGTCAGTGCAACGCGCACCCAGTTTTCAACCGTTGCCCCAAAAGACGGACCGGGCATAACGGCAACGCCTGCGTTTTCCAAAAGGTCGAAGGCATAATCACGACCTGAAAGACCCGTTGATGAAACATCGACCATGGCAAACATACCAGCTTGCGGCATTCTCGCTTTCAGCTGTGTCTCATTTGATAAACGCTCCACCAGCAAAGCAGCGCGCGCCGCATATCGCTTGCTCATGCCCTTAACGACAGACGACCCCTCACGAATGGCCTGCTCTGTCATATCCGCGATAAAAGGTTGATTGCCGAACAACATCCCTTCTGAAAACGGCAATAACCGCTCGATAAACTCTGATGGCCCAACACACCAGCCGCTGCGAAAACCGGGGGCAGCGTGCGATTTTGAAATCGATGAAACAGCAATCACGCGATCACTCAAATCAGAATTAGAGAGCGGGGAATAAAAAGTGTTTCCATCAAACACCAACTGGTCATAAACCTCATCAGATACAATCCATAGATCATGTTCTTTCGCAAAAGCACCAATTTCGGCAATATCCACCTCGGTCAATATTGCGCCTGTTGGGTTATGCGGTGTGGTGAGCAAAATCGCCGTGGTGTTTTCGTTCACACGTTCGCGCAAATCTTCAACCGATAAACGAAACCCATTTTCAGGGCGCAGAGGAACCGACACGACCTTTGCACCACTGGCTCGAATGACGCCCTCATACGTGGCATACATTGGATCACCAACAAGCACTTCGTCCCCAATCTCAGCAATACCCATCAATACGCTAAACAGGCTTGTCTGGGTTCCAGGGAAGCAGAGGAATTCGCCAACGCTAAATGTTCGCCCGCGCGTTTTTGTGTAGTGATCGGCCAGCGCTTCCCGCAAGCCCACCTCACCGCGTCCGTTAGAATAATTAGTGCGCCCTTGGCGCATCGCATTACAGGCTGCATCAATGAGTTCAGTAGGCGTTGGCACATCTGGCTCGCCAATTGTTACCTCAATAATGTCGCGACCTTCGCCAACCAGTTCTCTGGCTTTCAGATACAACTCCCACTTATCACCGCCTGTTCCTTGCAAGCGATCCAAGATTGCCGTTTTTCTCATGGGGAATGCCCTTAAATTATGCGCCACGACCCAAACTGCCTAAAAAAGTTGGGTCGAATATAACGACTAGCTCAAATTATCCACTTGTACATTTAAGCTAAATGCGCATGATAACAATAGTAATGTATTTGGATTGGTGGGGCGACCAGATTTCAGTGCGAAATTTCATCCTCACCAAAGCAAATCTCCTTTGAGTAGATGAGTATGCTTGACGTAAAAAATATCCATAAATCATTTGGAACCCTTGAAGTCCTCAAAGGCATTTCGCTGAGCGCCACTGAAGGCGACGTTGTCTCAATCATCGGCTCTAGCGGCTCAGGCAAAAGCACTTTTCTAAGATGCATCAATCTACTTGAGCAGCCATCGCAGGGTGAGATTTCCTTGAATGGTGAAGCGTTAGAATTCAAGCAAGGGAAAGATGGCCTACTGCCTGCGAACAAGCGGCAGGTTGAACGTTTTCGTTCCCAGCTTGGCATGGTCTTTCAAGGCTTCAATCTATGGCAGCACATGACCGTTTTACAAAACGTCATTGAGGGGCCAATTCAAGTTTTAAAAACCCCAAAGAAAGAAGCTATTGAGCGAGCTGAAGGTATTTTGAATACTGTCGGTCTTTGGGAAAAACGCGATCAATACCCAGCCTTCATGTCTGGCGGCCAGCAACAGCGCGCCGCCATTGCCCGCGCTTTAGCAATGGAGCCACGGGTGATGTTGTTTGATGAGCCAACATCCGCGCTTGATCCAGAGCTGGTTGGCGAAGTGTTGAAAGTTATCCGCTCCTTGGCGGAAGAAGGCCGCACCATGATTATGGTGACACATGAAATGAAATTTGCCCGCGATGTTTCTTCTAATGTTGTCTATCTGCATGAAGGCAAGATTGAAGAACAGGGTCCACCATCAAAAGTATTTGGCAATCCAGACAGTGATCGCTGTCGGGCATTTGTCCAGTCGGTTCATTAGAGCCACCACTAAAAGGGAGAATAAAATGAAAAAATTCCTCACAGTACTCGCAGGCACAGCTGCCGCATTATCCATGAGTGCACAATTGGCGTTTGCAGACATCAAAGTCGGCATCGCGGCAGAAGCTTATCCGCCATTTGCTGAAAAAGCAGCAGACGGTTCTTGGAAGGGCTGGGAAGTAGAAATCATCGGCGCTGTATGTGCTGCCATGAAAGAAAATTGCGAAATCGTTCCCGTGGCATGGGACGGCATCATTCCAGCGCTTTTGGCCAAGAAAATGGACGTGATCATGGCATCTATGTCGATCACTGAAGAGCGCCAAAAGACAATCGCGTTTTCTGACAAATACTACAACACACCAGCCGTGATCGTTGCATCAAAAGGTGCAAGCATCAGCGGTGATCCAGCAAGCGTTAAAGGCAAAATCGTTGGCGTTCAGGTTTCAACCATTCACGCAAACTATGTTGAGAAACATTTTGGTGACGCAGACGCCAAGTCATACAACACATTCGATGAGCACAACCAAGACCTCGTAGCTGGTCGTGTTGACGCGGTTGTTGGCGATTCACTTGCTATGGAGCCATTCCTTTCAAGCGATGCTGGTAAAGGTTTTGAGATCAAAGGTGAACTCAACGACGTTGCAGTCTTCGGCCCTGGTGTCGGTGGCGGTATGCGCAAAGAAGACACTGATCTTGCCGCTAAACTAAATGCAGCGATCAAACAAATCCGCGAAGATGGTACATACGAAAAAATCTCGAAGAAATATTTCAGCTTCGACATTTACGGTGGCTAATCGCAAACGCGATTTCGCATAACAATCTGCTGGAGGCCATGCTGCCTCCAGCACTCTTCTTACAAAAGCGCGTCGTTTCCCCATGGAACAAGCCCTCGAATATTTAGCCTTTTCACCACCCGGTTGGGGTGGGAATTTGCTACGAGGATTGGCGAGTACGCTCCAGATTGCACTTGGTGCTTATGCACTTGGTCTTTGCCTAGGCCTCTTTGGCGCTTTGGGAAAAATCTACGGTGGCCCTGTTACCAGATGGGGACTTGAGATTTACACCACCCTCATTCGCGCGGTGCCAGAACTCGTTCTTATTCTATTGCTTTATTATGCTGGCACAGACCTGCTCAACACCGCCCTTGAAAGCTTCGGCTACGAGCGCATCGACATTAGCGGCCTTTGGGCTGGTATTTATGTGATTGGCTTTGTGCAAGGGGCTTACTCGACAGAAGTTTTTCGTGCCGCCTTCCAAGCGGTTCCAACAGGTCAAATCGAAGCCGCCCGCGCTATTGGCATGTCATCGTTCAAAAGCCATACCCGCGTGGTCATCCCAGCGATGATCCCATTTGCGATCCCAGGTCTTGCCAATCTTTGGCTGATTACCACAAAAGATACAGCTCTTCTTGCCGTCGTCGGATTCAGTGAGTTGCTGCTAGAGACCAAGCAAGCCGCAGGTGGCACCAAGTCTTATTTACTGTTTTATAGTGCCGCCGCCGTTCTCTACCTCCTTGTCACCCTTTGTTCCAACGTCATCTTTGGCCAGATCGAGCGCCATTATCGACGTGGGCAACCGGCACAGACATAGGAGAAGCGCACGATGGAATGGTATTGGCTCCCAGAATATGCCCCCCGATTTGTTGAAGGGATTTGGCTAACGCTTCAGTTGCTCGTGCTTGCCATGTTTTTCGGCATGGCGATTGCGATACCCGTCGGTCTTGTCCAAGTCACTGGCCCTCGCCCGCTCGCATGGCTTGCAAAGTCTTTCACGACCCTCATTCGTGGCACACCGTTATTGGTGCAAATCTGGCTGGTCTATTACGGGCTTGGATCTCTTTTCCCCTCTATTCCTGGCCTTCGAGAAAGCTTCCTCTGGCCGATCTTACGCGACGCGTTTCCCTATGCAGTCTTTGCGCTTACTTTAAGTGTCGCAGGCTATGAAGGTGAAATCATGCGCGGTGCATTTCGCAGTGTGCCCAATGGTGAACTAGAAGCTGCCCGCGCCATGGGCATGTCACGCTTCACCATTCTTCGCCGCATCTGGCTACCGCGTGCGCTTCAAAATGTATTCCCGACCCTTACAGGCGAATTCATCCTAACGCTCAAGGCAACACCCCTCGTCTCTACCATTACGATTTATGAGGCTTTTGGGATTGGCACAATCGTGCGGCAAGAAACTTACCGCATTTACGAGCCTCTCTTATTACTGGCCGCCATCTATGCATTTTTAACCCTCATCTTAGTGGTCATCTTCCGCTACTTTGAAAACCGCATACCAAAACGCGCGCTTTAGTGCTTGTTCAATGGGGAAGTCTCCATCGCGCAACAAAACACCAGCTTTACATTTCTTTACAAAGCCGAGAAAAACGCGAAACATGCGTAGTGCATTATCCGTTCATGCCCAGAACCAATTGTTCTTGAGGGCGAAAGATTACGGAGAAACACAATGACGAACAAACAAAAAAACAACCAACCAAAAAGCACAACAAAAAGCCTTGCACTGGCTTTGGGTATGATGTCCATCATCGGTGCAGGACTGGTCACAACAAGCGTGATTTCATCAAGTACTGCTTTTGCACATTCAGAGCAGCAAGTGGAAAAGGTGCAAAAAGATAAGAAGCACCGAGCTCACAAAAAAGAAAACCGCGCTCATAAGAAAGCAAGACATTCGCGCCCAACAGCTGCTCAAATCGAAAGACGCACTGCTCGCATTATCAATCGCATCAGCACTGACCTTGAAGCAAATGATGTGCAACGCGAAAAAATTGGCAACCTCGTGACAACTTTTGCAGAAGATGTCCGCCCTATGCGCCGCCACCTACGGAAAATTCAAAAAGAGATTAAACAGCTCTTGTTAGAAGACACCGTCAACCGCGATAAAGTGGAAGAATTGCGCCAAAAACGGTTAGCTGAAATTGATCGTGTCAGCAGCAAAGTCACCCTAGCAATGGTTGAAGCGGCAGAAGTCCTCAATTCGGATCAGCGTCAGCAATTGAACGAGAAGCTAGAGGACATGCGTAAAAAGAAATGGCGTCGTCGCTAGAGGCATGGTTTAACCCCTCCCATGACAGAAAAACTACTCATAGTAGAAGATGACACCCGACTTGCCGAGATGGTTTCTGACTATCTCGGCACCTTTGGCTACGACACAACCATTGTCGGCACAGGCGCGGAAGCCGTTTCCGAACATGATCGGCAGACCTATGACGCAATGATCTTGGACCTTGGTTTGCCAGATATTGACGGCTTAGAACTGTGCCGCAGTCTTCGCACTAAATCTAATATTCCCATCTTAATGTTGACCGCAAAAGGTGACTTGATGGACCGTATTGTGGGGCTTGAAATGGGGGCGGATGATTATCTGGCAAAACCATTTGAACCGCGAGAATTGCTTGCCCGACTGCGTGCTATTTTGCGCAGACAAAAAGACCCCGTCGTTGGTGACACGTTACGATTTGGACGGTTAGAAATTCATCCAAACGCGATGATGGCACAACTGGACGGAAAAACGTGCACCTTAACAGGCCATCAATTCAAACTGTTGGAAGCCCTCGCAAAAGCACCTGGCCGAGTTTTAAGCCGAGACTATTTGATGGATGCGCTGAAGGGTGAAAACCTTGAAGCTTTTGACCGTTCGATTGATGTTCATATTTCGCGCATTCGTGCAGAAATTGAAGACGACCCCAAAGCACCAAGGCGCGTGATCACTGTTCGCGGTGCTGGCTATGTTTTCACGAAAGAACAGGATTAAGACAATGCTGAAACGGCGTCTGTATCTTCAAATCTATAGTATTCTACTGATCAGTTTAACTGCGGTGATCGTGGCTTTTGCCATCTTCACCCATATCAACAGACCAGGCCCCGAAGACCAGACTCTGGGAAGAACTTTAAGCCGTTTGATCACGCTTTCCATGCCAGAAAAAAACCTGCCTTTACCGCAACAAAAAGAAACAATTGAAAGCCTTGGCCGCGAATTACAGTTATCTCTTACTCTTTACGATGACGCCCAAAAGCCCGTTGCAAGCTATGGTGAATTATTAAAACTCCCTACTCACTTTGTCAGGGAGAAAAAACCTCAAATCCGCCTTCCAGATGGCAGAACAGCCCTAAGACTGTCAGATGGTCGCATCTTAGTCTTGAGCGGCATTAAAGCGCGCTCCCTACGGCCCATCACACGTATTTTGGTATTTCTTGTTGCTATCGGATTTGTTGTAAGCCTTGTCTCCTACCCTTTCGTCAAAAGACTAACCCGTCGGCTGGAAGCGTTGAAGCAGAGTGTAGAGACGATTGGATCTGGAAATTTGAAAACACGCATTGCGGTGGAAGGGAATGATGAAGTTGCAGCCCTTGCAACAAGCTTCAATGAAGCTGCAGAAACGATTGAGGGTCTTGTTAATTCTCAAAAAATGCTGCTTGCCAATGCGTCCCATGAACTAAGAACGCCCTTATCACGCATCCGACTTGCTGTGGAAATGCTGGAAGACGATAAAAACACAACCCGTCTATCCAGACTTCGCGAGGATATTGGCGAGCTTGATGATTTGATCGATGAAATCTTACTCATGAGCCGTCTTGATACGGGTGCAAATGTCATTTTTGAAAACGATGTGGACCTTGTCGCCATTGCAGCAGAAGAAGGCGCCCATTTCCAAGATTGCCAACTTAAGGGCAGCGCCCCGCTAATAACAGGCGACCGCCGCTTACTTTCACGCCTCATCCGCAATCTTTTACAAAATGCCAAAATTCATGGCGCAACGCCAATTTATGTCGAGTTGAGCGCCAATGATCGTGCTGTAACATTGATGGTGAAAGATTCAGGCGAAGGTTTCCCCATAGATGACGAGAACCGTCTTTTCGAAGCTTTTCAACGTGGCCCAAATCGACAAAACATTTCAGGATATGGCCTCGGCTTGGCCTTGGTACGACAAATCGCAGAAGCTCATAATGGATCTGTCGAAATCGTTCCTAAATCCGAAGCTCAATCAGCCATTCGAGTTATTCTACCGACAAATTTGGCTGGTTAGCGCCGCAAAACAACATTTAACTTTTGTGCAATGAGCTTTCATGTACTGCCTTTAAGGCAATTAAGGCTTTTAAAATGGTCTGTGTGTTAGACCAGTCTTAAACGTTTCTCATGTTTGAGAAATGGGTGGGACTTAATAAACATATTGGATATATCGTGAAAATTGCTGTTGCCGGACTTGGTTATGTTGGAATGTCAAACGCTGTGCTGCTTGCGCAAAAATTTGACGTTGTTGCGGTCGATCTTTCTTCAGAACGTGTTGACATGGTCAACAACAAACAATCCCCTATTCAAGATTCAGAAATTGAACGATTTCTCGCTGAAAAAGAACTGAAGTTATTAGCGACCACGGATGCAGTAGAAGCGTACAAAGATGCAGATTATGTGATCGTTTCAACGCCAACCAACTATGACCCGCAACACAATTATTTCGACACATCTTCGGTTGAAGCCGTGATTGACCAGGTAACTGAAATCAATCCAAAGGCGACCATCATCATCAAGTCGACTATTCCCGTTGGATATGTTGAACGCGTGCGTGAAGAAAAGAATGTCGACACTGTCATCTTCTCACCTGAATTTTTGCGAGAAGGGCAAGCGCTTAAAGACAATCTATATCCATCACGCATTATCGTGGGTGAACAGTCTGAACGGGCAGAAATTTTTGGCAATATGTTGAAAGAATGCGCCCACAAGGAAGATGTTGCGGTTCTCTTTATGGGACCATCAGAAGCTGAAGCGGTTAAACTTTTTGCCAACACATACCTTGCAATGCGCGTTGCTTACTTCAATGAACTGGATAGCTATGCCTTGTATAGCAACCTTGATATTAGGCCAATCATTGAAGGTGTTTGTCTCGATCCTCGCATCGGCACTCACTATAACAACCCTTCGTTTGGCTATGGTGGTTATTGCCTACCGAAAGACAGCAAACAGCTTTTGGCAAACTACGATGCTGTGCCGCAAAACATGATCCGCGCCATTGTTGATGCAAACTCAACACGCAAAGATTTCATTGCTGACCAAGTCTTGAAACGGTCACCATCCGTCGTTGGCATTCACAGATTGACCATGAAGGCTGGTTCAGACAATTTCCGCGACAGCTCCATCCTCGGCATTATGAAGCGTATCAAAGCCAAAGGCATTGAAGTGCGTGTTTATGAGCCTCTTTTGGAAGAAGAGCTTTATTTCAACTCACCTGTCATTCGCGGCATTGAAGCATTCAAAGAGGGCTGTGACGTGATTGTTGCAAACCGCCTAACCGACGACATTCGCGATGTGGAAGACAAAGTATTCACACGCGATGTTTACGGCGAAAGCTAGTCTCAGGACTAGATTATAAGACAGTCAAGGCTTGCTCTAAATCAGCAAGCAAATCATCAGCGCTTTCAATGCCAACTGACAAACGAAGCAAGCTGCCATCAATGGCAGGTTCAACCGTGTGGCGGTGCTCAACAAGGCTTTCAACGCCACCAAGCGATGTTGCCCGTTTGAAAAGTTTCAATTGCCCTGCCACGGCTAGAGCTTCCTGCTTTCCGCCTTTCACGAGAAATGAAACCAAGCACCCAAAGCCACCTGTCATTTGCTGTGCTGCCAGTGCATGGCCTTTATCGTTCACAAGACCTGGATAAAGAACCGCCTCAACATTTGAGTGAGTTTCAAGCATCATCGCAATGGCCTGCGCAGTCTCACACATACGCTCCATGCGAAGTGGTAAAGTACGCATTCCCCTGATCAACAACCACGCCTCAAACGTGCCAATAATTGCGCCCGCATCATGGCGATCCGTTGCAATTGCCCGCCATAAATCGTTATCCGCATTGGCCGTTGCCAAGAAACCAGCAAGCACATCACTATGACCATTAATCCCCTTCGTGGCGGAGTGCATGACAATGTCTGCACCAAAGGCGAGCGGGTTCGATAAAACGGGGGTTGCAGCCGTTGAATCAACGACCAAAGCCGCACCAATTTGTTTTGCAATTTTTGAGCAGGCACGAATGTCTGTGGTTTTCAAATAGGGGTTTGACGGCGTTTCAATCCATAAAACATCGGCTGGTTGGGCCGCTTCCTCAAGCTCAGGCAGGTTTGAACAATCCACCTCAATCAACTCTATTTGTCGACGCACGCAAAACTCACGCGTCCATTTCGTGGTTCCCCAGTAAATCGCATTTTGCATGATGATGCGGCCACCATTTGGAACCGTGCGCAAGACTGCCGCCACAGCTGCCATGCCTGTGGGAAACAGCAATCCGTCGTCCGCCTTTTCAGATTTCGCTAAAATCCGCTCGGCAAGTCGCGCTAAATCATTGTCATCGCGACTATAAAGGTGCCCCTTTGAAACAAGTTGATTTTGTTCATCCCGCGCAAAGGTCGTGGCTGGTTGAATGGCTGGAACCACTGCACCGTTTGATGGATCAACCATCCCGTCTGCTTGCGCAAACAACGTCGCGAGCGACAAATCATCCTTGGTCGAAGTCATTAAGCGAAACCTTCATGCAAAAGCCAAATAGACCCGCGACCATACAGCCACCAGTTATCAAGCGCAATTTAGCAATGTGACGAAATGCACAGCCAAGCCATTACGATCCAACTACTTTAGAAATATCGGAGACAAACAAACAGCACAAAGCTGGAGATTTACAATGACCAACATATTTAAAACACCACTCAAAGCCGCATACATTTTAGCACTAGGCACGTCAGTTTTTTCTGGCGGAACAACAACAGCAACCGCCGCTTCAATTGAAGTTTACGTGTGTGATGCAATCGGTGACGGCCATTATGAAGTTTCAATAACTTCAGACCGCTCAACAAAAGCGCGCGTTTCATACGTTATTCACGGCGGAAAAAACCGACTTCGTGGGCCGTTCAATTATTATAAACGCGCAGGACAAAGATGGGTTGCTGGCAACGGTTTTGATTTCGCCTATGCTAATGGACGAGGCAACTTCCACGATAAGAACGCAAACGCTTTCGCAGATTGCCGCAGCGGCGCTTATAATGGTGGCAGACAAACATATAATCCGCCAAAAAATAATACTCGACCAAACACGACAGCAGCAAGTCCTGTGCATCTAAATATTCGCGCTCTTTCCCTCGGTGGATCTCTTCGCACTGGCCCAGGAATTCAATTTCAAAAAATTGGAAGTATTTATGGACGCAAGCGCGTGAGGCTTCTCAACAATACAGGCGTTCAAATGAATGGCTATAACTGGTTTGAAATCGTTACACCTGATGGACGTCGCGCTTTTCAGTGGGGTGGCATCATGTGCTCACCACGACAGTATGTTCAAGGCATCTACGAGCGTTGCAATTAATTTCCAGCGACTTGCCAAATTTCGACAAAAATTTCTATCTTGCGGCGCTTTTGCGCCGCAAAACTACTCGCTTTTTCTAATCATGTTGGTCTATTACTTGCTGGGAAAATTCTATCCCTAGACCGTTTAGGAAGTCATGACACGACTAACCCACCTTCAAAGGCTTGAAGCTGAAGCCATTCACATTATGCGTGAAGTGGCCGCAGAAGCTGAAAAGCCCGTTATGCTTTATTCCGTCGGCAAAGATTCCGCCGTGATGTTGCATTTAGCCCAAAAAGCTTTCTACCCCTCAAAGCCGCCTTTCCCCCTTATGCATGTGGACACCACATGGAAGTTTGGCGAGATGATCGCCTTTCGCGATGAAATGGCGAAGAAGCTTGATATGGAGCTTATCGTTCACATCAACCAAGAAGGTGTCGAGCAAGGCATCGGCCCGTTCTCCCACGGGTCTGCTTTGCATACAGATGTGATGAAGACCCAAGGCCTTAAACAAGCGCTTGATAAATATGGCTTTGACGCAGCCTTCGGTGGCGCGCGGCGTGATGAGGAAAAATCTCGCGCTAAAGAGCGTATCTTTTCGTTCCGCTCAGAGCAGCATCGCTGGGACCCAAAAAACCAACGTCCCGAGCCGTGGTCAATTTACAATACCCGCATTCAGCCCGGTGAGAGCATTCGCGTGTTCCCGCTGTCGAACTGGACTGAGCTTGATATTTGGCAATACATCCATCTGGAAAACATCCCGATTGTACCGCTTTATTTCGCAGCACCGCGCCCTGTGGTGGAACGTGAGGGTACGTTGATCATGGTTGATGATGACCGTATGCCGCTTGATGGGGAAACGCCCGTTGAAAAAATGGTGCGCTTTAGAACGCTCGGCTGTTATCCACTGACGGGTGCCGTTGAAAGCAGTGCTGCCACATTGCCAGACATCATTCAGGAAATGCTGCTTACCACTCAATCAGAACGCCAAGGCCGCGTGATTGACCATGACAGCACCGCCTCGATGGAGAAGAAGAAGCAGGAGGGGTATTTCTAATGTCCCATAAATCTGACCTCATTGCCGAAGACATCAACGCCTACCTCAAGGCGCACGAAACAAAATCCCTGCTCCGCTTTATCACATGCGGATCAGTGGACGATGGCAAATCCACCCTCATTGGCCGCCTGCTTTATGAAAGCAAGATGGTATTTGAAGACCAGCTTGCAGCCCTTGAATCAGACAGCCAAAAAGTTGGCACACAAGGCGAAGGCCTCGACTTTGCTCTGCTTGTTGATGGTCTTGCCGCAGAACGCGAACAAGGCATCACGATTGATGTGGCTTATCGCTTTTTCTCAACCGAAGGCCGCAAATATATCGTGGCTGACACACCGGGCCACGAACAATATACCCGCAACATGGCAACAGGCGCTTCAACAGCTGACCTTGCCATTTTGATGATTGATGCGCGTAAGGGCGTTCTCACTCAAACCCGCCGTCACTCTTACATCGTCAATCTGCTTGGCGTGCAAAACCTCGTTCTTGCCATCAATAAAATGGACCTCGTGGATTATTCCGAGGAACGTTATGACGAGATTGTTGCTGAGTACAAAACGTTTGCGACAGAAATTGGCATAAGCGACGACCGCATTACACCAATTCCAATGTCTGCTCTTGTAGGTGACAACATTACAGAGAAAACAGACGCCCTTTCTTGGTATGAAGGCGGCACGTTGATGGAGCATCTGGAAACAGTGCGCTTGAGCGAGAATAAAAATACCAAACCGTTCCGCATGCCCGTGCAATGGGTCAACCGTCCGAACCTCGACTTTCGTGGTTTCAGCGGCCAAGTCGCAAGTGGCACGCTTAACGTCGGCGATGAAATCCGCGCTCTACCTTCTGGCAAAACCAGTAAGGTTGAAAGCATCGTTTTCCCTGTCAAAATCGACGGTGAGGATAAACTCGACCAAGCTGTCGCAGACCAGTCTGTCACCATCACGCTGGAAGATGAAATTGATATTTCACGCGGTGACATCATCTGCGGCAAGGATCATCCAGCGGAAGCAGCAGACCAATTCCGTTCTACGCTTTTGTGGATGGACGAAGACGAAATGCTACCGGGTCGCACCTATCTCATGAAGATTGGCGCGAAGACCGTGCAAGCAACAGTGGCGGCGCCAAAACATGTGGTCGACATTAATTCGCTCGAAAAATTAGCCGCCCCTACTTTGACGTTAAATGCTATTGGCTCCTGCAATCTAGCACTTGATCAAAACATCGCTTTTGATGCCTATGAAGACAACCGCACCACGGGCGGCTTCATTTTAATAGACCGCATGACCAATCGCACTGTTGCCCTTGGCTTCATTGAATATGCACTACGCCGTGCGTCAAACATTCATTGGCAAGCCATGGAAGTGGATGAGGTAGCGCGCGCGGAACAAAAGGGACAGCGCCCTGCTGTGCTTTGGTTCACGGGTCTTTCTGGATCAGGCAAATCAACCATTGCAAACGCCTTAGAGAAGCGCCTGTTTGCCATGGGTCGCCACACCATGACCCTTGATGGTGACAATGTGCGTCACGGCCTCAACCGCGATCTTGGCTTTACAGAAGCTGACCGCGTGGAAAACATTCGCCGTGTTAGCGAAGTCTCTCAACTCATGGTGGAGGCAGGCTTGATTACGCTTGTTTCCTTCATCTCCCCTTTCCGCTCAGAACGGGACATGGCCCGCGAACGTATTGGGGACGGTAAGTTCTTGGAAATTTTCGTCGACACCCCTTTGAGTGTCGCTGAAGACCGTGATGTGAAAGGGCTCTACAAAAAAGCCCGCGCTGGCGAAATTAAAAACTTCACAGGCATCGATAGTCCTTATGAAGCACCAGAAAATCCGGAGATCACCATCAACACGGTCGATCAAACACCAGATGAAGCAGCTGAGATCATTGTAAAATATCTCACGCAAAGAGGTTTTTTAAGTGACTGGGTCATTTGATACCAAAAGCAATCAAGAAAAAGGCGGCTACTGGGCAAACCGGTTGGCCGCTTTTTTGTTTTTAAGCAGTGTCATCACGCTTTTCTTTGTGCCCTTCAACACCCAAGTTCCAACCAAATGGACGTTTAGCGGTGAGCCAAGTCAATTTGTCAGCGCTTGGATGGCATTGCTCATCATGCCAGTTGTGGTGATCATTTTCTCAATCTGCATGCATAAATGGCAAAGCTGGTATGGCAACACACCAACAGAACGGCGTCATGTCATAGTCGTCGGGATCTTAGGCGCCATCATCTTAGTTCTCTGTCACGGAATGATAATCTGGGGCGCCCTTGCGCGGGCTTAGCAACTACCCAATCTTTGCCCTCTGGTCCGATCTCCATAATCATCGAAATGAAAACGGAATTTCGTGCCGCGATAACACCCTTCAGAGTAAAACTTTGTACCGCTCACACCACGGCGCTGAAGACGGTTTTTAATCTCAAGCACGGAATGAGATCGGCAAGCACCTAAATCCTTAGCCTTATTCAACTCGCCAAACGGTGTCACATAAAACGCTTGGTTGCGACCGTCTTTACACGCTTTCGCATTAAACCCGCCTCTTTGCCCGCCAAGAGCTGCAAGTTCAATACGCTTATAACCAGCTTTTTGTAACGTTGAACGGGCATCTTTTTCAGACAAGACTGGCGGTGCGCAGCGACCCAAGGCGGTGCGCTGTTTAATCTCCCCAAACTGGTTCAATTTCAAATCATAAAGCTGACGGTTTTGACAAGCTTCTGCCCCATAACCCGGTAACTTGCGATCAAACACATAAATGTTTTTATATCCATTTTTCGCTAAATGCGCTTCCAGCTGCGATGGCTTAAGTGGTGAGGCACAACGGCCAAGACCACGTTCACGACGCACTTCACCACGTCGTGTCAGCAAAAGTTCTAAACGTTGATTATTGCGACACGCATGGGCCACATACCAAGGCAATTGACGGTCACGGAAGATGATCCGATCATAGCCAGCACGCCGCAAAATTGGGCGGATATCACTTGGATCGAAAATCGGTTCGCATTGACCAAATTTACGTTGCCGCTCAATTTTACCAAATTGATTGACCGCTAAGCGCACCCGAGTTCCGCGTGCATCACAGCCAACAGCGACGTAATAGCCATTTTGTTCATCAATAGAGAGACGGGTATAGCCTTGCTTTAAAAGTCGTTTTTCAACCGCTTGACTGCTTAAAAAAGATTGGCATCGTCCGATCTTATTTTGACCTTTTAAGACCCCACGACGGTTCAATTTCACATCATAGTGCACACCGTTTTTGCAAGCTCGTGCCCGAAACGACTTTACCCCTTGATGGTAGACATCAATTTGATCGTATCCATTATTAATCAATGCTCGTTTGGCTTGGCCCGATGAGCCACCAATTTGCACCTGTAATTGCGCCATTGCAGGCGCGCCTTGAATAAGACCAATTCCTGCTCCCAACAAAGCCGCAGCAACCCAATTGTTTGTTTTGATTTTCTTCAAGATCCCGCTCCCTCAAACTGATCATCGATACGTTTAATGAAAGCCTATTTTTCCAATACACACAATACGAGCACCAACGGGTCATCCACAAGCACCCATAAGCATAGAAGAGCGCGATGCTCTATTCGTCGGTATTGTATCGACCCAAGCTTATCATAAGGACGTTGGCGGCTAAGGACCAACAAGGCCCGTTAATTGTTCTGCCGAGTATGGGAGCAAACCATTCCTTATGTACTTTCGCTGGCAAGTCATGAGTGGAGTTTGGTGTCTTTGAAGACACATTCCAACCACTTCCAGCCAATATATGCCCAATAATCTGCATGGCTCATAAGGCTCACTAATGAAAAGGCCTTACCCTTAGTTTTTCAGTGTTTGCCGTGACCGTCCACGTCCCTCGATTAGGCCGTTAAAAATATGACAAATTGCCAGATTCCCACGCGACCATGCGCCTTGGTTGCGGGAATGTGATCATCCTTGAACCGAAATTATCGGTGAAACGACACCAAGGTACTATTCTTTGAAGACCAGACCGTTATATATGCCCTCAGAAAATGAGGACGAGCATGGACTACGAAGCATTTTTTGAAAAATCTTTGGACGATCTAAAAGCGGAAGGTAACTACCGCGTTTTTGCTGATCTCTCACGCCATAAGGGCGGCTTTCCTCGTGCAACGCGCCACACCGACGCGGGCGAGCAGGAAGTTACTGTTTGGTGCTCCAATGATTATCTGGGCATGGGCCAGCACGAAACCGTAACCAGCGCAATGCACGCCGCCATTGATGAATGTGGCGCAGGCGCAGGTGGCACCCGCAATATTTCTGGCACCAACCATAACCATGTTCTGCTTGAGCAAGAGCTCGCAGACCTGCACGGCAAAGAAGACGCCCTGCTCTTTACCTCTGGCTATGTGTCCAACTGGGCAGCCCTTTCAACCCTTGGGACTAAACTGCCAAACTGCACCATCTATTCAGACGCGTTAAACCACGCCTCCATGATTGAGGGCATGCGCCACTCAAAGGCCAACCGTAAAATCTGGAAGCACAACAGCCCTGAAGACCTAGACCGCGTGTTGAGCGAAGCAGACCCTGACACGTCAAAATTGGTGGCCTTTGAATCTGTCTATTCAATGGATGGAGACATTGCACCGATTGCTGAAATTTGTGACGTAGCCGACAAGCACGGCGCCATGACCTATATCGATGAAGTTCACGCCGTCGGCCTTTATGGTCCACGCGGAGGCGGCATAGCAGAGCGTGAAGGCTTGATGGATCGCATCACCGTTATTGAAGGCACGCTTGGCAAAGCCTATGGCGTGATGGGCGGTTATATCAGCGGTTCAAAAGCCATGTGCGATTTCGTGCGCAGTTTTGCCTCTGGCTTCATCTTTACCACCGCCGTACCGCCAAGTATCGCAGCAGGTGCTGCAGCCAGCATTCGTCACCTAAAGCAAAGCCAGAGCGAACGTGATGCCCACCAGCAGCGCGTTGCCCAACTTCGTGCAGCGCTTGATGCTAAAGGCATTCCGCACATACCAAACCCGAGCCATATCGTGCCGGTGATGGTGGGTGACCCCGTAAAATGCAAATGGATCAGCGATCTTCTGCTTGATAATTACGGCATCTATGTTCAGCCGATTAATTATCCAACAGTCGCAAAAGGCACCGAGCGCCTACGCTTCACGCCATCGCCATTGCATACGGACCAAGACATCAACCATCTTGTCGGCGCACTGAGTGATCTGTGGTCACAATGCGCCCTTTCAAGAGCCGTTGCTTAAGCTTACAAACTTAAACATCAAATTGGCTTGCGAAATTCCGTTGTAGGTTAGCCGCTTACTTGCGCGCGGCAGTCTTGCCAACGATCTCTACTTTCACTTTTGTAACGCCAACCTTGCGGGTCAAACCAATTTCTCGCGCGGCCGCCAAAGACAAATCAACAATACGCCCTTTGATAAACGGACCACGGTCGTTGATCCGCACAATAACAGATTTACCCGTCTTTAAACGCGTCACTTTCAACAATGTGCCGAAAGGCAATGTCTTATGAGCCGCCGTTAAATCATGCTTATCAAATTGCTCACCGTTCGCCGTCTTCTGGTCCTGCCAATAAAACGACGCAAGCCCAACCTTTTGAACAGAACTGGCCGCATGGACCTTGTCAGCAAAGCCCGCGAACATTGTGATTGCCAAAAATATTTGTAAAAAACGCATGATGATACTACTCCGTGATCGTGTTGGAGTTGAGATAGGTATCAAATGAGAATTTTCTAAGGCAGGTGCGAAATTCGGCGCCTTACAGTGATTATCGCAATGGGCTTAACGATGACTGCCTTGCCACCAGCAACCAAATCCACGCCAGCGCGAATAGAAAGCTCATCGCCTTCTCTCCCCAACGGGTTTATTAAATTGGGTTTTTATCTCATGCCGCCTACATTAGGGGCATACCGAATCGCAAAAGCACCCACCTCATGCCTCATTTTTTAAAAACGCTTTGGCGCGCTATGCAAAAGTTTAACGATGATGGCGGCACCGCTATTGCGAGTAATGTCGCTTTGTCCCTGCTTTTGTCGCTCTTTCCATTCCTCATGCTTGTCGCCTCTCTCCTTCGTATTTGGGGAGATACGGCGCTGGTGGATGAAGTGTTTAATTTGGTACTTGGTTATTGGCCCGCAGATGCGGCAAGGCCGCTTGCGGAGCAGATAAAGATTATCGTCAATCAACGCGCGGTTGAGTTCTTTTCTGTCAGTACCTTCATCGGCCTCTTTCTCGCGACCAACGGCATTGAGAGCGCGCGGGATGGTTTAAACCGTGCTTATAAAATCACCGAAAACCGCCCCTTTTTATGGCGACGATTACAAAGTGTTTTGTTTGTCATTAGCGGCGCTTTCGGCTTGATTATTGCGGCGATCATCCTCATTGGCACGCCGATCATTTGGGCTTTTTTAATCGAGCGCATGACCTTTTTGGAAAACTTCAGTTTCACCGTCGGCTTAGTAAAATATGCGGTCGCTATCTCCGTGTTGATCCTGACGCTCGTTGCCTTTCATCAATTCCTGCCCAATGGGCGGCGGCCTTTGCGTGAAATGGCACCGGGCATTGCCCTCACCATTATCGGCATGATTGGCGGCTCGCATCTTTTCGCGATTTATCTGCAAACCATCGCCAATTACACGGCCCTTTATGCAGGCTTGGCAGGCACGATGATTGCGATTGTTTATCTCTACGCAATCTCGGCACTCATCCTATTTGGTGCAGAATTTAATGCCGCTCGCGCGGAACGACGATCGTAAAAAGACTGTTTTCAAATTTTTGTGAAAATATTCAACCGGAGTTAAGAATTTCAAGAGTAAAATGGCGGCTTGAAAGTTCTGATCGAAGGATCATCGTACTAGGAGTGGAAAATGTTTACGGGAACTGGAAGTGGCAAGACAGTTGAAGTTTCAATTAGGATGTTAGACGGCGCTACAGTGCGTGGTGCAATCTCTCTTGGGCAAAACGTGACTTCCTTGGACGGTATGCTTTCAAAGCCAACACCGTTTCTTGAGTTTTACTCAAAAGATGGCCAACGCAAATTTGTCGCTAAGCACCAAATTTCTTATGTCGAACCCGTAGAGCCGTTAAAGAAGCCTGTGCTTCCAAACACCACGGGGTCACGTTTTACGGATGCTTACACAATTCTAGGCGTACCGCGCACGTGTTCTTTTGATGACGCGAAAATGGCGTTTCACAACCTGGCCAAGCAATATCATCCCGATACAGTTTCCAGCATTGATCTGCCACCAGAAGTAGCAGCATACATGAATGACATGTTCAAGCAGATCAACACAGCCTTCACCGAGCTTCGCTCAGAATTGCAAGGCCAACGGTTTAACGCGGCCTAACCTCACTAAAATCTGATTGGGGCGCCCTGCCCCGTTCGCCCAAGAGATGATACGCTTCCTTTGATGAAGGGAGGTCATCATGCGGTATACTCTTTCATTATTATTTTTGATAAGCCTTTGCCTGCAAAGCCATGCCTTTACACTGACAGGCAAAGTAACCGGTGGTTTCAACCGTGGAACCTTTACAAAGCTGAACTCGAGCAAAGACATCGTCGTTGGCAATGACACCTATCAAGACGACAATCTTTATGCCTTTGATGAAGACCAGAATATTGTGCTGCCAAAAGACCTTGCCGTCGATATCGGCCCCAAAGGTCTGCTCATTCCCCAAGGAACCATTGTCGCAAGCCACTATATCTTTTTCGATCCTGAATATGGAACGAGCCAGCGTGGCTACATAGAATTTGACGCCGCCGTCTTAGGCATCGCCACAAGCACATGGACCCTGCAAGCTTCTGACTTTTTAGCCAATACAGACGTGACCTATCTAAATCCAATTTTACGCGGGCTTGAATGGGAAGACAGCGTATGGATCGACAAAGACAACCCGTTCCGCGTCTGGGTCAACTGGGCAGCATCCAGCCCCGGTGACTATATCCGCGTCTTTACAGCAGCTTCGCCGAGCGTTTGAGGGACAGGAAAACCCGTCCCCCAAAATGCTTAGTTCTTCGCAGCAGGCAATTCATCAACTTGCTTACCGTCCACATAGTTTTGCGTGCTTAAAGATGTGTCCTTAAGCGACTGAATGGTGGTCAATTTGCGGACGCAATTGGTGTCGACACCAGATTGATTAGGATATGTATCTGACGCCCCTGTGCACATGAACAGGCTGTTGATTTTTTGGCCAGCGGTCCATGGGTTATCATGCTCCACATTGACGAGGACGTTTTCTTCGAAAGTGGAAAAACGACTTCCATCTTTGGTTTCGCAAATATCGACGACAATTGAGATTGGCGTTTGTGCGGTTTCCTTGGAAGTAAGCACTTTTGGCTCACCGTTTTCTTCTGCATAGCTCACTTGCCCCCCTTCATAAATGAGGCCGCCTTTCACATCGCAGATAAGCTCTGGCTCACCGCTGCTTGCATGAGCAGATTGTGTGGCAAATGCACCAACTAAGAAGGAGACACTAAGCGTTTGAAGCAATATTTTTTTCATCCAAATATCCTTTGCAAAAATAAAAAAAGTGGCGCGATTATATCGCGCCACTTAATTTCTTCAGTGCATAAACGCACATCCATTGAGAGATGAATGTTAAGCCGCGCCCGTTAAGCCGCGCCCTTCCAGCAGCGCGTCAATCTCAGGCATCTTACCACGAAACGCCACATAGAGCTCGGCAGGGTCTTTGCTGCCGCCTGTTGAATAGATGTTTTCAAGCAAGCGTTTCGCGGTCGCACTATCAAAGGCGTCGCCTGTTTCTTCAAAAGCTTGGAAGGCGTCGGCGTCCATTACCTCAGACCACATGTATGAATAGTAGCCCGCAGAATATCCGTCACCTGAGAAAACATGAGCAAAATGCGGCGTGCGGTGGCGCATGATGATTTCATCTGGCATATCAATTTTTGCCAGAATATCCTTCTCGATTTGGCCGACATCCTGCGCCTTTGCGGCAGGCATGGTGTGGAGTTCTAAATCGACCAAGGCGGACGACACATATTCCACAGTTGCAAAACCTTGATTGAACGTCTCAGCCCCTTTGACCCGCGCAATCAACTCATCAGGCATTGCCTCGCCAGTTTTGTAGTGCACGGCATATTTAGACAGAATGTCGCTTTCGCCCAGCCAATGTTCAAACAATTGGCTTGGTAGCTCAACAAAATCACGGGCAACGCTGGTGCCGGAAATAGACGGGTAGGTCACATTCGACAACATACCATGCAAGGCGTGACCAAATTCATGGAACAATGTGCGAGCATCATCAAAGGTCAGCAGTGCTGCTTCACCCTCAGGCGCTTTGGCAAAGTTCATCACATTGACAATGATTGGACGAATATCATCTTTGAGCTTTTGCTGACTGCGATAACCGCTCATCCATGCGCCTGAGCGTTTTGACGCACGCGCAAAGTAATCAGCCAAGAACACCGCCACATGTTTGCCATTACTATCCATCACCTCAAAGGCGCGGACATCTTCATGGTACACAGGCACATCGCTCTGCTCTTTAAACGTCAGTCCAAACAGACGTCCAGCTGTATCGAATGCAGCTTGAATGATATTTTCAAGTTGAAGATACGGTTTGATTTCCGCTTCATCCAAATCATGTTCAGCACTGCGCACTTTCTCAGAATAATAACGCCAATCCCAAGGTTTAATGTCGTGGTTGGCACCTTCACTGCTCGCAAGTGCTTTCAGCTTATCAGCCTCGCGCCCTGCCCGCGCTTTGGCCGGTTCCCAAACCTGCACAAGAAGGTCGCGCACCGCATCGGGCGTTTTCGCCATTTGGTCGTCGAGTTTGAAATCCGCGAACGTATCAAAGCCGAGTAAATTCGCCCGTTTTTCACGAAGGGTCAGCGTTTCAGCGATAATGGCGCGGTTGTCGTTTTCATTGTTGTTTTCCCCACGGCTCGACCAAGCTTTAAACGCAACTTCGCGCAAATCACGGCGGGATGAAAATTGCAGAAACGGCTCAATGAGCGAGCGTGAAAGGGTAATCACATGCTTGCCGTCATGGCCGCGTTCTTTTGCAGCGGACGCTGCTGCCGCAACCAAGAAATCAGGCAATCCGTCTAAGTCTTCTTTCTTCTCCAAAACCAGCTCATAAGCACTTTCATCAGCCAACATGTTTTGTGAAAATGATGTGCCAAGGGTCGCCAACCGCTTGGTGATTTCCGCCATCTGGCTGCGCGCATCCCCTTCAAGATTTGCACCTGCACGAACAAAGCGAGAGTGAGTACGCTCCAAAACACGGCGTTGCTCAGGGGTCAGTGAGAGGCTTTCTTGGCTCTCGAACAACACCTTAACCCGCGCAAACAATCCAGCATTCAGCATGATTTTAGAAGAATGCTCGGCAAGCTTTGGTGCCATGTCACGTTCAATTGCCTGCAAATCAGGATTAGTATTCGCACCAGACAGATTAAAGAATGTACTAGCGACCTTCGACAGGCTTTCGCCTGAAAGCTCCATCGCTTCAATGGTGTTTTCAAACGTAGCAGCATCGCTATTTTCTGCAATCGCCACCATCTCTGCCTCGTTTTCAACAAGGGCTACATCAAAGGCCTCACGATAGTGGTCAGCATTGATGGTATCAAAGGGTGGCAATTCGAATGGAGTGTTCCAATCGGTCAGAAGCGGGTTTGTCGCGGTCATTCGGCCTCACAAATTATGATGTTATAAGACATCATATGGGTATTCGCCGCCTTATGAGAAGACCTTCACGCAATAACAGTTTCGTTTCCTCGCTTCATTTCACAAAAACGTTTGATTGCCACCGCTTAGTCAGATCGGTAGATTGCCTTTATAAGATTTAAGAGGACACCCAATGAACAGTTACGACATCCTAGTCATCGGCGGCGGCATTAACGGTTGCGGTATTGCACGGGACGCAACAGGGCGCGGCTACAAAGTTTGCCTTGCTGAAATGAACGACCTTGCCTCTGGCACTTCGTCATGGTCGACAAAGCTTATTCACGGTGGCCTTCGTTATTTGGAATATTATGAATTCCGCCTCGTGCGCGAAGCCCTGATTGAACGGGAAGCTCTTTGGGCAATGGCCCCTCACATCGTGCGCCCCTTACGATTTATCTTGCCGCACCACAAAGGCCTGAGGCCTGCATGGCTCATTCGCCTTGGCCTCTTCCTTTATGATTATATGGGCGGACGTAAAAAATTGCCGGCAACCTCCACAGTCAACTTGTTGAACCACGTTACGGGCACACCATTAAAGCCAATGTTTTCCAAAGGCTTCGAATATTCAGATTGTTGGGTAGATGATGCCCGCCTTGTTGTTTTAAACGCTGTAGATGCAGGGGAAGCTGGTGCTGACATCAAGGTTCGAACCAAAGTAATTTCAGCAAAGCGGGTTGGCGACGTTTGGCAAGCAGAGCTAGAGAACACAGAAACAGGTGAAACAGAAACGGTTGAAGCCCGCATCGTTGTCAACGCAGCAGGCCCTTGGGTTGATCGCGTTTTAAACAACGCTGTTGGAAAAGAGAATTCGAAAAACGTTCGTATGGTGCAAGGCAGCCATATCATTGTGAACAAGATGTTCGAGCATGATCGTTGCTACATTTTCCAAAACGATGACAACCGCATCATCTTTGCCATTCCTTACGAGCAGGATTACACGCTAATTGGCACCACGGACCGCGACTATAATGATGATCCGGGCAAGGTAAAAATCACGCAAGAAGAAATTGACTATCTCTGCGATGCGGCCAGTGAGTATTTCAAGGTGCCCATCACTGAAGAGGATATGGTTTGGAACTATTCTGGTGTGCGCCCGCTTTATGATGACGGCGCATCCTCCGCCCAAGAAGCAACCCGTGATTACACATTGAAGCTTGATGAAGGCAGCAATGGCGAAGCATCTATGGTCAATATTTTTGGCGGTAAAATCACCACATTCAGAAAGCTTGCCGAAAGCATGATGGATATCGTGGAAGAACAAATTGGGGCAAAAGAGCCAGAATGGACGAATGGTGCGACCTTACCAGGTGGCGAATTCAAGACGGAAGATTACGACTCCCTTATTGCCAAGCTTACAAATGACTATCCCTTCTTGAACAAGAAGGTAGCAACTCGCCTTCTCCAAGCTTACGGCATGCGTGCCTTTAAGTTTTTAGAGGATGCGACCTCTATGGAAGATATGGGCCAAGATTTTTCTGGTGATACCGATGCAGGACTGTACGCCCGCGAGATAGATTACCTCATCGACTATGAATGGGTGCGCGATGCGGACGATGTATTGTGGCGTCGTTCCAAACTTGGCATCAAAATCAAAGGCGAAGCTGTGACCCAACTTCAAACTTATATTGAAAAAAGGCGTGCTCCTCTTTGATCGAATTGAACCTCAACGGCTTCACAGATCTGCCACAAGGCAAAGTTGCCAACATTGCAACCTACTTGGAAATGGTGGGCCGCCCTGCCCTGCGCCCTGTGCCAGAAACAGGCCTTACGATAAGCCACATGTCGCCGCCTGAATTGCTGCGTTACAAAGCGCTGTTTAAAGCAGTTGGCGACGATTGGCTCTGGTTTTCGAGACTTTTTCTGAGCGACGAAGAGCTAGAGAAAACCATCAACAATCCTGCCTTTGAAATATTCGTCCTCCAAAAAGAGGGCATCGACATTGGTCTTTTGGAAATCGACCTCAAAGACGGCGACACGATGGAACTTGCGTATTTTGGCCTCACTGAAAACGCCGTTGGCACAGGTGCAGGCCGCTTTATGATGGATTATGCAATACGCCGCACATTCGACCATCATGGTGCCAAACGGTTTGACGTACACACTTGCACAATGGACAGCCCACAGGCGTTACCGTTTTATATTCGCTCAGGTTTTGTGCCCTACAAGCGAGCGATTGAAGTGGATGATGACCCAAGATTATCTGGTCATATCGCGAGGAATAAAGCGCCTCATCACCCCATTATTGATGATTAACCGGCTATTCAAACTGTACTAATCTTACCATTTCAACAGCATGATTACCCAAAAAACCATGCTGTGAGAAAACATTATTTCTTAATTTGAGCAAACTCTAATCAACAATGTCTGCCTTAACGAGGCGGTTATTGGCATAATGGGTCCAGTTAGAGAGGATTTATCATGCCAAAACAATCAGACTTGAACGCAATTAATGAGTTGCTTGCTGGTATGAGCGTATCAGAGCGCCTTGCATGGATTGCCGCGAACTACGAAAAGCCAGTTTACACCACGAGCTTGGCGCGTGAAGGGCAATATATCATCTGGAACCTTGCGACCAAGCAGATCCCGATTGACATTATCACCTTGCAAACAGGTCGCCTGTTTCCTGAAACCCTATCGCTGCTTCAAATCACAGAAGACCGCTACGGTATTAAGATCAAGCAAGTTGAGCCGGATACATCAGCAGTTGATGAATACATCGCAGAACATGGTCGCGACGGGTTTTATCAAAGCTTAGAGGCCCGCAAAGCCTGTTGCGCAGTGCGTAAAAACAATCCGCTTACAAAAGAACTTGCTGATGCAGATGCATGGATCACAGGCTTGAACCGCGAACATTCACCGGGCCGCAACAAAACGCAGCTTGCTGAATGGAGCGAAGCCCATGGCGTGATGAAGTTCAACCCATTGGCAGACATTTCGCTAAAGCAAATTAATGAAGCGATTAGCGCTCACGAAATTCCAATCAACCCGCTCTATGATCGTGGCTACACATCAATTGGCTGCGAACCTTGCACGAGAGCCATAAAACCAGGCGAACATTCACGTGCTGGTCGTTGGTGGTGGGAACAAGGCGTTAGTTCTGAATGTGGTATTCACACTGAAAAGACCGCAGCTTAATGGTGCATTCAATGACGGTCCCTCAAGGCACATCAACGAAACATAACGCCTTAAGGAAAAAGCCCGCTGAAAAACTGTCACGCTCAATCTTAAAGGCTGTGTCGTGGCGCGTGCTGGGCTCTATAGACACGTTCTTACTGTCTTTTCTCGTCTTAAAATTTGGCGGTAACCTGCTACCGATTGATATTGCTGACACCAATTCAGGCTTAGTCGCGACAGCGGCCACCATTGCCATTGTTGAAGTGGTTACCAAGATCATCATCTATACCGTGCATGAACAAATATGGACGCGTATTGATTGGGGGCAGCAATTAAATGATGGTGAAGCTGGCGACCAGAAACGGCGCAGCATTGCCAAAACGGCGACTTGGCGCATTACCGCAACGCTGGATACCACGTTGCTTGCTTGGTTCTTCACGGGCAGCCCAACAGCTGCCATTACAATCGGCTCGTTAGAAATTTTGACCAAGCTCGTTCTTTACTATCTGCACGAACGGTTTTGGAACAAAATTGGTTCCCGAAAAACCGCTTAATACATATCGGCGCTATTTAACCCGACGCCGTTGCACCATTATGGTTGCGACCGCCATTAGAATTACTGCGGCTGTAAAACACCACAAGCCCGGTTGAGCTGTTGCTCTAGCAAGACCTGACGTCTTCGTCGCAACAATAATCAGCGCGACGACCAAAACATCCATCATCGACCATTTTGACAATGTCGATAAAAATCCAAGTCCCCGCGCATTCGCAAAAAGCCTTGGGCCAAGACTTGCCGCTGCCAGATAAAGCAACTTCAAAGCAGGAAACAGCACGGAAAAGAACCCGACAATCAACGCCAATGGCCATGATTGATCCACCCAAAGCTGATGGATAATCTCAAGCAGTGAAGCTTCTTTCTCAAAAAAGAACAGCCGCTCAAAAACCATCAAAGGCAGTGTGATCCCAAAATAAAATGTAACTGTGGCCGCTAAGACCAGCAAAAGTTGAACGAAAAACAGAGGGCAGACTCCTAGCTTATGGAAGCCTTTATGTGATTGCTTGGCATGGTTGCGTCAAGGGGGGAAGTTTGCTTTGCCATTGGTTCGACGTTATGGGGAAGACATACGACAGCGTTATCAAACGATAACGACAGGGAGGCGTTCACAAAATGACATGGTTTTCGGCTCTAACAGGCATTGACGTTGAAACACCGCAAAGCGTGAATGAACACTTGCACCTTGATGGTTCTTATTTGGTCTCAAATGCCAATCAACAGCGCTTCCAAGTTGGTGATTTATCACTGCCAAACCTTACAACATTGCGACAGGAAACCACCCAAGGGGACAGCCAAATCTCTGTAAGCGAAATTGTCGCGAATGTTCAAGATTTGCACATAGCCAAGGAAAACACTGGTGCCACATTCCAAGTCGCCTCTCAATTCAACCTGCTTGAAATGGTTAGCCCTTCTGTCAGACCAGAAGATGGTGTTGGACGCTATGAAAACGACCGCACACAGGGACCAGCCTGTGCGATAGCCTGCGGTGCTGGAACCATTTATAGGAATTACTTTGCGCCAATCGGTGAGAAAAAAGGGCAATGCGAAGGCGTCCAGATTGATGGCTTAAAAGACATCGCCGATGCTTTGAAAAACCATGAAAATAGCTATTGGGAAATGAAGAATGGATATGCTCTTCCAACCATCGGCGGGCTGGAGAGGCTTAATAATGTCATAGCCCATATGTCGCGCTTGGAAATTGATGACCTTCGAGGCCTCCTGCGCATTGGTGTTCATGCCGATACTGAAGTGACCCTTCACAAGGCAGGCCATAACGTTACCCAAGTCTATTGCAGCGCGATGCCTGTTTCCTACGGGCGAGATGGCTCCGACCTATGGCAAAACATTGCAACCCTCGTTCTAGAAGCAGCCTATGAAGCGACCTTACTTGCAGCCCTTCAAAACAGCATCAAAACAGGCAATAAACGCGTCTTACTAACATTGCTCGGTGGCGGTGCATTCGGCAATAAATCGACGTGGATAATCAATGCCATTTTGCGCGCGTTAGACGTGATGAAAAACGCCGATCTAGATGTCTTCCTCGTGAGCTATAGCGCGGGAAATACTATTGCAGAAGAGATTATCGAGCGGTGGAGCGAGACGCAAAACAGCCCTTTTGGGTAAAGCGCTCCTCTTTGAACAGGCGTCACTTTGCGGTTATTGCTTGTGGCTTGCTACTTTCAGAGGGAAATCCATTTTCCAATTTACGAAACATAACATCGACTACGTTTTTTTAACGTAGAAATTCATTGTTTTGTGTATTAAATATATCAGATAGCATAGAAAATTACTTGAATTTTGGTTATGAAATTAGAAAAATTTGAATCTGAACTGATAGACGCGGATGAAAACGGCAATTTTCAAGCTTTTTGTCAAAAAAATTTCATGCACGGCACACCTTTTGTTTTTTCTGGGCGCGATACAGATTACTTTACATTCAAAAGCCTTATTTGTGATAAGTACAGTATTTCTCACCCTGACGTCTTTATTGTCGGTTCTGGGAAACTAGGCTTTAGTCCGCTTAAACGAACAGAGTTCTCTCTAGATTCTGATATTGATGTTGCGATTGTATCTGCCTCTCTATCAGAAAAAGTCGACGAATTAGGGGTTCAATTTGAATACTCCCGTAGAAAAGCGGAATACTCCCTAACGGAGCGGCAAGAAAGTAAATACAATAAATATCTACGTTATAAAGCTATTGGTTGGACGCGCCCAGATTTGATCCCAGAGGTGTCAGCGTCATTGAAAGCCTTTAAATCCGAATGGTTTGACTTTTTTCAATCAATCTCACACGGACGCTCATCAGTAGGCAATTACAAGGTTTCCGCGGGCCTTTACAAAAGCCTTGCTCATCTCGAAAAATACACTGAATATTCACTAAAACAGATCATGAAAAAACTCAAAGTTGGGAACTGAAATATGAGCACACAAATTCGCCCATCGGTGACCAACCCAACAATCGGGCAATTATACAAAGAAATTGCAGATGAATTGTTGAAGTTGGCCCCAGACTTCCAAAGGAGATTCGTTTGGACGCAGGCCCATCAAGAGGACTTTCTAGATACCATTATCGGCGGTTACCCATTCCCTGAAATTTATGTTTCTAAGGGGGAAGTTGATATTGCAGCAATGCGAACTGTAAGACTTGTTATCGACGGACAACAACGCCTAACTACAATCAAGAACTACATTGACGGAAAGTCGGAAAAACCACTCTCGAAGGTAGCAAAATACGCTGATCTAACCGATCAACAAAAGAGTGACTTCCTATCTTATGAAGTAGTGGTTCGCGATCTTGGACAAATCGATTCTACAGTTATCAAAGAGATATTTAGAAGAATTAACCTAACCAAATTCGACCTAGATACCGTTGAAATTCACAATGCGATTTACGACGGTGCATATATTCAAACCGCAAAAACAATCCTAGAATCATCTGATTTATCTTTGTTTGGAGTATTTAGGGAATCCGAATTTACAAGAATGGCCGATCTTCATTTTGTTCTTTTAGTCATGACAACGGTAGTTAATGGGGGCTATTTCAACCGGGAAGTTGAAGTCGAGCCATTTGTGGAAAAATACAACGCTGAGTTCCCTGCAGCTGTTGGGGTATCACAAAAAATTCTTGAAGTCTTTGCGCATATTCAAGATCTGAAACTACCCATTGACTCTATGTGGTTTAGGAAGTCAAATTTCTTCACCCTCGTTTGTGAGCTTTCCATGCATGACAAACCAATTCCTGTTGACTTCTCAAACCGGTTAAAAGCATTAGAGAAACTTGTAATGGATAACAAACTTCAACCAACTACAAAATATGGCACTTATTATTCATACATGTATCAAGGCACCAATGGGCGGAAAGCTAGAGTTACACGCGCTGATCTTTTTAAAACAGAATGCCTTTTATAATTTCCAGCTCCAAGGCTGAGGAAGTACCACTTTTATATCGCGCGGCAATTGATTCATTTCGAAGCTTTTATGCGTGTCAGCTGTTGTAAATTACGTATATTCAAGAAACGCTTGCCCCACACCCCCCCAAAACAAAAAAGCGCGGAGCTTTCGCTCCACGCTTTTTCGAGTGTCTCGGATAATCGCTCTAGCCGCGGGCCATGCGCATGCCGACTTCATCGAGTTCGGCTTGCTCAGCAGCTTCAGCTTCCATTCGGCTGCGACCTTGATCGCGCTCTTCTAGAAGCTCAACTTTTTTCAACTCTTCAACGGCTTCTCCAAGCGCATCTTGTGCGGCTTCTAGTTGCCCTGAAAGGTCTTCAGCTGATTGCAGAAGGTTATCTCGACGGGTCATCGCGGCTTTCGCGAAGGTCGGATAAGCAAAGTGCGTAACATCTGAGATGCCACTGCGCTCTTGTTCTGCTAAGATTTGGTTGTCGAGGTCGGTTGCCATGCGCTTAAAATCATTGACCATGATTTCAATAGCAGATAACTGGCGACGCTTCTCGTCAACTTGGAATTGTTTCAAACGTATTAGGCTTTCACGCGATTTCATACTCAATACTCCCCGTGACACTAACCATCACTGTAAACTGAATTGCTTAATATAGCCTCAAGAGCCTGGAAACCTTCTGTTAGGGATGTTTTGTCGCCTTTTCCTTGGGTCAAAAACGCCTCAAACGCAGGGTGGAGCTCAATTGCGTTGTCTACAGCCGGTGTTGTTCCCGCCCGATATGCCCCCAATTGGATGAGCTCTTCCATGTCTGCATAGGTCGCCATGTGATTTTTTGCCTTCTTAAGAAGCGGTCTAAATTCTTCTGGCGTGCTGTCTGGCATGGAGCGAGAAACGGATTTCAGCACGTTCACGGCAGGGTAACGTCCGCGCTCAGCAATGGCGCGCTCCATCACAATATGCCCATCAAGAATACCACGCACCGCATCAGCAATTGGCTCATTATGGTTGTCGCCTTCAACAAGCACCGTAAACAGCCCTGTTATAGAGCCATTACCATCCGTGCCCGGCCCTGCCCGCTCGAGGAGTTTGGGAAGCTCGGTAAAAACGGTTGGTGTATAGCCGCGCGAGGTTGGTGGTTCGCCAGCGGCCAGACCAATTTCACGCTGCGCCTGCGCAAAACGCGTGACACTATCCATCAAGCACAAAACATTCTTGCCTTGGTCGCGAAAATATTCGGCCATGGTCAAGGTCATAAAGGCAGCTTGGCGTCGCATCAGTGCTGATTCGTCCGAGGTCGCGACAACAACAATAGCGCGCGCAAGGCCCTCTTCACCCAAATCATCTTCAATAAATTCTTTAACTTCGCGCCCACGTTCGCCAACCAGCCCGACAATAATCACGTCAGCGGCAGAATTTTTTGTGAGCATAGAGAGCAAAACAGACTTACCCACACCCGAGCCTGCGAAGATGCCCATGCGCTGACCAAGGCAGCAGGTGGTGAAGGTATTAATCACTCGAACACCCATATCAAGCGCTTCACCCACCCGATTTCGTGTGTGAGCAGGCGGTGGTGTTTGTCTTAACGGATAAGGCAAGTCGCCTCGAATTAAATCTCCTTTGCCGTCAACTGGCTCCCCCAAAGCATTGACCACACGACCCAGCCAATGCATGCCCGGGCTTACAACAGCTTGTCTTGCAAGAACCCGTGCAGGGCAACCAAGGCGCACCCCTTCTAACGAGGCAAACGGCAAGCAGCTGGCAATTTGTCCTTCAAAACCAACAACTTCGCACAAAACAGTTGTAACGCCATCACGCGGATTTCCACTTTCAATGAGCAATCGCGTGCCAACATTCATCTCATGCAAAGGCCCTGCGATCTCCACCAAAAGACCACGAACACCGACCACACGACCAAAAAGATTAACGGGGTTGGCACCATCAACAAGTGCATCTAACCGCGCAAAAGTTGCATTTTCTGTCATCAAAACCCGCTTTGTTAAACTTTCATTCATATTTCCCGTTAACAATATGGGGAAGGGAATTTGCGATTTGTTTACACATGTCGTGCGCCAAGGGCGAAAAAGATTCGTGTCACAGCTTACCACTTTAAAGACTGTGACCTAGATTTTTCTCACTCTCAAAAACGTCGGCGTAGGTCACGAAAAAATAAATCTGTTAATGCCCTTGCAGGACCGAATCAGAATTTGTTAACCATTTCTGATGTAGCGTCTGAGTCGAAGGTTAAAAAAAACCCCCACTAGTGTTCGCATTGGGCTGAAAACACGGTGGATCATACAAGGGGATTAGCATGCGAGTCTTGCTGATTGAAGACGACAGCGCTACAGCGCAAAGTATTGAGCTAATGCTCAAGTCGGAAGCATTCAATGTTTACACGACGGATCTAGGCGAAGAGGGTGTCGATCTCGGCAAACTGTATGATTACGATATCATCCTCCTTGATCTTAACTTACCAGATATGAGTGGCTACGAGGTTCTTAGAACCTTGCGTGTCGCCAAGGTTCAAACACCAATTTTGATCCTTTCGGGCCTTGCAGGCATCGAAGATAAGGTTCGCGGTCTTGGCATTGGTGCAGACGATTATATGACCAAGCCTTTCCATAAAGACGAGCTGGTTGCACGAATTCAAGCAATTGTTCGCCGCTCGAAAGGCCACGCACAGTCAATCATTACAACGGGCGACCTTAAAGTGAACCTCGACACAAAGACTGTCGAAGTAAACGGTCAGCGCGTTCACCTCACTGGCAAAGAGTACCAGATGCTCGAGCTTCTCTCATTGCGCAAGGGTACAACCCTTACCAAAGAGATGTTCCTCAACCACCTTTACGGCGGTATGGATGAGCCAGAACTTAAAATTATCGACGTATTCATCTGTAAGCTCCGCAAGAAATTGGCAGCTGCAACAGATGGCGCGAATTACATTGAAACAGTATGGGGACGCGGCTACGTGCTTCGTGAACCATCTGAAGAAGAGCTTTTGCAAAGCGCATAAGCCTTCTGCTTTAAAACAAATACAAAAAGCCCGCATCATTTGATGCGGGCTTTTTCTTTTGTTCGTTCGCTTTGCTTGCCTCATCCCGCAATCAAATACAGCATAACGAGAAGCAACCTCCCTGCCCTATAAGAGGCTGAAAGATCAATCTACAATCTATATTGCTATGAAAGAGGCTAGGACGTTAAGCGGAGAGGACCTGTTTGGCGTCTGCTGCTTGCTTGTTGGTTCTAAAGATTGTGCGGTCTTGACTATCAACAACAAACTTATCGCACACACCAACAACAGTTTCCGCGCCGCCAAGCATCAAGAAACCGTCTGGCGCAATCACGTTATTGATTTTTTCCAACACCGCTTTTTTGGTATCAACGTTGAAATAAATCAAAACGTTTCGACACAAAATGATGTCGTATTGGGGCATTCCCGAGAAAGAAGACATCAAATTAAACGGTTGAAATTCGACCATTGATTTGATTTCAGGCTTTAACTTCCAAAGCTCGCCTGCTTGATCAAAATACTTCAGTAGCATTTTGACCGGCATACCGCGCTGAACTTCAAACTGGCTATAAATGCCTGCTTTGGCTTTTTCTAGCACCTGCATTGAAATATCTGTCGCGGTGATCTCAATCTTATGTCCAGCAAGCAAAGCAGCGTTCTCACGACACAAAATCGCTAGTGTATAAGCTTCCTGCCCAGACGACGCTGCTGCACTCCAAATTCGGATAGGACGACCCACAGGGCGATTATCCAGTATTTCAGGAAGCGCACGCTTTAAGAACAAATCAAAAGGTTTTCCATCGCGGAAAAAGGATGTCTCAGTAACAGACATGCTCTCGACAACATCATTAGCAAGCGTACTGTTTGGGTTGCTTCGCACCATATCAAACAGTGCTTTGTCATCCTCAATGTTATGGCTACGCATAACGGACGACAATCTGTTTTCAAGCAAATATTGCTTTTCTTTTTGCAAAGAAATGCCAGAGCGTTCTTGTAGGAACTTCGCAAAAAAGTCGAAAATTTCAGGGGTCATAGACTGCCCTCCTGAACAATTTTCGCTATTTTAGCGCCAATTTTATTAAGCGGGAGCTGTGCTGATGCAATACCCGCTTTGAAGGCTGCACCAGGCATGCCCCAAACAATGCTCGATTCCGCATCTTGAACCAGAATATTGCCGCCTCTATCGATAATGTCTTGGCCGCCATAAACGCCGTCTTTTCCCATACCGGTCAAGATTACGCTAAGCACCTTATTACCAAAGTGCTGACTGACTGAGGTGAACATTTTATCGACAGCTGGCTTGCAGAAATTAACCTGTGGCCCATCGTCTAAAACAGCGCGGACAACACCACCAGATTTTTCAAAAACCAGATGACGGTCACCTGGCGCGACATAGACGTGACCTGGTTTCAAAACGTCGCCATGCTCGGCTTCTTTAACAACTAAACCGCAAGCTTTGTCTAAATGACTAGCAAACACCGTTGTAAACGACTTTGGCATATGTTGGGTCAAAACGACCGGGATTCCACTTAGAGCTGGCCCTGCTTCTTGCAACACTTGTAGGAGTGCTCTCGGTCCACCTGTCGAACTGCCAATGCACAAAATTTCAGGCTTACCGTTTTTAAACGGGATAAGGTTCCCTTTAACAGCTGAAACAGAAGCAGGTCTTGTGACTTGCGCCTTAATCGCCCGTAACCCGCCAATTGCTTCATCACCAGAAGCGGTAGAAGGCTTTTCGATATCTTGTGGTTTAGGTTTCTGCGGCGATGTGGCGGTAGGTTTAACAGCCGCACTAGTAGACACAGAAGAAACGGAACTCGCAGCAGAAGGTTTTGCTCGCTCCGTCAACATTTTTGCTCGACCACCATGTCCAACACACAGCGCGTTTATGCGCGTAATCAGTTCAACACGGAATTCATTTGATGTTGAAAGACCACTATTGCTGGTAGGTTTTGCGATATAGTCATGCGCCCCTTTGGCAAGGGCTGTCAGACTGATTTCTGCATTATTAGTCGATAAGCTGGACGCGATAAGAATGCGCGCATCAGGACATGCGCGAAGAAGATGCGGCAAGGCCTCAAGCCCGTCCATTTCTGGCATTTCAATATCAAGAATAACGAGTGTTGGTTTTACATCGGCGATTTCTCGCACGGCTTGCAAACCATTGTGGCAACGCGCGACGACTTCTACGTTTTTCTCAGCAGAAAGCCAACGGCTTAGCAGGCCTCTAACAACCGCGGAATCGTCCACAAGCATGACCTTGATTTTCCGATTTCCATCGGTCACAGGTCTATCTGTAGTCGCCAAACGGCCCATTACCACTCCCACCAGGAAAGTTCCCTAGTCGCCACCAGAGTCTAAAAAATTAGTCGATTAAGCCGACTTCTTGGAATTTCGCTTGAACGATGTCACGGTCAAACGGCTTCATGATGTATTCATTTGCGCCAGCACGAATTGCACGAGCAATGTGCCCAACATCATTTTCAGTTGTGCAGAACACAACTTGTGGCTTTTCGCCATCAGGCATATCGCGCAAAGCAGACAAGAACTGCAAACCATCCATTACCGGCATATTCCAATCCAAAAGGATCGCGTCCGGCATTTTGGTTACGCATTCGTCCAATGCCATTTTTCCATCTTCAGCTTCGGTGATTTCAAAGCTCAGATCTTCCAATATCCTACGTGCAACCTTTCTGATCACACTTGAATCATCGACGACAAGACAATTTTTCATTTCATGCATCCATTTTATTGATACTTGTTGTTATGCAGCGATGCGGTCCATCATACTACCAAGTAGCTTTTCTACGTCCAATATTACCATCAGTTGTCCTTCCAAACGATGAA
>JBDVXS010000054.1:0-12753 GCA_039964305.1 Hyphomicrobiales bacterium
TATTCCCATTTTAGCAAAATAGTGTGATCTCCAAACGTAACCTTAATTGCCGTGCTTTACATTTGTACTATACGAATATACATATGTCACTAGTGTTATTACTAATAACACAAGCACTTAAGTGTCATAATTTTAGAAATAAAATTGAACGATCTGGATGCCTTCGAAAGATAGGTTTTGTATGAAAAGAAATTTATCAAATAAGAAGCCAGAACTTGAGATAATTTTTAATAACCCTGATTGCTCGTTCAGGCTTCACCAGCATGATTATCCAAGTCCATTTGCAAAATGGAACTATCATCCAGAATATGAGCTTCACCTCATCACCGATTCTCAAGGCACCATGTATCTAGGTGATTGCATCGAGGAATTTACGCCGGGAAATTTATGCCTGATTGGTCCTAACATCCCACATAACTGGATGAGCCATCTTAGAACCCGAAATTATGTTGAAGGGCGAGATGTCGCCTTACAATTCACACGCGCTTCGATTGGATTAAATGGCACAGAGCGACCCCGCGAATTTTCTGAGATTATATCGCTCTTGGATGACAGTCATTCAGGTCTCGTTTTTGAAGGTGAGCATAAAGAGGAAGCCATCAGCCTGCTTCTTGAATTGCGCTCACTCAGAGGATTGGATGCGTTTGGAACGTTTTTAAAATTACTCAGTTTACTTGCGCAAAAATGTGAGGCGCGAAAAGTGGTTTCACCGAATTATCGGCCCAATCTCGATGGCAATGCGCTGCTCTCAATGCAGGGCATCTTTACTGAGATTTCAGAGGAGTTGGATGGTGATATTCGTATGACCCGATTTGCGGACCAGCTTGGCATGTCGGAAACAGCATTCTCTCGGTTTTTCCTAAAAAATACCGGTATCAATTTTTCCAACTATGTTCGCAAAATACGAATTGGGTATGCTTGTTCTTTACTGCTGGAAACAGAAATGAAAATTGTCGACATAGCAGGTGAATCAGGGTTTCAGAATTTATCGCTTTTTAATCGACAGTTCAAAAATGAAACTGGCAAGACACCTAAAGAATATCGCAAACTAACACGCCTACTTTAATCATTAGCTTTGACCATTAGGTGGCTCCATTAAGTGGTAGGGGCCATTAGGTTGTTGGGCAAATATAATCAGGCGATATCCCTGATCGCTGAATGTATGCATCAACATTCTCACCTGCAAACAATCCATGATCAACAATAAGAACGGTTTTCATGCCAGCAGCCTTGCCGCCAAGAACATCGGTATGAAGTGTATCACCCACCATTGCCACGCGTGAGGCTGGGATATCACCCAAACGGTTCAAAGCCACTTCATAAGCATCGCCGAATGGCTTACCGAAAAAAAGCGGTGTCACACCCGTTGCATCAGCAAGCGCATGTGTAAAAAAACCAGGCTCGCAACTTAAGCCCGTTTCCCGTGGCGCGACGAGATCGGGATTAGCACATAGAAGTGGACGTGGATTTTCCTTCAGTGCTTTTTCAAGCGCCATCATTAGATCGTCATCTATGCATTCGCTGGATAGCATAAGAAAGCCATCCACAACCACTTGTGTATCCTTTGCCCATGCCACAACATCGAGATTGAGGTCATCAAGCAAATCACCCTTTTTGCAGATTGCTCCCCATTTACCCTTAGGCAAATTGGTCCTTATAAAATCAACACACACATCGCGGCTTGTGACAATTTCATCGCCTGTGAAGTCAAATCCAAGTCCCTTGAATTTAGCGATCGCAAAGTCATGGTCATCGCTTGCTGCATTGGTTAGCACGATGAGTTTCTTACCCATTGCACGCAATTGTGCGATGCGCTCAACGGCTCCATCGATTGGCGTTCCACCCACGTTGAGAACACCGAAAGCATCCAATACAAAAGCATCAACATCGCGAGCGACATCACTTAGATTTTCGCATAAAAAAGGTGATCCGCTAAAGACTGCAGTGGGCAGCCGCGCCCTAATTTCTTCATAGCGATCAAATGCTGCCTCAGTCGACAATAGCGCAGAGTAACTCATGAATTGGGTTCCAACTGGCTTTTGGTAAAGTTGCTTAAATCCTCATTCCATTCAGACAGAAGGGGCCAAAGCCGTTCGTAATGGCTTCGCAGTTCAGCATAGTGTTTTGCCCGCTCAGGATCGGGTTCAATGCTTTTTACGATTTTCCCTTTCATGGAATCGGACGCTTCAGCAAAACTTGAAAACCAACCAGCCCCCACCGACGCAGCCATAGCCGCCCCTAAAGACGAAGCTTCGCGTATATCGGATTTTAAAACGGTGATATTGAGTGCATCAGCCATGATAGACAAGAATAAGTCAGATGACGCCCCGCCGCCTATCGCAACTATATTATTGAGACGTCTGCCTGTGGCGTTGCGTACTTTCTCTAACGCCTGCGCGGTATCAAATGCCAAGCCTTCAAGAATGGCTCGATAAATATCCCCCGTGCGCGTAGACCCTGAAAGGCCTGCAATGACACCGCGTGCATTACTATCCCAATGCGGGGTCATGCAGCCTTGCCAGTATGGTAGAATGACAAGCCCGCCCGCCCCAATAGGGCTGTTCTTTGCTTCCTCTTCGAGCGCTGACAAAAAGGCAACTTGATCGGCCTTTTCTACCTGAGCCATTTGCTCGGTCATCCAGTCAATTAAAAAAGTACCCGCTTTCAAAACCGTCTCATAGATGAAGCCGCCATCAGAGATTGAAACCTCAGTTCGAAAGGCTTGGTCATGGGCATAATCATGCGCGTAGCATCCCGCAACCAGTGCGGTTCCTAAATTCATATAAGCGATCCCGGGTGCAATTGTGCCCGTGCCAGTCGCCGCACATTGGCCATCTCCACCGCCTGCAACAACGGCAACACCTTCAGGCAATCCGGTTGCGCGCGCAGCATTGGCAGTGATGTGTCCCATCACAGTGCCTGGTCTATATAAAGTTGGCATTATACTGGGGTCGATACCAGCCGCACTCAATATCTCTTGCGACCACTCCCCTTTCTCCATATCCACCATCCCTGTTGGGTCAGCGGAAGCCAGAGGTGACGACCAATCGCCTGTTAGATGCCGTGTGATTGTACAATTCACATCGGCGAATGCCCGAATTTTACTGTAAATATCTGGATGGTTTTCTGCTATCCAAAGCATCCGAAAAAGGGGGATGATCACATCCACCGGCTTTCCGCAAATGCCTCGATATTTTTCAGAACCAAAGCGTTCTGCAAAGGATTTTGCTTGAGATGTTGCACGCTCATCTAGCCAAACTGTACCTGGCAAAAGAGGCTCGTCATTTTCGTCAAAAACGCAAAAGGTTTCGCGCTGATTGGAAATCGCCAATGCGGCAATTCGGTTTACATCTATCTGGCTCGTTAAATCTTGAAGCGTATCAGCCGCGCTTTGCCACCAGTCCTTGGCATCTTGTTCGAAATGACCGGGCTTGGGGTTATAAAGCTGTATTGGAGAGCGAGCCTCTGCAACAGGCTCACCATCTTTCGTCCATGCAATTGCCTTTGTTGCGGTCGTCGATGAATCAATACCAATAACCAGATCTTTAACCATCATCCTTGTACCACCGCATCATTGTACACAATTGGAAATCCACCCATATCCTTTGCAGCCTTTTTAAGCGCCTCTTTCAACATATCTATCATACCAATGATCACGCTATATTTCGGCCGAAATGAGTTCTTCCAACATCCCGGCATTCGCTGCAATATCGACAAAGGAAAATCGGTCACGCATCTCATGTCCATGGCGCACGGCTTGTTTATAAAAGTCCAAATCAAGCCCAAGTTCTGCAGCAGATATTGGCGCGCCTGCATCACTCAGTAGCTGTTCCATTTGCGTGACGGGGATCATAAAGCGTTGAACTTCCTGTCTTAGTTCTGGCCAAATAGCAGCGAGCTGGTCGTTGACTGCATCAATGGTTTTTTCATCAAAAGCTTTCTTTTTAAGTAGCTCTAAACATTGGGCCGCCACATCGCTCCCCATGCGCGTTTTCATGCTATCAAAATCAATGGATGTCGGTTTCATAATGGGCGGTTGGTCTTGTGCAAGCATGGTTTGTTGAAGGCGGGCCATGGTTAGGCTCGTAACGCCAACTTGCTGTCCATGTAGAGAACCCGGGTGTGCTGCGCCAGCAAAGCAATCAATATAGTGCGACACCTGATGCTCAGCCATTGAGCCTGGATTAGACATCCCAATAAACCCAATCCCGAGACCACAAAGGGTCAATACACGATAGAGCCGCGCGGTCGCATGAATGTCACCTGTGGGGAGTAAATAAGCACATTTATTGAGCTCTATTTCATCGTCAATTTGGATATCGAAAGGGACACTTCGGTAGAGCGTATTTAATAATCGATGTGACATCCACCAATCTACCTGAGCAACAGATCGCGCAACACAGTCAGCAAATCCTGATGCTGCTAAATAGGAAGGGGCAGAAGCCGAAACGGCCATATCGACAAAGAAACCTGTTGGCGCTTGAGCAGGTACAGAGACCTTCAATCCAGTTTCCAGCGTCATGCTTGCTGTCGTTGATGTGTAACCGTTCATAGAGGCCGCAGTTGCAAAAACACAATAACGTCGCCCATCTTGCGCGGTCACATATTTAACAAGATCATTGATAGTCCCAGAACCGATTGCAATGGCGCTATCAAACGCGCTCAATTCCTCGGTGAGGCTGGCTGCTGTTTGCATATCTGCATGTGGTTTTTTTAGAATTATCGTTTTATCGATACCAATGTTTTTCAAAGCGGCGGCCACACGTTGTCCAAGTGCGTCATAGGTGTCTTCATCCGCTACAATCGCAATTTTTTCGCCTAACTTTAAATCAGCGATGAGTGCCTCTTCAGCGCCATCCAAACTCTCTTGAAAAACGATGGACTCATAAGGAACTGAAACGGTTTTTCCAGATTCAGTATCGAAAAATTTTCCCGCAACAATATCGTCAATTAAGTCTGTCCAGTTTTCGCCGAGTTTGTGGTCATTTTCCGCCATGAAAGACAACTACCCATCATATTGTTGACTGTGCCGTCATAATTATTATGAAAATTTACATTTGTAAAGTTATTATATGCAAATGTAAAAACGCTTGCGTAATTTACCAAATTGGTCCAACTATAAATCGACATTTGTTTGATTGGAGATTTGCATGCGGGAGGACAAGGCACCACGACGGCCAAACGAATTTTCAGACACAGCAACTTGGGCTGCATGGTTGTATTATGTTGACGAACTCACGCAAAAAAAAGTAGCCGATCGCCTTAAAATTTCCCGCGTTACAGTGATTAAACTCTTGGCAGAAGCAAGAGAGCGCGGCATCGTAAAAGTTACAATCAATACTGAAGTAGCCGCGAGCGTTAAAATATCAAAACAGCTTGCTGCAAAATATGATTTGGACGAAGCGTTGGTTATACCGTCACTGTCTGGTGAGGATTTATTGCAACGTCTTGGAAATGCTGCCTCCATGATTTTAATGGACAAGCTGCAAGATGGAGAGACCCTAGCGGTCGCTTGGGGGCGCACGGTATCGGCGGTCGCAGATGCTGTTCCCAGCCATAATCATTTTAAAAACATTACTGTTGCACAACTTGTTGCAAGCCCAGACGGTTTGGCCTCTGACTTTTCGCCAGAATTATGCTCCTCATTACTCGCCAATCAGCTTTCAGCCAAATGTGTAAACATCTTAGCGCCTGTGGTTGTTTCAAGCCCTGAGATTAGGGCCAGCCTCATGAAGGAACCATCAATTGCTGCGCAATTTAATATCATTCGAGGCGCATCGATAGCGCTGTTTGGAACCGGAGAACTTGGGGCAGGCTCTACACTTGAGACACATAATCTCTATGCAAAAGATATTATAGAGGATGTGAAATCAAAAGGCGCTGCGGCGGTTATTATGGGCCTGTTTATTGATGAGAATGGTGACGAAGTTCGCTCAAAAATCCATGATCAAATGATATGCGCAAGCTTGAATGATTTGAAAGCCATGCAAAAACGTATTTGCGTAGCTGGCGGGTTACATAAAGTGAAGGCAATCAGAGCAGCCTTAAGAGCTAAACTCATTACTCATCTCGTCACAGATGAAGACACAGCCTCACAGCTACTCAAAAGCTGACACAAAACGTCATGTCATGTCATGTCATGGCGAATGGTGAATAGAGTTTTGGCATTCGTCATATTTTCATCCAAGTCGTTGATGCAAATGCACCCATATTTAAAAACTGAAATTTGGCTAATTCATTGTAATTTAGACTCTTTCTAAACTTGATTATTTTAATCAACATTAATTGACTCTGATATTAAACAGGTTTAAACGTAGCCTTCATCACTTGGAAGACACCTCCCTCAATTCAAAACTTTAGCTTTGAATTGCACAAATCGTACACACCCCTCACGTCAATAGCCAGCCAGCCAGCCAGCCTTCAGCCAGCCAGCGAGAATGACAAAACCTTTGATGCCTTTGGTAACCAAAGCGCGATAACTATTGATTGGAATCATCAATGCTGGGCATTTCTCCCAAACAACTTTGCCGCCCTTTAACGAAAACGCTTCTAGCAGGCTCCTGTGCATTCGCCTTGCTTGGCAATGTTGCTAATGCGGCTGACCTTGATGCTGTTGAGCAGAAACCAGCGCCTGCAGTAAAATACCCTTTGATCGAAGGTAGCTTCGTTTTTGAACTAGAAAGCGACAGCATCGTTTCAGACGAAGGCGACGACGAGTTCACCGACACATATAACACAAGCGAAGTAGCACTTGATGTGCGCTTTAACAGTGTTTTCTCACTTCACACAGACATCACTCTTGAAGCTGTAGATAATCCAGCACGTGGCCCACGTACTGTGGGTGAAGACATCTTCTTTGAAGATCACGGTTTCTTCTTCGAAACGCTTCACTTGCAAGCTGACTTCGAGCATTTCTCGCTTTATGGCGGTAAAATCAACCCATCTTTCGGTTCGGCGTGGGATGTAACACCGGGCCTTTATGGTGTCGATTTTGCTGAGGATTATGAAATCACAGAGCGCATCGGCTTTGGTGGTTCTTATACCTTTAAAAGTGATAGTGCAGGCGAGCATACCTTCAATGCTGCGACATTCTTCGCAGATACATCAGGCCTCTCACGTTCCTTCGGTACAAACCGTGGCCGTACCGCTGAAACTGATGGTGGCGCAAGCAACACCGAGAGTTTTGAAAGTGTTGCCCTTTCTCTAGACGGTGGCGAAATTGAAGCGCTTCCTGGCTTCACCTACAATCTCGGTTTCAGATTCCAAAACGCTGGTCTTGGTGATTTTGGCAATGACACTGGTTTCGTCGCTGGTGCCACGCAGGAAATCGACTTGAACGATGACATTACACTGACCCTTAATGGTGAAGTCGGTTACTTCAACAATTTCGATGGCGGTGATGCGGACAATCTTTATGTCACTGTCGGCGCTGGTGTTGAGTACGACAAATGGTTTGGTGATGCCGCGTTTTCTGTGCGTGATGTTTCCAGCAATGTTGGTGCAGGAGACTTTACTGACTTGCAATTCCAAGCCGGTATTGGCCGTGAAGTTTTTGAAAATGCAACACTGGAAGTTGGCTACCGCTACCTCCGTGAAGAAAACAATGACAGCCATACAATTGGTGCCATCTTTGTTTATGAAACAGACTTCAAAATCCTAAGACCATAACCACTGTTTAGCGTCGGTAGGGAAAACCTATCGACGCTTTTTTTTAACTTTTAACTTGAGTTTTTTACTCAAAATATAAGGATGTTCCCCCATGAACTACAAACTCACTATCGCAACTTTGGCAGGCTTAGGCGCAGCGCTTGCTGCCACCACAAGTCACTTTGCTTTTGCTAAAGCGCCATCAGCCGAAGCAGTGCTCACACACTACTCAGACATCGCCCTTGCAAAGTATCAAGATAGCTTGAGTACAGCTCAAGCGCTTGATGCAGCCATTGATGCTCTTTTGAAAAATCCATCTGCTGAAACATTGGCAGCCGCTCGCACAACTTGGGTTGCTTCTCGTGTTCCTTATCAACAAACAGAAGTTTATCGCTTCGGTAATGCCATCGTTGATGATTGGGAAGGGCGCGTAAATGCTTGGCCTTTGGATGAAGGTTTAATCGACTATGTGGATGCAAGCTATGGCACTGAGAGCGATGAGAACGCGCTTTACACAGCCAACATGATTGCCAATGCTTCTTTCACTGTGAACGGTGAAAAAGTAGACGCAACGAAGATTACAGCGAACTTGCTACAAGGCCTGAATGAAGCAGGCGAAATCGAAGCGAATGTAACCAGTGGCTATCACGCCATTGAGTTTTTGCTCTGGGGCCAAGATTTGAACGGCACTGGCAAAGGTGCTGGCAATCGTGCATTCACCGATTTTAGCGTAAGCGATTGCTCAAACGGCAATTGTGACCGTCGTCGCGACTATCTAAAAGCTGTTTCTGAACTGCTTTTGGCTGACCTTCAAGAAATGGTTGGCAACTGGACAACCGCCGGCGCTGCCCGTGGCGCGTTGATGAAAGATACCAATGCTGGCCTTTCAACCATTCTAACTGGCATGGGTTCCCTTTCTTATGGTGAAGTAGCAGGCGAGCGCATGAAGCTTGGCCTTCTGTTGAACGATCCAGAAGAAGAGCACGATTGTTTTGCAGACAATACCCATAACAGTCACTTGTACGATGCGGTTGGCATTCAAAATGTCTATCACGGTTCTTACAAGCGTGTTGATGGCTCCGTGCTCAAAGGCCCATCTATCTCCGAGCTTGTTGCCCACAAAGACAGCAAAGTGAATGCCGAGCTTACTGGCAAATTGGCATCTACCATTACAGCAATGAATGTCATGGCAACACGTGCTGAGACGGTGGAGGCTTATGACCAGATGATTGGTGAAGGCAATGCAGAAGGCAACGCCGTTGTTCAAGCTGCTATCGACGCTCTAATCGACCAAACGAAATCTATCGAACGCGCGGTATCGACTCTCGAGCTCAATGCCATCGAGTTCGAAGGATCAGACAGCTTGGATAATCCAAACGCCGTCTTCCAATAGGATTAAAATTTTGGGGTGGGATGGCTACTTGTCCCACCCTAATTTTGAAAGAATAGTTATGTTCCGCGCTTCATCGTTCGCCGTTTTATTCCTCTCAACATCAGTGCTTGCTGCCCACAGTGACGCTGTGTTTTCGATTGCTAATAAGCGCGACGACTTAATCCCTAAAGATATAAAGCGTGTTGAACGCATAACACGTCATACGGTTGATTTTTCCAAGGCAGAAAGATTTGAGGCTTCTCAAGGTGGTGCAGGCACATCACGTAAGACTGCCAACCGAAATGCCTTTTCCCATTCAAGCGAAAACCTAACCTTTGAAGATGAGCTAACCTTCAAGCTGGGTAACGCGCTGTTCCGCAAATTTTGGGTTTCCTCGCCCTCATCCAATCACGCATCTGATGGCTTAGGTCCGCTTTATAATGCGCGGGCCTGCCAAAGTTGCCACCTAAAAGATGGTCGCGGACATCCACCGACAGGCAGCGAAACTGATTTTACGTCTATGCTCTTCCGGCTCGCACGACCGGCTGAGACAGAACAAGAGCTGGAAGCGCTTAAAACCTATGCTGCGCTCAACATCCCTGACCCCATCTATGGCGGGCAGATACAAGATGTCGCCATTACAGGCCTACAAGCGGAAGCAAAGCCATCCGTTGCCTATGAAGAGATTGCCGTCACGCTTGAAGGTGGCGAAGTGGTTTTTCTTCGCAAGCCAACTTACACGTTGAAGAAGCTAGGCTATGGTAAGCTTCACCCCAAAACGACCCTATCGCCACGCATTGCGCAGCCGATGATTGGTTTGGGGTTGATTGACGCAATCCATCCCTTTGACCTTGCTAAGAAAGCCGACCCTGACGACAAAAACAAGGATGGCGTTTCAGGCAAGCTTGCACTGGCGCTTGATTTAGACGGCAAGCCGACGCTTGGTCGTTTTGGCTGGAAGGCCAGCCAAGCAACGCTGCACCAACAAAACGCTGCCGCCTTCAACGGTGATATTGGTATCTCGTCTGAACCGAACCCTGCAGCTCACGGTGATTGCACAGCAACACAGGTTGATTGCTTAAAACGTGCGACGGGTGTTCAGCCACGCCTTGGAGATACGGAAGCGCCTGACCCTGTTTTGGGCCTTGTTGATTTCTATACGGCCAACCTCGCAGTTCCCGCCAGACGGGATGTTTCAAATACAGACGTATTACGCGGCAAAGAGATGTTTTATGGCTCAGGCTGCGTTGCTTGCCACACACCAAAATATGTCACCAGCCGCAGAGCAGAACGCAAAGAGCATCGCTTCCAATTGATTTGGCCTTACTCTGATTTTCTCTTGCACGATATGGGTGAGGGGCTGGCAGACAACCAGCAAGTGGGCGTTGCAACTGGTCGTGAATGGCGCACGGCACCGTTATGGGGACTTGGCCTTACCAAGACCGTCAACGGGCACACGTTCTTCCTGCACGATGGCCGCGCCCGCAATTACAAAGAGGCAATCCTCTGGCACGGCGGTGAAGCGGAAACGGCCCGCGATAATTTTGCTTCCATGCAGAAAGCAGACCGTGAAGCACTGATTAAATTCTTGGGGAGCCTATGACCCGTTTTCTCCTTTCACTCTGCGTTGCAGCGTTCTGCATGGCCCCATCTTTGGCTCAAGAAACAGGCCTCAATGCGCCGTTTGTAAAAAGTGCTGAGAGGGTTTTGGTGAATTATATCCGCCCGTCCTTCAAGGCCCTGCAAAAGCACGGCGAAGAGTTGCACGATGCGCTTGATGCGTTTTGTAACGCGCCAAATGTGCCGCAACACATCGAGGTTAAAGAGGCCTTCAAAAGTTTTGCTCTGTCTTTCGCCCGCGTTGAAGTCATGCGTTTTGGCCCCTTGGTTGAAAAGAACCGATTAGAACGCCTCTACTTCTGGCCAGACCGACGCGGCCTCGCTTTAAAACGCGTCCAGCGTGCTTTGGCAGAGCAAGATGAAAGTGTTTTAAAGACGAGCAATCTAAGATCGAAAAGCATTGCGCTTCAGGGATTGGGCGGATTGGAGTTCCTGCTTTTTGGCACGGGGTCAGATGTTATTACGAGCGATGCTTTCCGTTGTCAGTTTGCGGCCGCGATTGCTGGTAGTCTCGCAAACACGTCCAAAGAAGTGGCAACAGCTTGGCTTGATGAAACGGGTTATAGCCAGCAATTTTTAAACCCAAATGGGACCAACACGACCTATCGTTCAAAGCGTGAAGTCGGCGCTGAAATTCTCAACGTGATGAAGAATAGCACCGAGGCTATCGCTTTATTAAAACTTGGCGCGGTCCTAGGTGAAACGCCTAAAAAAGCCAAACCAAAGCGCGCGCCCTTATGGCGTAGTGGCCTGTCTGTGGCGATGTTAAACATCAATATCGCATCAATTTTTGCGTTTCAAAAAGCAAGCGGCATACTGACGTTTTTACCCAAAGCGCAATCTTGGATCATTGGCTCGACAACATTTGAATATGAAAATGTGGGCAAACGCCTGCAAGAAATCAGCCTTCCCATCACCGAAGCCGTGTTGGACGACCTCGCACGAGGGAAGCTGATTTATGCCCATACTGTTTTGTCGGGTTTAACCCCGCTTTACAGCGAAGACGTTGCGCCAAGCTTGGGTTTGCAAACAGGCTTTAACGCATTGGATGGCGACTGATGGCACCCCTCTCTTTTGATCGCAGGCAGTTTATTGCGGGCAGTGGTGCCTTGTTTATGGCGTCCCTTACACCCCAAGCAGCTGAAGCTTTGCACCGTACCGATATGCTTTTTGCAGCCACCTGCAAACTGTCAAGTGGTGCGTTTGCAGCGGTGCTGTTGGATGAGCATATGAACATACTTCGGCAAATTGACTTGCCGGATCGTGGGCATGATGTGGCGTTTAATCCAACCACAGGCGCAAGCATTGTTTTTGCCCGTCGCCCTGGGAATTTTGCAATTGCTTTTGAACGTGCTTCTTGGGTGAAGCCAACGACAATTATCGCCCCTGAGGGCCGACACTTTTATGGTCACGGTGTTTTTTCAACCGATGGCAAATTGCTTTATGCGACTGAGAACGACTTTGAAAACGCAGAAGGTAAAATTGGCATTTATGATGCGACTGACGGGTTCAACCGCATAGGTGAGTTTTCAAGCTTTGGTGTTGGCCCGCATGACCTCTTGTTGGCACCTGATGGCAAGAGTTTGATTGTCGCCAATGGCGGGATAGAGACACACCCAGACTATGGTCGCGCTAAATTAAACCTTGCAACCATGAAACCCAATCTTGCCTATATTGATGCGGTAACTGGCGACTTGCTTGAAAGGCACAACTTACCAAATTCACTCCACCAATTATCCATTCGTCACATCGCTATAAGTCCGAAAGGGCGCGTTGTGTTTGGTGGGCAGTATGAAGGCGCAAAATCTGATGCACCGCCTCTCATTGGGTGGTCAGAGCGCGGCGAAGGGATTGGTTGCTGGGAGAGCCTGCAACAAACCATGTGCCAAGCAGAAAACTATATTGGTTCAGTCGCCATCAGTTCAGACGGCATCGCCGCTGCGGTAACCGCACCCCGTAGCAATGCGTTTGCGCTCATCTCTCTTAAAACGGGTGCCGTTTTGAGAGACGAAAAACTAACCGGCGTTTGCGGTCTTACAGCAGCCCGTGAGGGTTTCATCGCAAGCACTGACCAAGGCTATATCGGCAGTTTGCACATTGGCAAACACCAAGCT
>JBDVXS010000055.1:0-11434 GCA_039964305.1 Hyphomicrobiales bacterium
AATGACGCGCTTGCAGCCCAACAAGCGCTTGGCAATATACAAGGCGAGAACAACACATGGTTTTGTGGCGCATGGTGCGGTTATGGGTTCCACGAAGATGGGTTAAAGGCCGGCCTTGATGTTGCTGAGAAACTGGGCGCAACAATACCGTGGCGAAGCGCTGGCAATAAACGCCCTCCAAAGCTAGAAGCTGCGGAGTAAACCATCATGTTGCAGCGGCTCGCGGCAAAACCTGACCTTCATAAAGACGCCAACAAAGCCGCTTGCCTTTACGTTGGCGATGTCATGCATGCGCGGTTAAAGCCGTTTACTCATCGCTTCAACTATCGTGTTTTCAATCTTCTCATCGATCTTGACCGACTTGATGAAGCCAATCAATTAAGCACCCTGTTTACTGTCAATGGTCGCGGGGTTGTCGGCTTCAAAGAAAAAGACCACGGCGGCGAAACCGAAACAGGGCTGGCTGACTTCATCCGTGCGACTGTTGCCCAAAAAAGTCCCAACATTCAAATCGATGAAATAAGGCTGCTGTGTTATCCGCGCATCCTCGGTTACGTATTCAACCCAATTTCCATCTATTATTGCCTCCACAATGGAGAAATAAGCGCCATGGTCTACGAGGTCCGCAACACATTTGGCAACAAACATATCTATGTAGAACCCGTTAAAGATAGCCAAATCAGCGCTGCGGGATTACGGCAAGAATGCGATAAATCGCTCCACGTATCGCCCTTCGTCGAAATGGGAATGACGTATTTCTTTCGCGTCAGCAAACTCGGAGAAAGCATTAAGTTTCGTATTTTAGAGCGCGATGATAAGGGCCCGTTACTAAGCGCAACTTTGAAAGCAACGCGCGAGAACTTATCCAACAAAAATCTATCTATCCAGTTGATAAAAATACCATTTTTAACACTGAAAGTAATGGCAGGCATTCACTTCGAGGCTCTACGGCTTTGGATAAAAGGAGCGAAGTTCATTAAGAACCCCCATAAGAATAAGGGCCTAATAGATCCACAATGAAATTAGTATCACCATTTAAATTGGCACATACTTGGCACTATCACCTAGTTTTTGGTGAACTTTGGAAAGAGAACAACTTATGACGATGCCGATGATCAAAAATCCGACGCTGATCACAAGCGAAAATTTCAAAGACGTCAGCAAAGGACTTCCCCTTGTGGCGCGCGCTACGGTTAAGGCGATCATTGGTCTTCAATATGGGGCCCTCACGATACAATGGCCAAATGGGTCTGCCTCCCAAATTGTCGGCAAGAACCCAGGTGCCAACGCCATCATCAGCCTCAAAAGCTATGATCTTGCGACCCGTGTTTTTAGACGCGGTGATGTGGGCGTTGGTGAAAGTTATATGGATGATCAATGGGATAGCCCAGACGTCACGGCTGTACTAAAGCTGTTCTGCGACAACACGCATATGATGATTGCCCGCCAAAGAAACCTCTTCTCAGGCTTCTTCATGAAACTCTTAAGCTGGCGCAACGAGAACACCCATAAAGGATCAAAGCGTAACATTGCAGCGCATTACGATTTGGGTAATGATTTTTATAAGCAATGGCTTGATCCTTCCATGACCTATTCGTCCGCGATCTACAAAGATACGCAGATGAGTTTGCAGGACGCCCAAGACGAAAAATATTCGAACTTGGTGAGACAAACAGGTATTAGTGCTGACGACCACGTGCTTGAAATTGGATGTGGTTGGGGCGGCTTTGCCGAATTTGCGGCCCGTGAAGTCGGCTGCAAGGTAACAGGCATCACCATCAGCCAAGAACAATTCGACTATGCACAAGAACGCATTTTCAAAGCAGGCTTGAACGACAAGGTGGATATTGTTTTCCGCGACTACCGCGATGAAACAGGCACCTATGACAGAATTGCCTCGATTGAAATGTTTGAGGCCGTTGGAGAAAAGTTTTGGCCGACCTATTTCGAGACCTTAAACAACCGCCTCAAGCCAGAAGGAACAGCTGGCTTACAAATTATCACGATTAAAGAAGAGCTGTTTAATACCTACCGCGCCAAGACCGACTTTATTCAACGCTACATTTTCCCCGGCGGTATGCTGCCAACACCGACCATTTTGAAAGACCTCGCAAACAAAAGTGGGTTGAGTTTTACAAAGGAAGATATTTTTGGCCACGATTATGCCGATACATTGGTTGATTGGCGCAAGTCATTTCAAGCCGCTTGGCCGACAATTCAACCCATGGGGTTTGACCGACGGTTTAAGCGTATGTGGGAGTTCTACATGCATTATTGCGAAGCAGGCTTCCGCTCAGAAAACATTGATGTACGGCAAATGGTGTTCAGGCGGTCATCGTAGTTTGGTGCGCTCTTCGAAATGAACACGCAACCGCACGTTTCACCCCCAAACAAACAGGCCCTGTCATTCGTGACACTGGCGGCATACGGCCTGCCAGCTCTTCCGCTTGCAACACTGGCGTTGGTCTTAGCGGTTAGCATACCCACCTTTTATTCCAGTCAAATCGGCTTATCGCTTACGGCCGTCGGTGCAACCCTTTTATTCTTACGTATCTTTGATGCCTTCATTGACCCGCTGATTGGCGTCGTTGCAGACCGCACCACCTTGAAATTTGGGCGACGCCGCAGCTTTGTTGCGCTAGCCATGCCCCTCACCGTGGTCTCTTGTTACCATGTCTTCGTACCGCCTGCTGACGCCTCCATTTGGTACTTGTCCGTATGGATGGTGTTACTATCACTTGGCATGTCTGCAATGGCGCTAAGTTATGCGGCATGGGGGGCAGAACTGGCGACAGATTATGCGGGGCGAAACCGCGTTTCTGCATTCAGGCAAGTCTCTATTTTGTTAGGCACACTAGTCGCCACGGTCCTGCCCGTCGCTATCTTATCGTTCACGAATGCAGACAAGAGTAAAGAACTCTATGTGCTTGCGCTATTCGTCGCGATATTCCTGCCTGCAGCCACATTGCTTTGCCTTTGGAAGGTGCCAGAGCCACAGAATCGCTCTCGCACCAAGCTACCCTTAAAAGCGGGCCTAAAAGCCATGTGGCAAAACAAGCCATTTTTACGGCTCATTACTGCGTTCGCTTTCAATAGCTTTGCCAATGGCCTTCCCGTAAGTCTGTTTCTGTTTTACGTCGCAGATGTGTTAGGGGCGAAAGAGGCGCAGGGTTGGTTGCTGCTTACCTATTTCCTGTGCGGCATGATTGGCGTTCCGCTTTGGGTAAAATGTGCGAGCTACTTTGGCAAACACCAAACATGGTGCGTTGCCATGCTCATTGCCTGTGTCGTGTTCGCCTTTGCACCCTTGCTGGGCCGTGGTGATGTTGTTGCATTTGCCATCATCACCGTTGTAACAGGCCTCATACTGGGCGCTGACTTAATAATCCCATCGTCCATCCAAGCAGACGTTATTGACGTTGATACAGCCAATACAGGCGAGCAGCGTTCTGGCGTTTATTTTGCCGCGTGGAGTGTCGCTACACAATTATCGCTGGCTGGTGCCGTTGGCTTGGCCTTTCCCATGCTTGATTGGGCAGGCTTTGATGCGGTTAATTCAGGTGCGTTGCCTAATGGCGCTAATGGCCTCTTCACTCTCGCCGTTCTTTATGGCTGGGTGCCTGTGGTCTTGAAGCTAATTGCTATTTCGCTCATGTGGTCATTCCCACTTAATCAAGCAGAGCAAGAGGCATTAAAGGCGAAGATTGAGGCTGCCAATGCTACCAGTGTTTCCGATTAGTACTCTCGTCAAACACAGTATTCGTTGGCTCTAACGGGCGATCTTTCCATTTGGTCGATTTGTTCAACAGCGCGAAATAAGCTCGGTAAGGCAGCAAGTTTAGTATTCTCATGGTTCGCGTAAAGCGCTTTGGAAAGGTTATCTCAAAAGACGAACGCGACAAGCCAGTAACAAGCGCCTCAGCGGCTTCATCAACAGGCATCAACTGCGGCATTTCAAATGGGTTTGATTTTGTCGCAGGCGTGTCGACAAATCCAGGATTAATCACTTGGACCAAAATACCCATTTTATCAAAATCAAACTTCAAACTCTCAGCCAGATTAATAAGAGCTGCCTTGGTTGCTCCATAAGCTGCCGAAGTCGGCAAACCACCATAACCCGCAACCGATGAGACAAAGGCAATCTGTCCTTGCCTACGGCTAAACATGGCCCTTTGAAGCGGTACGAGACAATTCACCGTGCCTGTCAAATTGACGGCAAACGTCTTATCGAAAATCTCATAATCAAGCTGGTTGCCATGCATCGGTTCATAAACACCAGCATTGAGTACGGCAAGCGCCACACCGCCGTGATGCTCCTCCAATGTATCAACAACCCCGGCAATCGCCTCACGGTCAGTTATATCAGCCGGCATGGGTATGATTTTGCCATATCCGTCAGAGGCTTCGTGAACCAGCGTATCGAGCGCCGCGCGATTGCGTGCTGTAACAGCAACACGCCAGCCCATACGAGCCAGCCGCAACGCCGTCTCACGCCCTATGCCAGTACTGGCCCCTGTTACCCATGCGATCCCTTCAAAAGGACTTACTGGCTTTGGCATCTCATCCTCACAAATTGGATTCTAGTATCGTATACTTAGCATGCTCATCCCGAAGCAAAGAAGACGTCTCTGTTACCCACAGAAACGTCTTCAAAAATGAGATGCGCAATTTTTAATTCGGTAGGATTGAAGAAACAATTCGCGCCAATGTACTTTTAAAGCGAAGCGGTGCATCCGTGACGACAAAGCAGATACAGTCTTCGCCTTCACATGCCACAGGTTGGTGGTCGACATGTTCATCAGCAACAGCAATATCCCCTCGCCCATAATGGCCTGCGCCATCATCGAACGCGCCTTGCAAAACAAACGTCAGCTCGCGGCCTTCGTGGGTATGGCTCGGTATAGCGACACCCGGCTTAATGCGTAACAAAGACACTTCACAGCCATCCACATCGTCTAAACGGTAGGACCGCACGCCGGGCATTCTTATGCGCCAAGGCACATCGTCCATCGTCATCCCAATATAATCATGCAAAGCTTTCGGCACCTCATTGCCGCTCGCAACGTAGGCATCATCTGGCATCAAAGCTGATTGCACGCTCGGCTCAACAACATCATCAAAGTCTTGAGCAGGCGTATCCATGATGCTTGAAAGCATTTCTTCTGCGCTGGATAAATCTAACGGTTCACTCGTTTCAAGAGACGCACCATGAGCATTTTCCAACTCGGCAGCCCAACGACGCGCTTCTGGCACCAATTCCATGTGAGCATCAACCATAACCTTCACTGGCAAAGACAAATTACCAGCAACATATTCCGCAATAAGGGAATCGACTGGTTGTACAGCTTGCATTTTATTCATATTTACCTAGACCCCGACGTCAGCAAGTTGCCCTGCTCAATGGATATTGTATTCATTTTAGAGCTTTACGCAAATTTCCATGAAATAGATCACTCTTCTCTCATGTAACTTAATAAATTTCAAAATTTTTCAAGTCCACAAAAATGACGCCATTAAAGTCGGGTGCATATTCAAAAAAAATTCTCAGCTCACTTGCTCTCGACGCCTTCAAACATTAGCGTCACACGACACTATTCATACGCGAGTAAATCATGGCATCGGCATCCTATCCAGACGTAATTGACCTCATCGGCAACACGCCTCTCATCAGATTGAAAAAACTATCTGAGGAAACGGGTTGTGAAATTCTAGGCAAAGCTGAGTTCTTAAACCCCGGCCAATCGGTCAAAGACCGCGCTGCCCTTTCCATCATTCAAAATGCAGTGAAAGAGGGTAAGCTAAAACCCGGAGGCACAATTGTTGAAGGAACCGCAGGCAATACTGGTATTGGCCTTGCAATGGTCGGCAAAGCCTTAGGTTTTAAATCGGTCATCGTTATTCCTGATAGCCAAAGCCAAGAAAAGAAAGACGCAATCCGCGCTTTTGGCGGGCAATTGATTGAAGTACCACCGAAGCCCTACAGCAACCCAAACAACTTTGTGCGCCTCTCTGGCCGCTTGGCAGAGCATATCAATGAAACGCGTCCAGAAGGCGCAATCTGGGCAAACCAATTTGATAATGTGGCAAACAAACAAGCGCACATTGACACCACAGGGCCAGAGATTTTTGAGCAAACCAATGGCACGGTCGATGGCTTTGTTTGTGCTTGTGGATCAGGCGGAACGCTTGCTGGTGTTGCTGAGGCGCTTCGTGCGCGCAAGGCTGATGTAAAAATTGGTATTGCTGATCCAATGGGTGCAGCGCTTTATAATTATTATGCCAATGGTGAGCTAAAATCAGAAGGATCATCCATCTCAGAAGGGATCGGCCAAGGCCGCATCACTGAGAACTTGAAAGGCTTCAAGCCCGATTTCACCTATCAAATAAAAGACGCAGAGGCCCTGCCTTATGTGTTTGATTTGATGGATCAAGAAGGCATCGTTTTGGGTGGTTCATCCGCAATCAACATTGCTGGCGCTGTGCGCATGGCGCGTGATCTTGGACCGGGCCACACCATCGTTACCATCTTGTGCGATTATGGCACGCGTTACCAAGCGAAGTTGTTTGATCCGGAGTTTCTTAGATCACAAGATATTCCCGTGCCTTCATGGATGGAAGAAGAGCCAGATTTCACCGTGCCATTCGAAGACGTGGACTAAGCACCCAATGGCCGAGATCGACGTTACAAAGAGCGTTCAGTGGTTGGCTGATAATTTGGGTCGCAACGATCTGGTTGTGATTGATGGTTCTTGGCATTTGCCGCCAGAAAATCGTGACCCCCAAGCAGAATATGACGCTCAGCATATTGAAGGCGCCCTTTTCTTCGATCTGGATAAACATTCCGATCAAGATAGCGACTTGCCCCATACTATGCCGAACGCTGAACAGTTTGCACGCGAGATGGGTGAACTTGGCATCAAGCACACAGATACTCTCGTGGTATATGATAGTGTCGGTCTCTTTTCTGCCGCCCGTATTTGGTGGATGTTCCGTCATTTCGGCATGAAAGATGTTTTCGTGCTTGATGGCGGCCTACCTGCATGGAAGAGAACAGGCTTACCTCTATCCAGCGCGCCTGTTCAACGCATCCCTGCAAGCTTCCGCGCCACCGTCGAAAATGACCGCATCGTGGACTTAGAAACAGTCCGAAAAGGCCTTGAGGCTAACGATAGCCCCCTCATCATGGACGCACGCGGGCTTGGCCGTTTTCATGCACGTGAGCCAGAGCCTCGTGCGGGTATGAGGTCTGGCCACATACCGGGCGCTGTCAACATGCACTACCAAGGCCTGCTTGATGATGCGAATTGCCTTTTGCCAACACATGCGTTGAAAACGAAATTTGAAGCCGCTGGTTTTGATCCAGACGAACCAACAATCACATCATGCGGATCAGGCGTTACTGCCTGCATCATCCTCATGGCACTCACAAGCCTTGGGCACGACAAGGCCTTGCTTTATGACGGCTCATGGAGTGATTGGGGTGGTCGTGCAGACACACCAATTGAAACATAGTCACCAAGCAAGCTAATTTGTTGTCTATGGTTCCAAACTAATCAGCCCATCAGGCGCTGGAACAATAGCACTATAAGCAGCTTCATCCGCAACAGCACCTTGTCCATCGATAAGCACAGCCACACCCATCGATGCGACAATCGGCCTATCGCCCTTTTGGGACCGGTATATTTGAGGCAGTTTACCCTTCGATAAACGCTTGGACCCTGCGCACAACAAATAAAAAAGGGCATCCAAACTGGATGCCCTTTTTCGTAAAATCACGATTAGATTGAAATCTAATGCAAAATTTGGCTCAGGAAGAGCTTCGTGCGCTCATGTTGTGGGTTGTCGAAGAACTGTTCTGGTTCATTCTGTTCCACAATTTGCCCTGCATCCATAAAGATGACGCGGTTTGCTACCTGACGTGCGAAGCCCATTTCGTGCGTTACGCAAATCATTGTCATGCCTTCTTCGGCAAGACCAACCATTGTATCGAGCACTTCCTTGATCATTTCTGGATCGAGCGCAGAGGTTGGCTCATCAAACAGCATGATGCGTGGGTTCATGCAAAGCGAGCGGGCAATCGCCACACGCTGCTGCTGACCACCTGAAAGCTGACCTGGGTACTTCAACGCCTGCTCAGGAATTTTCACGCGCTCAAGATAGTGCATCGCGATTTCTTCAGCTTCCTTCTTCGGCATCTTGCGAACCCAGATTGGGGCAAGCGTACAATTCTCAAGAATTGTAAGATGCGGGAAAAGGTTGAAGTGCTGGAACACCATGCCAACTTCGCGGCGGACTTCGTCGATCTTTTTAAGATCGTTGGTAAGCTCAATACCATCAACCACGATATCACCGCGCTGATGCTCTTCGAGACGGTTGATACAACGGATCATTGTTGATTTGCCAGAACCAGAAGGCCCAGCCACAACAATACGCTCTCCGCGCATCACCTTAAGGTCGATGTCTTTCAATACGTGAAAGTCACCATACCATTTGTTCATTCCAGTGATTTCGATCGCAACATCAGTATCAGAGACCTGCATCTTTGAGCGGTCGGCGACAATATCATCTGGTTTTACTGCATTATCTGTAGCCATGATTTTTACTCTCTAATTCTTGTGACCTGTGTCCAGGCGATCTTCCATATAGATTGAATAGCGTGCCATTGAGAAACAAAAGACCCAATAAACAAGCGCTGCAAAGAGGTACCCAGTCATCGACTGAACCGGTGAGGCCCATGTCGGGTCAGAGTAACTTGACTGAATTTGTCCGAGGAAATCGAACAAGCCGATGATCAACACCAAGGTTGTATCTTTGAAGAGGCCAATGAAGGTATTCACAATACCCGGGATAACCAGCTTCAGCGCCTGTGGTAGAATGATTTTTTGCATCATCTGCCAGTAGCTAAGACCCAACGCCTGAGCGCCCTCATATTGCCCTTTAGGCAAGGCTTGAATACCGCCTCGGATTACTTCCGCCATATAAGCTGACGAGAACAATGCAACACCAATCAAGGCGCGAAGCAGTTTATCAAATTCAACACCATCTGGCAGGAACAACGGCAACATGACAGATGACATGAAGAGCACTGTAATGAGCGGAATACCACGCCAAAACTCGATGAAGATGACACAGACCAATTTAACCGTTGGCATGTTTGACCGCCGACCAAGCGCCAACAACACACCAATTGGTAAGGATGCCACGATACCGACGACAGCGATTACCAGCGTTACCAGCAAACCGCCCCAAACTTCGGTCTCAACATGTTCAAGACCGAACGGTGCGGAGATGACGAACATGACGACAGACAAGATTACCATGCCTATCAACACATTCCTGATGCTTGGCATCGGATCCGAATCTGTCCCCTTGGCAATGAAATAAGCAAGAGCTGATAAAAGGCCCGCCAAAATCACCATATCAACCCAAAACGCGAGAGCTGATTCACCAAGGAAAGTATTGGCAATCAAAAAGCCGTTTAGTTCAATATGGCCACCTGTTAGCAACACGAAAGCCGCAACAGGGAAAATACCGAACATAAAGATCAAGTTTTCACGTTTAAACGGGATGCTTGGAACAAGAAGCCCAAGCGAGCCGATTGCAAACATGACGTAGACCCAATTCACGCGCCACAGCTCGTCAACGGGATAACGCCCATAGATGAAGAGCTTCAAATTGGCACCGACATAAGGCCAACAAGCGCCGAACCAACCTTCTTCACGAAGCCCGCCTTGCGCAATAGTCGCGCAAACATTGCGGTCTTCACCAGACCATGTGCTGTTAAACAGCGCAAAGTCTAGGAAAGGTGGAACGATCTTATAGATTATATAGATTGCTAAAAGCGTCAAAAATCCGTTGATTGGATCAGGAAACAAGTTCTTTTTGATCCAAAAGATTGGGCCTTTAGTACCTGAGGGTGCCGGTAGCTCTGAGAGCATTTCTTGGCGAACATATCTTGTTGACATCTTATCTCTCCACCAAAGCCATACGGTTGTTATACCAGTTCATGAATGTTGAGGTTATCAATGACAAAGCGAGATAGGTCGCCATTGTAATCATGATAATTTCAACTTCTCGGCCCGACTGGTTAAGCGCTGTACCTGCGAAAATCGACACAAGATCAGGATAAGCAATCGCAACAGCGAGTGATGAGTTTTTGGTAATGTTCAAATACTGATTTGTCAGCGGCGGAATAATCACGCGGAGCGCTTGCGGAATAATCACAAGGTTCAGCGTTGGTTTGGCACGAAGACCAAGCGCATAAGATGCTTCCGTCTGTCCTTTGTTAATCGCAAGGATACCCGCTCTCACAATCTCAGCGATAAAGGCTGAGGTGTAAATGGTGAGCGCTAGCAACAAAGCAATAAACTCTGGGAAGATTGACATACCACCTTTGGCACCAAAGCGGGCAAGCTCTGGATAATCAAATGAAAGTGGCAAGCCAGTAATCAAGAACACAAGCAAAGGCGCACCAACGATTAGGCCCAGTGCGGCAAGCCCCATAGGAAATTGCTGACCCGTTGCCATTTGACGTTTTTTAGCCCATCCGGAAATTACGAAAGAGGCGATGATACCAGCGATAACCGTCAGGCCAGTCAACCAAAGAAGGTCACCAGCAATTGGCTTTGGAGCAATCCAACCACCAACGCTCAAGTACCCTAATGCACCATCAAGATTTTCACCCCACGGTTCTCTCTTACCTGGAAGCAGGCGAAGAACACCGAAGTAGAAGATGAAAATCCAAAGCAGCAGTGGAATATTTCTCAGCGCTTCAACATACCAATAGGCGAAGCGAGAAATGATCCAGTTTTTGGAAAGTCGCGCAACGCCCATTGTAAAGCCAAGAAACGTCGCAAGAATGATGCCGATTATGGCAACAAGCAACGTGTTGATAAGGCCTACGAAATAAACGCTGATGAATGAAGATTGACGGCTATATTCAATCAACGCTTGGTTGACTTCAAAGCCGGATGAATTTGTTAAAAACGAGAACCCAAAAACCTTACCCTGATTGGATAGGTTGGTTGCCGTGTTAGAAATCAAGGACCCAACGGCGTAGACAAGAACTGCTACCAAGACAACTTGGATAACCGTGCTTCGCACTTTTGGGTCATTAAAGAATGCAGTTTTTGACGAAGCGGATTTTGAATGCGCACCCGTCGAACCACCATCGCTTCCGATAGCCATTCGAACCCCCTAACAATGTGTCGTAACTAATACTTAAAAATTAGCCACCCCCGAACAAACGGGGATGGCCTATTATCTTACAACAATCGCTTAGCGGATTGGCGCAGCGTACATGATGCCGCCATTGCTCCAAAGAGCGTTAACACCGCGGGCAATGCCGAGTGGTGTTTTTGGACCAACATTTGCTTCAAATGATTCTGAGTAGTTACCTACTTTAGAAACAATGTTGAATGCCCAATCGTTGCCG
>JBDVXS010000056.1:0-29685 GCA_039964305.1 Hyphomicrobiales bacterium
TACCGGGTATGATGATGGCCATGGTTCGTTTGAACGTGCCGTCTGTTTTCCTTTATGGCGGGTCAATTTTGCCGGGCCGTTTCAAGGGTAAAGAAGTAACCGTTCAAGACGTGTTTGAAGCGGTTGGACGCCACTCAGTTGGTGATATGTCTGATGCAGACCTGACAGAGCTTGAACAAGCTGCATGTCCTTCTGCTGGTGCCTGTGGTGCGCAGTTTACAGCCAACACAATGGCAACCGTGTCAGAAGCCATTGGCTTGGCACTGCCTTATTCAGCTGGCGCACCAGCTCCTTATGAATTCCGCGATAAATTCTGTGTGGCAGCTGGTGAGCAGGTGATGGAACTCATCCACCGCAATATCCGCCCGCGCGATATCGTAACCCGCAAATCGCTCGAAAACGCGGCAACCGTTGTGGCAGCCTCTGGCGGTTCAACCAATGCGGCACTTCACTTGCCTGCCATTGCGAATGAAATCGGCATTGATTTCGACCTCTTCGATGTGGCTGAAGTCTTCAAGCGCACGCCTTATATTGCTGACCTGAAACCGGGTGGTAAATATGTAGCGAAAGACATGTTTGAAGTTGGCGGTATTCCGCTGCTTATTAAAACACTGCTTGATGCTGGCTTTATGCACGGTGATTGCATGACGGTTACAGGCCGCACAATTGCTGAGAACATGGAAAGCGTTGAGTGGAACGACGAGCAAGACGTGGTCTACCCTGCTAGGTCACCAATCACTGAAACAGGTGGTGTTGTCGGTCTTAAAGGCAATCTCGCACCTGAGGGCGCGATTGTTAAGGTTGCGGGCATGACGAACCTTAAGTTTACAGGTCCAGCTCTTTGCTTTGATACAGAAGAAGAAGCATTCGAAGCCGTGAACAACCGTGCCTACAGCGAAGGCGATGTTTTCGTTATCCGTTACGAAGGACCAAAAGGCGGTCCAGGTATGCGCGAAATGCTTGCCACAACAGCGGCACTTTACGGCCAAGGTATGGGCGACAAAGTGGCGCTTATCACGGATGGCCGCTTCTCGGGTGCAACACGTGGGTTCTGTATTGGCCATGTTGGGCCAGAAGCGCAGGTGGGCGGACCTATCGGATTGTTAAAAAATGGCGACATTATTGAGATTGATGCCACAGAAGGGACACTAAATGTTCAACTTTCTGAGGCACAATTAGAAGAACGCCGCAAAGATTGGGCGCCGAAGGTCACTCAGTTTGGTTCTGGCGCACTATGGAAATACGCTCAAACGGTTGGTCCAGCGCAACATGGCGCGGTGACACATCCAGGTGGCAAAGACGAAGTAAAAGTTTACGCCGACATATAGAGGTTACGAGTTGAATATGCGTATCAATCGCAAACATATCAAAGGTCTTGGTTCAAGTATCGCTGCATTGGCGATGATGACGGCAACGTTGGTGTCCGCGCCCGCGTTTGCTCAATCATCGGCGAATGATAGCCCGTTCAAGTTCCATGACCTTGATTCTGGTGCGAATGCGAATTTGTCATTTGATAGAGAGCGCGTTGATGCCGATTCAGTGAAAGCACTTGAGTTTGCGGCTGAAGAGGGTGACGAAATTGCTATGTGGCAATTGGGTCGTCATTACTCTGTCGGAACCAAGGGCAAGGGAAACCATTTGCGTGCCTTTGAAATGTTCTCACGTTTGGTGCGCACCCAAGGCGAGCAGACCCCTTATTCTGATAAAGCCCCGTTCACGGCCCATGCATTGGTGTCGCTCGGCTCTTATTATCGCAAAGGCATTCCCAACACCTATGTGTCGCGCAATTCAGATTTAGCGTGGTCGATGTTTATGACAGCGGCAACCTCTTATGGTGATCCGAAGGCGCAATATTCACTGTTTGAAATGTGCGCCGGTGAATTAATCGATCGCTGCTCGCAAGTGCAAGCAGGCCGTTGGCTTAAGCGTTCTGCTCAAAACGGTGATATTATCGCGCAAGCTCGTTTTGGCTATCGTCAATTTGAGGGCGAAAAAGGCGTGCGTCGTGACAAGGTCAAAGGCCTGACATGGCTTACAATCGCCCGCGAACGTGCCCATGTTGCCCGTCATGCTCAAGTGTTTGATTTGCACGAACGCGCGTTCTCACTCGCCAGCGCTGAAGAGCGTAGCGAAGCGCTTATTCTCGCAGAAAAATGGATGCAGAAAAAGTGCGGAAACGTGCTGACTTGCTAGCTTGGCTTACGCGCCTACCGAAGCGGATTATGCTTCAATCCTAACGCCTTAAAATCAATCGTCGCCGTACTATAAGGCTGTGAGTCTTTGTTCGGCTGATAATGGGTGAAAGGACAACCTTTGCCCGTGAACTTCCACGACGTATTGTTCAGCACATACTCACAACGAGCTTCTTTCAGGCCTTCATTGGTCTTGATACAGGTATAATTGCCAACTTGAATACGCTCCCCAACAGAACTGCGGCAATGGCACTTGGCACCTGCTTCTGCGGTTGTGGTGATAACGAGCGGCGAGAGCATGAAGACAGACGCCGTAATGGCCGATTTCCAAAAAGAAAATAATCGAGACGTCATACCGTTTCTCCCAAGTCTGTTGGAAACAGTCTACCATCAAATAAAAAATCAGCAAATTACTTGCGTTGTGCCTGTTGATGACCTCGTTTTAGTTGATTGGGTCTGCTTCCCCGACCTCTAACCGTAAGTAATCCAAACAGGCACATGGTCCGATGGTTTTTCCCAGCCGCGCGTGTGTTTGTCGATGGCTGCGTCTTTTAGGTGAAGGGCGGCTTCTGGTGAGAGTAACAAGTGATCAATGCGGATCCCGTTGTTCTTGTTCCAAGCGCCTGCTTGATAATCCCAGAATGTATAAGCTTCTTCATCTGTCACCGAGCGAATGGCTTCGGTGAAGCCTAGGTTCAACAGTCGGTTGTAGGCTTCGTTCGTCTCAGGACGATAAAGCGCATCGCCTTCCCATGCTTTGGGGTTGTGGCAATCAATCGGCTCGGGGATCACGTTATAATCACCTGCCAAGATGAATGGCTCTTCGAGCGCCATACGGTCGATTGCCCAGTCTTCTAAGCGTTTCATCCATGCCAGCTTATAAGGGTATTTTTCTGTGTCGACAGGATTGCCGTTTGGTAGGTAGAGGCAGCCAACGCGCAAAGGGCCGTTGTCTGTTGAAAAGACACCTTCCATGAAACGGGCTTGCTCGTCGCTTTCATCACCGGGGAGGCGGCGGTTTACTTCGTCAAAGGGGAGTTTGGATAAAATGGCAACGCCGTTAAAACCCTTTTGGCCGTGGGTCTCTACATTATAGCCAAGCGCTTCCAACCGCTCACGCGGGAAATTCTCGTCAACGCTTTTGATTTCCTGAAAACAGGCAATGTCTGGGTCAGCCTCTTTCAGCCACGCTTCAACGGTTTCAATACGGGCTTTAATGCCGTTGATGTTCCAAGTCGCAATTTTCATCAAACAGGACTGCTAAATTGAGAAACTAGTGCCACAGCCGCAGGCAGCTGTTGCATTTGGATTTTTGATTTGGAAGCTTTGACCAATCACGTCGTCGACAAAATCAATCTCTGAGCCTTCAAGAAATGGCTGAGATACATCGTCAATGTAGACAACGGCTTCTTCACGTTTTAGCACGAGGTCGCCTTCTTGTTCTTTGGTGTCGAGGTCGTACTTATAAGAAAACCCAGAGCAGCCGCCGCCTTCAACGCTGATGCGTAGAGCTGTTCCGTTCGCTTCAACGCTTAAAATTTTGCTGATCCGCTTGGCCGCGCTTTCACTCAACGTTATAGAAGATGATGGTTCTGTCATAAGAATCTCTCTATGGTGGTAATCCGATTTAATTGATAGTTAGGCACTGATACATGGCCTGTCAAACATCCATGGCAAGCAAAATAGGTTTTGGCGGAGAAGAGCGCTCAGTAGCGGCCTGTACTCCTATGGAAACAAAGGGGCGGTTGGTCGATGAACCAAGCAGCCCGACGCGGACTGATTTTCAGCGCGACCGTGACCGTATTGTACATTCGACAGCCTTTCGCAGGCTCAAGCATAAGACACAAGTTTTCATCTACCATGAAGGTGACCACTTTAGAACGCGACTTACCCACACAATAGAAGTGGCGCAAATTGCTCGCGCTATTGCCCGCGCTTTGCGTCTTAATGAAGATTTGGCAGAAGCCTTGGCGCTGGCACATGATTTGGGGCATACGCCTTTTGGCCATGCGGGAGAAGATGGTCTCGATCATATGATGTCACCCTACGGCGGATTTGAGCACAATGCCCAGACCCTTCGTTTGGTAACGGACTTAGAACGTCGCTACGCCGCGTTTGATGGATTGAATCTCTCATGGGAGACCTTGGAGGGGATTGTGAAACACAATGGACCTTTGTTGACCCCAGAGGGAACCCCAACCAAGCGCTATGAGAAACACGGTGTTCCAGAAGCGATCAAATTATACAATGCCCGCCATGACCTTCACCTTGGAGGACACGCCAGTCTTGAAGCGCAAGCGGCAGCTATTGCTGATGACATCGCTTATAATGCGCATGACATAGATGATGCCCTGCGCGGCGGTGTGTTCCAATTAGAACATTTGAATGATGTTCCTCTTGCCGGGGAAATCCTTGTTGAGGTCCGCAAGAAATATCCCAATTTGGATCGGACAAGAACCACACACGAATTAATCCGTCGGTTGATTACGCGCATGATTGAGGATGTCATTCATACGGCGACGGCGAACATTGAAAAATCTGGCGTTCAGTCTGTTAGTGACGTCCGCGCCTATGGTGAAACACTGGTTCGCTTTTCCAAAGCGATGGGAAATGCAGAGCGCGGCATTAAAAGGTTTTTGTTTGATCGGATGTATCACACGGCGGAATTATTGCGGGTACGTATCAATGCCGAACTGATGGTGGCTGATTTGTTTGAGCGGTATTTTGAAGAGCCCGCAGAAATGTCAAATGATTGGGCAAACGATATTGCCTCAATTAGTGATGATGAACCAGCACGTGCACGCCAAGTTTGTGATTATGTAGCGGGCATGACAGACCGATTTGCGGTGCAAGAGCACAGGCGATTATTTGACGTTACACCTGATTTACGCTAGGCGCGGTGTAACAAAAAACAAACTGTCGCAAGACCCTCAAAGGTAACGCCACCCATGAATATTTTTAGCCTGTTCACCGATCGGGTAATTGAAGCAACCAAAGCGCTTGAGCTTGAGAACGTTGATTGGGCGAGCGTTGATTTTTCACGCGCCGTCGTAGAGCCGCCGCGCGACGCTTCTCATGGTGATTTAGCAAGTAATGTCGCGATGGTATTGGCAAAAGGACTTGGGCTTAAACCGCGCGATTTTGCTGAACAAATTAAACAGGGGCTTGAGGCTGACGCTGATATTGCAAGCGTTGAAATTGCAGGCCCCGGTTTCATCAATATCCGTCTTCAGCCTGCGTTTTGGACGAAACACTTGGGCGAGATATTGACGGCTGGGAAACTTTACGGTGCAAACTATGTTGCTAAACCGCTTAAGGTGAATGTGGAATATGTTTCTGCAAACCCAACAGGTCCGATGCATGTTGGCCATTGTCGTGGTGCGGTTGTGGGGGATGCGATTGCGAACCTTCTGTCATTCGCGGGCCATAAGGTGACCAAAGAATACTACATAAACGATGCAGGCGGTCAGATCGCTGTTCTGGCGCAATCTGTTTATCTAAGATATTGCGAAGTCTTGGGAGAGGACATTGGTGAGATACCCGAAGGACTTTATCCTGGTGAGTATTTAAAGCCTGTTGCTTCTGAATTAGCGGCTCAATATGGCGAGACGCTTAAGTCTTTACCGGAAGACGAGCGTCTGACAACAATCTCGAACGCTGCCATTGATGCGATGATGGATTTGATCCGTGCTGATCTGGCGCTGTTGAACGTGCGCCATGACGTCTTCTTCTCTGAGCGTACTTTGCACAAAAAGACAGGCGATGCTGAAAACCGCATTGATGACACGCTTACGACGTTGGCTGATCGTGGTCTCGTTTATGAAGGCACTTTGCCGCCGCCTAAAGGGCAATTGCCAGAGGACTGGGAAGATCGGCCACAGACATTGTTGCGGGCCACCGATTTTGGCGACGATATTGATCGACCGCTTAAAAAGTCTGACGGCGCTTATACCTATTTCGCAGCTGATGTCGCATATTTCCGCGATAAGTTTGAACGTGGCTTTGAAGAGATGCTCTTCATTCTTGGTGCCGACCATGGTGGATATGTGAAGCGTTTGGGTGCTGTTGCCAATGCGATTGCTGGCGATAAGGCCGAGCTTAAGGTTTTGCTTTGCCAACTCGTGCGTTTGTTGCGCGATGGGGAGCCTGTAAAAATGGGCAAGCGCTCAGGCAATCTCATCACGCTGCGTGATGTGGTGGATGAAGTGGGCGCGGATGCGGTTCGTTTCATGATGTTATACCGCAAAAACGATGCGCCCCTCGATTTCGATTTTGCCAAAGTGACCGAGCAATCCAAGGATAATCCTGTTTTTTATGTGCAATATGCCCACGCAAGAACACATTCCGTGTTCAAGATGGCCGCTGAACGGACGGATTTGACGGAAAATGATTGGGAAAATGTGTCGCAGGACGTGCTCGATAAGCTCGTTGACCATAGCGAAATTGCCTTAATTCAAAAAATGGCCGCATTTCCAAGGATTTTAGAGACTTCAGTGGAAGCAAAAGAGCCTCATAGGCTTGCTTTTTACCTATTTGAACTGGCTAGTGCCTTCCACAGTCATTGGAATATTGGCAAGGATCGGCCTGAATTACGCTTTATTAATGATAAAGACCGAGAATTGACCCGTGCACGACTCGCTATGGTTGCCGCAGTAAGTAATGTAATATCAGCGGGTTTATCAGTTATCGGTGTTACTGCGCCGAAGGAAATGCGTTAGGTTACGGGGGTTGCTATAAGCGACCAAGGCACCGGTAACCTTTTGGGGAAGAAGGTGAGTCGATGTCAGAATCGTCCGGAGATACTAAAACAGCGCCACTTGCGGATGACGATCCGTTAGCAGAATTGGCTAAGCTTGTAAGCGCTGGTAGCGTTTTTGGCCTTCCTGTAGACAGTCCTGCGGAAGCGGGGCCTGCTGATGTGGGAGCGGTTGATGCACTCGCTGTTGCGGGTGAGGGCGAACCTCGCCTAACAGCGCCTGCCGCAGAAGCTCTTGATGCTTCCAATACGGCAACGCTAGATTTAGATGCCGAACTTGGCGCTCAGCTAGAAGCAGAACTTGTAAGTGAGCTTTATGAGAGTGAGCCACCTGTCGCTCAGCCGCAAAGCGAGGCAGCTGCCTTTGCTGCGCCTGCAACAGACGCGATGGTTGAAGCTCCTGCAGCATTGGCACCTACTGCAGATGAACAAATTTCGAGTGCGCTTGATGAAGCATTAAACCTGGATGGTTTTGTTTCTGATGCGCCAATTCAAGCAGAGATACCGCAAGTGGCTCAAGAGCCTGCTCCGGTTGCTGCGCCCAATGTGGATGTTGAACCGCAAATTGATTTTGATAGCTTTGAAGCCGAGATTGCCGCTGCGGCTGCGACTTCTGGTTTTCCAGCGGTTGATGCACCTGCACCTGCACCAAGTGTAGATGTTCCCTCAGGCGGTTTTGTAGAACCTAGTGTTGATCCAATTGTTGAGACAGCTCCAACGCCTGATCTTGGCCATGAAGGGGTTTCGCTAGACGGCCCTGCAGCCTTATCTACTGGTGATGTTGACCCGCTTGATAATATTCAGTTTGAAACGGCTAAAGACGATATGGCGGCTGGCTTTGACAACGACAATAAATCCGGTGGTAAAGGCATACTTGCCATTGCTGCGGTTTTACTTGTTGCGCTTGTTGGCGGAGCTGGGGCTTTCTTCATCGGCGCATTTGGCGATGGTTCGGATGAACCAGTTGTTGTGGCCGCAGATGAAAACCCTGTGCGCGTGAAGCCCGATGATCCAGGTGGACGTCAAATTCCTGATCAAGATCGTACTGTCTACAATACACTTGATGGTGAAGAAGGTGACGAGAAACCGGAAAGCCGCCTTGTTGTGCGTAGCGAAGAGCCAGAAGTGGGTGATAGCAATCGACCACGGCTGATTTTGCCAGGCTCTAATGATGGTGATGTGAGTGCAACTGTGCCACCGCGCGGTCCAAGAACCGTGAAAACTGTTATTGTGCGCCCAGATGGAACCTTAGTGCGGCCAGAAGAAACTACCTCTGATGTGGCAGCGAGTGCTTCGACAGAAACGTCGCTTGTCGATACAGCTGAAACTGCTGTAGCAGCAGCGGGTGAAGAGTTGACACCGCGTGCCGTCAGTACAGAATCCTTGAGCACTGAAGAAACAAACGCAGAGACTGTTGAAGCACCTGCACAAGAAACGGTTCAAGTGGCCGCTTTGCCGCCAGTTCCACGCGCCAATAATGACCGTAATCGCGCGGCTCGTACCCAGACCCAAACAACACAAACCGCGGCAGCAGCGCCTGCACCAGCGGCTGCAAGTACGCCTGCTGTTAATTCGGGTGAGTTTATGGTTCAGCTTTCTTCTCAGCGTTCTGATGAAGCAGCGCGGACGAATTTCCGTCGTTTGCAGCAACGTCATTCGGTTTTGTCTGGTTATTCGCTTAATGTGCAGCGCGCTGATCTTGGGGATCGGGGTGTTTATCACCGTGTTCGGGTCGGACCATTTGCTCGAAGCGCGGCTAACACATTGTGCGAGCGCGTAAAATCGCAAGGTGGCGATTGTATTGTTCGTCGTCAGTAAAACAATGGGCCAATAGGCTTTAAACTCAAGCATCTGATTTAAGGGGCACTATGGCACAGCAAAAGGCCTTTATCGCTGGTTGCGCTGGTTTGACACTCAGCGCAAATGAAAAAGAGTTTTTCGCAGACGAACGCCCTTGGGGCTTCATTCTGTTTAAGCGTAATTGCGAGAGCAAAGCTCAAATTTCTGATTTATGCGCAGCTTTAAGAGAGGCGGCCAACGCCCCACAAGCACCCATCTTCATCGATCAAGAAGGTGGCCGTGTTCAACGGTTGCAGCCACCAATTTGGCCAAAATATCCGACAGGGCAGACCTTTGCTGACCTTTATGCCAAAGAAGAGGCTGTTGGCGAACGTGCTGTTTATTTGGCGGCCCGCTTAATTGCCCATGATTTGATGGAAATTGGCGTTGATGCTGACTGTTTGCCCGTGCTTGATGTGCCTGTTCCCGGTGCCCATGATGTGATTGGCGACAGGGCTTATGGTCGTGATCCTCGTATTATTTCCCACCTTGGCGGCCTTGCTGCGGATGCCTTGGTTGATGGCGGTGTTTTGCCCGTGATTAAACACATACCAGGCCACGGTCGCGCTGGTGTTGATAGTCATTTGGAGCTTCCACGTGTAGATGCCTCGCGGCACGAACTTGAAACCATCGACTTTGCTCCGTTTAAAGCCTTGGCGCATCTGCCAATGGCAATGACGGCTCATGTTGTCTATGAGGCGTTGGATGCATCGGCCCCTTGTTCAACGTCACCGAGTGTTATTTCCGACATAATTCGCGATTTTATCGGCTTTGACGGGCTTTTAATGTCCGATGATGTGTCAATGAACGCACTTCATGGGGAAATCAGCGATAGAACGGCGGCTTGCTTTGCAGGTGGCTGTGATTTTGTGCTTCATTGTAACGGTAAGTTCGATGAGATGCAGCAAGTGGCGGCGAATACGCCAGAGCTTGACGGTAAAGCGGCAATACGCGGTGATAAAGCACTGGCATGGCGCAAAAAACCATCAAGTTTTGACGCGAAAGCCGGTCTAGGTGAATTGGAAGCGATCGTTTCCACCCTCTAATGCTGCCTCATCATCGGACATTTGGTTATGTAGGCCGGACATGTCTGACAATGTGAGCATTTGGGAAGAGGACGACAAGCGCATCAACGCGAATGGTGAGCCATTGGTTGTTGATGTTGATGGCTTTGAAGGTCCGCTTGACCTTCTTTTGTCGCTCGCACGGACCCAAAAGGTCGACCTTGCCAAAATCTCGATTTTGAAGCTTGCAGAGCAATATCTCTCTTTCATCGATAAATTACGCGATATGCGCCTTGAATTGGCGGCAGATTATCTCGTGATGGCCGCATGGCTGGCGTTCTTGAAGTCGAAACTTTTACTGCCAGAACCAGAGGCCGAAGAAGAGGAAAGCGCTGAAGACTTAGCGCAGCTGCTCGCATTCCGTTTGAAACGGCTTGAGGCCATGCGCAAAGCAGGTGCTTCATTGATGAACCGCAATCGTTTAGGTCGTGAGGTGTTTGCACGCGGTGATCCTGAGCCTGTTCATGTGGTCAAGAAATCAGAATTTTCCGCAACACTTTATGATTTGCTGACAGCCTATGCCATGCAACGCCAACGCCAATCTGTTTCCACCGTACAAATGGCGAAGCGCACAGTATGGTCGTTACAAGAAGCGCGAGAAGCCTTGCAGCGTCTTGTCGGTATTACCCAAGAATGGGCGCGGCTGGATAAGTTTCTGTTTGAATATCTGGTTGACCCAGAACAGCGCGTCACTGCTATGGCCTCAAGTTTTTCAGCAAGCTTAGAATTGGTCCGTGAAGGGCATCTTGAAATTCGTCAATCTGGCGCGTTTGAGCCAATTTACATGCGTGCTGGTGAGAAGAAAAAGGATGAGCAAAATGTCTGATGAAAACGAGACAGACGGCCCCGAAGATCAGCAAGAGCAAAGCGATAGCGGTGTCGTTATTCCGTTTCAAGCGGCAGACGAAGAACCATTGTCTGATGATCAACGCCATAATTTGCGGATTGTTGAAGCTATTTTGTTTGCCTCGGCTGAACCCATCACAGCGATTGCTATCCAAAACCGTTTGCCCGATGGAACCGATGTTGCAGCCCTTTTGAATGAACTACAGCGCCAATATAAGGGGCGGGGTGTCTCTTTGATCCAAGTGGCTGGTGGGTGGGCGTTCCGTACTGCTGACGATCTTTCCTTCCTACTCCAGCGTGAAGCGACGGAAACGCGTAAGCTTTCCCGTGCGGCCTTAGAGACCCTTGCGATTATTGCTTACCATCAACCTGTTACACGGGCTGAAATTGAGGAAGTGCGCGGGGTTTCCATCAGCAAAGGCACGCTTGATGTTTTGATGGAGACTGGATGGATCAGAATGCGGGGCCGTCGTCGTGCACCGGGGCGTCCTGTGACCTATGGTTCAACGGCGGCATTCTTAGATCATTTCATGCTGGATGGTGTGCAAGACCTGCCGGGCCTTGACGAAATCAAAGGGGCAGGGCTTCTCGACAGTGCGATGCCGTCTAATTTCCAAATTCCGCTTCCCAATGATGAAGACGCTTTGCAAGATGATGAAGACCCGCTTGAAGATGATGACGATCTTCTTATGATGGCGGACTTGATTGAAGAAGACGAAAAGGCGTAGAAGCAGCCTATGGCTCGCTTGTTATCAAAAGATAATTCTCAATTTACGACTAGTCCGCGTGGTTCGGTTGGTGCATCTTTTGGCGCTAGCATTACGTTTGACAATGTTTCGCGCCAGTTTGAACACGTAACAGCGCTGAATGATGTCTCTTTGGAGGTCAATCCGGGCGAAACCATGTGTTTGCTTGGCGAGTCTGGTTGCGGCAAGACCACATTGTTGCGGATTGCTGCTGGTATTGAGACGCTTTCGAGTGGTTGTGTTAAAATCAACGACCATGAAGTGTGCGGCGATCGGCATTTTGTTCCGCCTGAGCGTCGGCGCGTTGGCTTGGTCTTTCAAGACTATGCGCTGTTTCCGCATTTAACGATTTTAGAAAACATTATGTTTGGCCTGACCCGATTAAGTGAACGGGAAAGAGATGTTGAGGCGCGGCGTGCGCTTCACCGTGTGCAATTATCTCAATATGCAAACGCGTATCCTCATACTTTGTCTGGCGGGCAACAGCAGCGTGTGGCCTTGGCAAGAGCCGTTGCGCCTCGACCGCAAATTTTGTTGTTTGATGAGCCGTTTTCTGGCCTTGATACGGTTTTGCGCGAAGAAGTGCGCGACGAAACACTTTCTGTTTTACGAGAAAGCTCAGCAACCAGCATTATCGTCACACACGACCCAGAAGAAGCACTTTACCTCGGTGATCGCGTCGCTTTGATGCGAAACGGCAAAATTGAGCAGGTTGGAACGGCTGAAGATCTGTATTTTAGACCGAAAAATGGTTATGTCGCGGGCTTCTTTGGTGGGTTGAATTCCTTTTCTTCACAGGTTGAAGGGGGGAATGTTACGACACCACTGGGCACATTTGCCGCACCTGGATACCCCAATGGCACGAGCGTTGACATTTTTGTGCGCGTTGAAGGTGTAGAAGTGAGAGATGTTAATGAGCAGGATGGATTGGCCCATGGGCGGGTGCTGAATGAGCGGTTTGCAGGCGATAAACGGCTGATTTCCGTACTTGTTGATGGAGATCGGGAGCCTTTGCGCCTTAAAATACCGGCACGACAACGACTTAAGTCGAACTTAGTTTCATTTGTTGTAGATCCCGCATCTGTGCTTATATTTACCAAGACAGGAAATTAGTGATTGCGGGGAGCACCCGTTCAGCGCTATCAACTAATTAGACAAACTCAGTAGTGCGGTTATCAGCAACTGAGGACAAAAGGCGCGTTTAGGCGCATAGGGAGAAAAATATGTTTGGTTCAATCGGTCCTTGGCAGATTATCATTGTGGCTCTTTTAGTTGTGCTTCTTTTTGGGCGCGGCAAAATTTCAGAAATGATGGGTGATGTCGCTAAAGGTATCAATAGCTTCAAGAAGGGTCTTAAAGAAGATCCTGAAAAAGCGATTGATCACACAACGACAGAAACTGTTTCTGAAGAAACCAAAGATCAAACGAAAGCCAGCTAAGGCTTTTACGACAATGACTGCGCTTAAGTTTTAGCGCGTAAGCATTTGGGCGAGTATGTTTGATATTGGTATGCAGGAAATTTTGGTGATCGCCGTTGTTGCGATCATCGTGGTGGGTCCAAAAGACCTGCCTGGTCTGTTGCGCACGGGGGCCAAGTATATTGGCCAGTTGCGCAATATGGCTCGTGATTTCCAAGGTCAGATGAATGAAGCGATCAAAGACGCTGATTTGGCTGACCTCAAAAAACTCAACCCGCTGGATGACGTGAAGAGCGACATCGACAGTTATATGGATTCAGCTCGCGCTTTTGATGAGCCGGACGAAGACTATATAGCGGAAGGCGAGGCGCTTGCGTCTGAGGTTAAAGGCGAAGCGATTGATGCGGGACCACCGCCAGCAAAAGCAACACCTAAAGCGAAAAAGCCTGCGGCCAAGAAAACGGCCGCTAAGAAGCCAGCTGCAAAGAAGCCTGCGGCTAAAGCGACGGCTGCAAAACCTGCGGCCAAACCTGCTGCCAAGAAAACAGCATCACGCGCGAAGGCTGCCAAAAAGCCCGCCAGTGAAGTGTCCTGAGGAAATATAAGTAACGATGGCAACTCAGGATCAAAACCTAGACGATTCCAAAGCGCCCTTAATTGAGCACTTAACAGAACTGCGTTCACGGTTGCTGAAAGCTGTTGTTGCTATTGGTATTGCGTTTGTCGTGTGTTTTATTTTCTCAAATGAGATTTTCGACATTCTCACATGGCCCTATATTGTGGCCCGTGGCGATGAAGCGGCATTGTTCCAGTATACAGCGCTTCAAGAGTTGTTCTTCACGCAGATGAAGATTGGTTTCTTTGGTGCGATCTTTATCGCGTTTCCGGTGATTGCCAGCCAAATTTATATGTTCATGGCTCCCGGACTTTACCGACATGAGCGCTCGGCGTTTTATCCCTTCCTCATTGCAACACCGATTCTCTTCATTATCGGTGCTTGTCTTGTTTATTTCGTGGTTATGCCGCTTGCGATCGCCTTCTTCTTGTCATTAGAGCAAGCGGGAACCGGCACGACGGCGACAATTACCAACGTTCCGAAAGTATCGGAATACCTCAGCCTCATTATGACGTTGATTTTCGCCTTTGGTACGGTTTTCCAGCTGCCAGTAGTCATGACACTGTTGGCTCGCATTAATGTGGTGACGTCCGAAGGTCTTTCAGCGAAACGTAAATACGCAATCGTTTTGGCTTTTGGTGCGGCGGCAATTTTAACGCCTCCTGATCCAATCAGTCAGATCAGCCTTGCACTTCCAACGCTCGTTCTCTACGAAGTATCTATCTTCTGTGTGCGCTTCGTGGAACGGCAACGCGAGCGCAACGTGATGGCGAATTTGGCTGATGACGATGAACCAGGTACTGACCTTGTGGAGACACAAGACAACCAAGACATCGACAAAACCTAATTCCAATCGCATTCGATTATTGCCGCGACGACTAGGCAGTTGAACTATGCTTGATATCAAGTGGATTCGCGAAAATCCTGAGGCTCTTGACGCAGCGCTAAAGAAGCGTGGTGCTGAGCCGCTTTCTGCAAAACTAATTGAGCTGGACGATAAGCGTCGTGCTCATTTGACCAAATTGCAAGAAAGTCAGGAGCGCCGTAATTCTGCGTCTAAGGAAATTGGCAAGGCGAAAGCCAACGGTGATGAAGACGCCGCTCAAAAGGCGATTGCTGAAGTGGCTGAGATTAAAGCTTTCATTCAATCCGGCGAAGAGGTTGAGCGCGAACTGAATGAAGCGCTTGAGACTGAACTTTCTGCGATCCCAAATGTACCGCTTGATGATGTGCCTGTTGGCCTGAGCGAAGATGATAATATTGTCTACCGCACGGTTGGCGACAAACCGTCTCTCGGTTTTGCACCTAAAGAGCATTATGAGCTTGGTGAAGCGCTTGAGATTATGGACTTTGAAATGGCAGCTAAGCTTGCTGGTTCACGGTTTGTGATCTTGAAAGGCAAATTAGCGCGTCTTGAACGCGCGCTTGCGCAATTTATGCTTGATCTCCACACAGGTGAAAATGGTTATACGGAAGTGTCGCCACCTTTGTTGGTGCGTGATGATGTTATGTATGGCACGGGGCAATTGCCGAAGTTTGCGGAAGATAGCTTCAAAACAACCGATGGCCGCTGGCTGATCCCAACAGCTGAGGTGCCGCTGACAAATTTGGTGCGTGATAGCATTTTGGAAGAAAAGAACCTTCCACTGCGCATGACCGCCTTTACACCATGCTTCCGTTCTGAGGCAGGTTCTGCTGGCCGTGATACGCGCGGCATGTTGCGGGTTCACCAGTTCCCGAAGGTGGAGATGGTGTCGATTACGAAGGTTGAGGAATCAGAAGCCGAACTTGAGCGTATGCTTGGGTGTGCGGAAGAGGTGTTGAAGCGCCTTGATATTCATTACCGCGTTATGACGCTTTGTTCTGGTGATATGGGCTTTGGTGCGCGTAAGACATACGACATTGAAGTGTGGTTGCCGGGCCAAGATGCTTATCGTGAGATTTCATCTTGTTCTGTATGTGGCGACTTCCAAGCCCGCCGCATGAATGCACGTTACCGTGTTGAGGGCGAGAAGAAGCCAACCTATTGCCACACGCTCAACGGTTCTGGCCTTGCGGTTGGTCGCACGCTGATTGCGGTTTTGGAGAATTATCAAAACGAAGATGGCACCATCAATGTGCCTGAAGCCTTGCAACCTTATATGGGTGGCCTTAGCGTTATTTCTTAAATCCAATACGTCGGGTAGGGCCTATGCGCATACTTTTAGTCAATGATGACGGCTTTCACGCGCCGGGCTTTGAGGTCCTGCGCAAGATTGCTGCTGAGTTGACGGATGATGTGTGGGCGGTGGCGCCTGCGACAGACCAGAGCGGCTTGTCGCATTCCATCACTCTGTCGCACCCTTTGCGCTTTACCAAGCACGGTGAACGCGATTTTAGCGTCACGGGCACGCCGACAGATTGCGTGATTATGGGCGTGAAAGAGTTTATGCCGTCACCACCAGATTTAATCTTGTCGGGTGTTAATCATGGTCAAAATGCTGCGAACGACGTTACCTATTCAGGCACTGCGGCAGGCGCAATGGAAGGGGCAATCTTGGGCATTCGCTCTTTCGCTCTGTCATTGCGAGTTGACTGGGGTGGAGAGCGGATTGCCTATTGGGATACGCCAAAAGAACATGCACCCTCGATTATTCAGCGCGGGTTAGACGCGGGCTTTGATCCATCTACCTTTATCAATGTAAACTTTCCTGATCGCGCTCCAAGTGATGTGATGGGTGAAAAAGTCGTGCCGCAAGGAGCGATAGACCATGAACTGTTTGGTGAGCATCGACGGGATGGACGCGGGCAGTCTTATTATTGGCTCACCTTTCAAGCAGGCAACATAACCTCAAAAGGTGATAGCGATATTGCAGCCTTGCGGGAGGGTTATACGACCATCACGCCGATGCGGCCTGATTATACGGACCGAGACGCGTTGCAAAGCCTTGGTAAAGTGTGGGGCAATTCCTGATCATGCCTTGGTCAAAATATCTTGCTTACGCCACCTTGCCCTTAGCGCCGTTGTTCTTCGCGTCCAACATGCTGTTTGGCAAAGCGATCATCACAGGTATTGAGCCGTGGACATTGGCCTTTGTTCGCTGGGGGCTGGTTTTCATCATCTTGTTGCCTTTTGTCATTGCCCCCTTATGGAAACATAAGCGCCGCGTTGCATCGCTTTTTTCCACGTTGGGCGTGATGGGGTTTTTGGGCATGTGGATTTGTGGGGCCATTGTCTATTTTGCATTGACGAAAACATCTGGCACCAATGCGATTTTGATTTATCTGTCTTCACCCGTTTTGATTGTGTTATTTGAAGCGATATATCGAGGCCGGCGTATTTTACTGAGAGAAGGGGTCGGCATTTTGATCGCTTCCATTGGGGTGCTGGTGATTTTAATGCGCGGCAATGTCGACAATGCTTTGGCGCTAAACTTTAATGTCGGTGATGTTGCTATGGTTTTTGCTGCCATTGCGTGGGCGGTTTATTCCGTCATGTTTAAATCGGAAAGCCTAGCTGGTCTGCCAAGTGCGATGCTCTTATGCGTGTTCAGTTTTATGGGTGCTGTAACATTGGCACCATTTGCTGCCATGGAGCTTGCTTATATTGCACCATTGCCAACGGATAAAGGCGTTTGGCTGGGGTTGGCGGGCATTGTGTTTAGCTCTTCCATTGCTGCTTTCTTAGCGTATCAAAATTCTGTGCGAATGGCTGGACCGGCAATTGCTGGCATTTTCATGTATTTGCTGCCAGTCTATGGGGTAGGTCTTGCTGTATTGATTTTGGGTGAAAGCTTCGAGCAGTTTCACATGATTGGAATTTTGACGATTATGAGCGGCGTGATCCTTGCAACCTTTCCCGTTGATCTGTTAAAGCGCAAAGCAGGAAAACAGGAACGTCTAGCATAATGATCTCATCTTTTTCTGCATCAGATAACAATCAGCACGCTGAAGAAATGATGGCCTTAATTTTGGCGATCAGAGAGCAGGGCATTATGGAACCTGACAGGATGCAGCTGTATGAGAAATTCCCAAGACGGAAATTCATCAACCCTGGATATGTAACAACAAAATTAAAACCAAATAGTGCAGCGTCTATTCCGTGTGGCCAACTACAAACAGCACCGACTGTCGTCTCAACGATCATTCAGGCTTTGGATTTAGAGCCAAATCATAAAGTTTTGGAGATTGGAACAGGATCTGGGTATCAAGCCGCTTTGATAGCAAGTCTGTGTCGGCGCCTTTATACGATCGAGCGCTTTCGCACATTGGTTGATGATTTTGAGAGACGTTTTGAAGCCATGCGCATTGGCAATATTATAATGCGTTTTGCTGATGGAATGCTTGGTTGGCCCGAACAAGATAACTTTGATTGTATTATTATTAATGCTGGCATTTCGACAATACCACCCGTTTTATTGGATCAATTAAAGGTGGGGGGACGTTTAATTGCCCCAATTATTCAATCAAAAGCAACTTGCGATTTGACGCTGCACGTCAAGGTTGAACACGGTTTTGAGGCGAAAAAATTGTCAAGCGCCCGTTATCTCCCAATAATTTCGGGTACTGCTTACAGACTTTAAGAGTTTTTTTAGGTTACTGGTTTTTAATGCCCTCAGTAAAAATTGTGAACTGAGTTGTGTTATGAGTACTCGTTTTATATGGCCACGCGCCAAATTTCTGAAGAATGTTGCTTGTCTAACCCTTGTTTCTGCAGCCGCTGCTGGTTGTAGTGAGGGAGCCGCTCGCTTTGCTGATCCGTTGTTTACGGCGTCAGTTCAGCAGCAACCTCAGCCCATTAATCAACAGGGCTTTGGTCAATTTGGCAGTGTGGTACAAGGAACCTCGGTGGCGTCGCGTGTTCGCCAAAATGTTCCGCAAAGAATAGATGTTCTGCAGCCGCAATTTGCGCAACAAGATCCATTCAGCGCAAAGAATTTGAGTCGTCAGGCCGTTTCAGCCAGCGGCGTCTCGCAGAAATTTGGTGTGCCAGCACAGCAGATAGCACTTGGTCAGCAATCTCCAAGTTTCCCTGCTCGCCCAACATTATCGCAACCAACAATTCCTCAGGCGACGTCAATTGCACGGCAAGCTTTGCCGCCAGTGCAGTCACTGCCTCAATCGTCAACTTTGGCGTCAACACCTAACAATGGTGGTCGTTTGACCTTGGAACAGGCTCAAGCGATTAATGACCCTGAATCTTTGCCAGCACCAGCACCTTTGGGCGCGCAAGTCGCTTCATCTTCAGCGCAACAAGCTTTTGAAGTTGGTACAGGCTGGACGCGCAAATATTCGCCAATTCCAACGCAAAGCCCAGCCCCTAAAGGGTCTTTAGCGCCGAATACTGGTGGCCCAACAGGATACACGCCACCACAAGGCGTTTATACGGCTGATGTTGATCGCACGTCGACAAGTTCCATCACTCGGTTCACAGAGCCTAAAGTGATCCGTTCTTCTATCGGTGCGTCACCGATTAAACAGGTAATCCGCAGTAATCCAACACAAGTTGATCCACAAGTAACGGCAAGTGTGGCTCCTCGTGCGCAGGCTCCAAAAAACAACAATGGCTGGTCTAATACTGGTGGCACTTATGTTGCTCTAAAACCGGGTGAGACGCTGTATTCATTGTCTCGTCGCTATGGTGTGCCTGTGGATGCGATTTCAAGCTCAAATGGCATCAGTGATCCAAGCGCAGTGCGCGTTGGTCAACGTATTTTGATACCAACTTATGTTTACGCGCCAAATGTTGGTGTTTCTGCCCCTGACGCCAACAAACGCGTTGCCAATGCATCAAGTGGAACTTTGCGTCCACAAACAGTGCGTGCGGCGGTTGATCCTGTAACGACTGCTTCAGTTGTTTCAGCTCCAAGACAACCGCTTCCGCCAAAAAGCACGGCAAACAATCAATCGTTTGGTGCTCATAAGGTTCAATCAGGTGATACCCTATCTAAGATCGGTCGCCTACACGGAACAAGCGTTGCTTCCATCAAGGCAGCTAATGGAATTCAAGACGGTAATGTGATCAGAATTGGTCAAGTCTTGAGCATTCCAGGTTCATCGCAAAGTGTTGCAACATCAAGTGTAACACAAAGCGTTGCAGCTCTGCCGCGTTTGGATAGCACAACAACAGGATCAATCGCTTCACAACCCCTTCCTCCAAAGGTCGTGTCGAATAGTCGTGTTGTTGCAGCTGTTCCGCGTTCGCGTCCAAATTATGCAGCTGGAAAAACAGTAGCAAGCAGCGCAAATGCGGCTGGACAACCAAAAGCTAATCCTGTGCGCCGCGTTGCAGCGACACAGGCTGGAACATCCACAAAGCAAGTTGCTAGTTATGCAGCGCCTAAGGTTGACCCAATAACCACTGCGTCATCGAAAAAACCTGAAGCAACGTCATCTTCTGGCTTTAAATGGCCAGTGCGTGGTGACGTGGTTGGGCACTTTGGTCAGAAAAATGCTGGCATCAACATCAAAGTTCCAGAAGGAACGCCAGTTCGTTCTGCTGCTGCGGGTGAAGTGATTTATTCTGGGAACGGACTAGCTGATTATGGCAATTTGGTTCTTGTTCGCCACAGCAATGGGTTTGTAACGGCTTATGCTCATAACCAAGCATTGAGTGTTAAGCGCGGGCAACGTGTTCGCCAAGGGCAGGTTGTTGCTAAGTCGGGTAAATCTGGCTCCGTGTCTTCACCGCAAGTGCACTTTGAGATCCGTGAAGGTAAGACACCGGTTAATCCGATGTCCCATCTTTCAAACTAGCTTATTGCTTTAATCCAAATCAATTGTCTGGCCGGTTCGTCCGGCCAGATCTTGTATATACTGCCAAGCGACACGACCCGAGCGATTGCCTCGGGTTTTTGCCCATTCTAGGGCCTCGTAACGAAGCTGTTCGGCATCAATTTTAAGCTGATAGCGTTCTGCATAGCCCTCGATCATCGCCATATAGTCATCTTGCGTGCATTTGTGGAAACCAAGCCACAGTCCAAAGCGGTCGGATAGTGAGACTTTTTCCTCAATGGCTTCTGATGGGTTGATCGCGGTGGCGCGCTCGTTTTCCATCATGTCGCGAGGAATCAAGTGGCGGCGGTTGGACGTTGCATAAAAGATAACATTGTCAGGACGTCCCTCAACACCACCATCAAGAGCGCTTTTGAGCGACTTGTAGCTTGCATCATCGCCATCAAAGGACAGATCATCGCAAAAAATGATGAAACGGTCTTCGGTGCTCTTCAAAAGCCGCATGAGTTGCGGCAGGCTATCAATATCTTCGCGATGAATTTCAATGAGTTTCAAACCATGGCTCAAGCCTGATTGTTTCATCTCATCATTGATGACGCGGTGGGCGGCTTTGACAACAGAACTCTTGCCCATGCCGCGTGCACCCCACATCAAAACGTTGTTGGCAGCATAACCGTTTGCAAATTGACGTGTATTTTCAACGAGCTTGTCTCTCACAAGCTCAATACCAACAAGCAGATCGATTGGAACGCGATTGATTGTTTCCACAGCCTGCAAAAAACCTTCCTCAGCCCGCCATAGATAGGCATCGGCAATTGTGGGGTCGAAAGCTGGCGGTACTTGCGGTGCCATTTGGGCAACAAGACGTGTGAGAGCCTCAAGTTTGTCGTTTAGAACACGAATTGCATCATCAGCCATTGTATCAGTCCGCAAATTGCTTAAGTGAAGGATTAGACGGTGGGAATTGGTTAGCGTGGTAACATCATCTCAATCAAGGAAAAAGGCAGTTCAACGCTCGCATTTTGAGGTCTTGTTGCATGATAAATGGATTTGGACGATTTTTGGTGATGTAATTCGTCATGTTTAGGTCTGGATTTGTACGATCAGCAATTGCAAATCACCAAGGGAATTGTATAGTCCGGCAACTTTCGACTGATTGGTTCGTTTTCGTATGATCGGTCCGGCTCTAAACTTGAATTTATGAAGGAAATACGATGTTTATTACACCAGCTTTTGCCCAAACTGCCGGCGGCGGTGAGCCAGGTGGGCTTTTGTTCAGCCTGCTACCTTTCGTTGCTATTTTTGCGATTATGTATCTCTTCATTCTGCGCCCACAGCGTCAACGCATGAAGGCCCATGAAGCGATGATCCGCAATGTGAGCCGTGGCGATAATGTTGTGATGAATGGTGGCGTTATCGGCAAGGTGACCAAGGTTACAGAAGATAGCGATGAAATGGAGATCGAAATTGCGAAAGACACGAAGATCAAAGTTTTCCGCCCGATGATCCACGAAGTACGCGTTAAAGGTGAACCAGCGAAAGCTGAGTAAAGCCAATCCACTACACTCCCTCATTTGAGATATTATAATGACCCATTTTTCCGTCTGGAAATCCACGCTTATCCTTCTCACCGTCCTTTTGGGCGTGGTTTATGCCGCACCCAACCTTTTCAGTGAGGAAGAGGTAAACGCTTGGCCTTCATTCTTGCCGCAAGACCAAATGGTTTTGGGGCTGGATTTGCAAGGTGGGTCGCATCTTCTCATTCAAGTTGAACGTGAGGGACTTGTTAAAGAGCGGGTTCAAAACCTGCGGGCAGATGTGTTGCGGGCGCTGAGTGGCCGTAACGCAGATGGATCGCGTGATGAGCGGATTAAAGCCTCACGCGCGGCTGTTGTTGGTGATCGTGCTGTTCAGTTCCGTTTGACTGATGAAGCTGATGTCGCCCGTGCTCGTGAAGCTTTGCAGACGGTTATTCAGCCAAGTTTGACAGATGTATTTACGGGCGCGCCGACAACTGAAGTATCATTGAGCAATGACGGATCGCTGTTTCGCCTTGAATTGACGGATGAGGGGATTGAGCAACGCTTGTCTTCTGCGGTTCAACAATCTGTTGAAGTGATCCGTCGCCGTATTGATGAACTTGGCACAACAGAGCCAACCATTCAGCGCCAAGGTACAGATCGGGTTCTTGTTCAAGTGCCTGGATTTGGTGATTCTGAGCGATTGAAAGCGCTTTTGAGCGAAACGGCTAAACTTTCTTTCCGTATGGTCGATCAATCAATGTCGGCTGCGGAAGCAGAAGCGACCCGTCCGCCTTTGGGTTCTAGCATCCTAGAAGCGCATAGTGAGCAAGAGCGTGCTGCTGGGTTTAAATATCTGGTTCAAGATCGCACAATTGTGTCGGGTGATGACTTGGTCGATGCGCAACCTGCCTTTACGCAGCAAACCAATGAATCTGTTGTGACCTTCCGCTTTAATACGGCAGGTGCCAGAAAATTTGGCCGCGCAACGCAAGAAAACGTGGGCCGTCCGTTCGCTGTTGTTTTGGATGACAAGGTCGTCTCAGCACCAACTATTCAAGAACCGATCTTGGGTGGTTCTGGTCAAATTTCTGGGCAGTTTACTGTCGAATCTGCAAACGAATTTGCGATCCTTCTACGGGCTGGTGCTTTGCCTGCTGATTTGACTGTTATTGAGGAACGCACCGTTGGTCCAGGTCTTGGTCAAGACAATATCGATTCTGGCTTCATCGCAGCTGTGATTGGCGCGATTGCGGTCATCATCTTCATGGTGCTGGTTTATGCCAAATTCGGCATCGTCGCGAACATCGCGCTGGCGGCCAACATCTCGCTGATTATTGCCGTTCTTTCCTTCCTTGGCGCAACGCTTACGCTGCCGGGTATTGCTGGTATCGTGCTAACGGTTGGTATGGCTGTTGATGCGAACGTTCTGATTTTTGAACGTATTCGCGAAGAAGTCAGAGCAGGGCGCAAAACTGTGCAAGCTGTGCAAGAGGGCTATTCAAAGGCCTTTGGTACTATTTTGGATGCAAACATCACAACGTTTATTGCCGCTGTGATCTTGTTCTTCTTAGGCTCAGGCCCCGTTAAAGGTTTCGCGGTAACGCTTGCCATTGGTATCATCACCACAGTGTTCTGCGCCTGTACATTCTCTCGCTTCATCGTTTCAAAATGGATTTTAAAGTCACGTCCAAAAACATTGTCTTTGCGTTGGATATTGAACCTTATTCCTGACAATACGACGTTCAAGTTCATGAAGGATCGTAAGTTCAGCTTCCCAATTTCATTGATAGCGATTGTCTTGTCGCTGGGATTGTTCTTCGTCAATGGCCTCAATCTTGGTATCGACTTTAGAGGCGGTACGCTGGTTGAGATTGAAACAACCGACGGTCCTGCTGACATTGCTGAGATTAGATCAAACCTTGGAAGCCTTGGGCTTGGTGATGTTGAGGTGCAAGAATTTGGTGCGCCAAATGACATCTTGATCCGCATTCAACAACAAGATGGCGGCGAGGCGGCTCAACAAGAAGCTGTGAAGAAAGTTCGTGCCTCTCTGGGTGAGGATAACATTGAATATCGCCGCGTTGAAGTTGTTGGGCCTCGGGTCTCGGAAGAACTAACGCAGGCAGGCTCCATTGCGGTTCTTGCAGCTTTGTTTGCTGTGTTGGTTTACATCTGGTTCCGTTTCGAATGGCACTTTGCTGTTGGCGCTGTGGTGGCGACCACGCACGATGTGATTATCACCATTGGCTTGTTTGCGCTCTTACAACTCGATTTCAACCTCTCAACCATTGCGGCGGTGCTGACCATTGTTGGTTACTCGCTCAATGATACGGTGGTGGTCTATGACCGTATTCGAGAGAATTTGCGCAAGTTCAAAAAACGTCCTGTGGCGGAAGTGCTTGATCTGGCGATCAACGAAACATTGTCTCGGACAACCTTGACATCCGTTACCACGTTACTCGCGCTTCTATCGCTTTACTTCCTCGGTGGTGAGGTGATCCAATCTTTCACATTCGCCATGATTTGGGGTGTGGTTATTGGGACATATTCGTCAATCTTTATCGCGGCTCCGTTCTTGATCTTGATGAACCTTCGTCCAGGTCAAATTGACCAGACCCGCGTGGACAAAGAAGGCGAAGATAGTTCTGGACCAGCTGTTGAAGTATGATGGATGAACAACATGGCTCGCGCGGCATTGAAATGCATGAAGCGCATTTCCCAGGCCGCGCGCCCGTAGAAGCCTATGGCAATGGCGGGTTCCGTTTTGCTGAAATGTCCCACCAAGGCTCTATCCTGTGCCTGCCGGAAGGCATTTTTGCTTGGCATGTTGAGCAGGCTAGCGAGCTGACGCCTGAACATTTTGACCGTGTGCTTAGTGATAGCGGCATTGATGTTTTCCTGTTGGGTCTTGGGGCTGATTTTTTGCCCATGCCAAAAGAAATCCGAGCTCTTTTCCAAGGCAGTGGCATTGTTGCTGATCCAATGAGCACGGGCGCTGCCATTAGAACCTATAATGTTCTCTTGGGCGAAAACCGCGCAGTTGGCTGCGGATTGATTGCGGTTGATTGATTATGGCGCATGACCGTTCCAGCTTGGCGGATGCAATGGATTTACTCCGCCAGCATGACCGCGATCGCTTTTTGGCCAGTTTGTTGTTTCCTGCTGATTACCGTGAAGATGTGGCGATCCTCTATGCTTTTAACGCAGAAATTAGCCGTATTCGCGATGTGGTCAGTGAGCCGATACCCGGAGAAATTCGCCTGCAATGGTGGCGTGATGCGATAGCTGATAAATCTGCCGACGCCCGCGCAAACCCTTTGGCCGCGTTACTGCTCGATGTCATCGACAAGCACAGTTTATCCAGTGAGACTTTTGATAAAATTCTACTGGCTCGTGCTTTTGATCTCTATCACGACCCCATGCCGACAATGGCGGATTTTGAAGTTTATGCAGGTGAGACGACCTCGTTGCTGTTTCAACTTTCAGCGCTGATTGCATCAAGCGATCAACAAAGCGCATTGGCAGATGCTGCTGGTCATGCGGGTGTTGCTTATACGCTCATGGTGACCCTTCGAAATATCGGTGCAGATGCACGGCGAGGGCAGGTGTTCTTGCCGAACGATCAACTGGCTTCTTTTCCCTCAGCGCGGGATGATTTGTTAGAAGGCAATATGTCGAGTGCTCTGCGCGAAGCAATCGCCCATTTCATCATGCTTGCCCGCGACCACAAAGACAAAGCCTTGAGTGTCGCTCGCTTGTTGCCGCAGGATGTAAAGCCCGTATTCCTGCCCGTGGTTCTTATTGATCCTTATCTCAAGCTGATTGAGAAAAACATTGATACGCTGCTGGATAAGCCTGTGCAGCTTTCACAACTCAAAGCGCAATGGGCGTTATGGCGCGGTGGGATTTAACTGATAAACGGGGCCATCAGGGCGGTGCCAAGCTCTTGGTTTGCAAAATACCGTTTAGTGTCTCAACGAATTAGCTTTTGCAGCGATCATTACATTGCATCAAGAAAAGATTAGGCCTTAAATAGGCTACCAATATGTATGCCGTTTGTTGTGACACCGTTGGGTCGATAATGAAAATGAGGAACCAATGCGATTTTTTGGAATATGCGCGCCACTTCTAATGCTTAGCACTTTATGGGCGTCTCCCGTTTATGCCCAAAGCTCGCAGGGTAGTTTTTGCAGACCTGTGGCTCAGTTTGAAAATGGGATTATGCAAGCGTCCTTCAAAGATGGCCTTGTGTTAGCTCAATCACGACAAGATGTAACCATCACCTATTTGGCGCATTCGTCTTTCAGAATTGAAACATCTGCTGGTTTGAATATTGCGACGGATTTCACGGGTTTTTTGGGATCTAAACGACTCCCCGATATCGCCACCATGAATACAGTCCATACAGGTCATTTCACCTTTGAACCAGATCAGAACATCAAGCATGTGCTCCAAGGCTGGGCCAAAGATGGTGAGCCTTCCCGCCACCATGTGCGGATCAATGACACGATTGTTCGCAATGTCACGACTGATTTCACTTCTGAGGCAACAGGTTTTCGGCCTGATGAAAACTCGATATTTGTCTATGAGGCGGACGGGTTGTGCATTGGACATTTAGGGCAATTACATAACTATCCGTCAGAAGAGCAATTGGCAGAGATTGGCCGACTTGATGTGATGATGATGCCGATAAGTGGCATTCAAACGTTAAGCCATGACGATATTGATCGCCTGATCATGCGCCTAGGTGTGCGGATTATTCTGCCAATGCATTGGCATGATAAACGGACGTTATTATCGTATTTGGAAGGGGTTAGAGGGCGGCGCATTGTTGAGACGCGCCATGACAATGTGATTACTGTTTCGCTTGATACCTTGCCCGATGAACCACAAATGATTTTTCTAACGCCTGAAACCTCTTTTCGGTTGTTCGACGAATAACCTCTTGGAAACCTTGCGTGAGGCTCCTCATGCTTGAGGAGCCGCTTGGTCTTGCACCAGTTCCTTATGGTCGAAGTTTTTTACGATAAATAATGCACACCATGCAATCGCCACGCCCAAGACATTAGCCATGAAATCAAGCTGATCAGCAGACCGACCAAATAGAGGTTGAGCCAATTCAAGCATAGCGCCGAAGGCGATAAGGCCAATGACTGCTATCGCGGTATGCATTGTTGTTCTGCGGCCATATAAAACGACGAAACCCAAAGCGGTGTAGGCCAAAGTATGCTTGAGTTTATCAACTGATATGATTGCTTCGATGTTATTTAGCGGGTTGCCTAATGACAAGGTGAGCACAATGATGGCGATGCTTGCTATGGTGAAAAGCTCAAACCAGCCGATTGATTTTACTGACTCAACCTTTTTCGTTGCTGTTTCGCTTTGTGAAACAATTTTGCAGAATAGTGGGTAGAATAAACCAAAGCCCAATAGGCCTAAGCCTGCTAACCAGAGGTTATCTGCTAGTTTATTGTAAGCCGCCGCAGGTTTTGTTAAGTCGACTAAAATGCGAATTACGAAGGCTACTTGGTTGTTCGCTCTTACCATATGATATACCTCACCAAATTGAGCTGGTTGGTAAGGGTGTGCAATGTCTCTTACAAAAGTCGCGTCACTTCTGCCTTTAATTAGCTGGTCAACAAGACCATGATCCAAAGGAAGTTGGTACTTTCGGTGGCTGCCACTGGTCATTGGCTTATGCTTCTTCATGTCAAAGAAGATATGGTTTGCTAGGTTTTCTTTGTACATTTTGAATGTATTGCGTTTTGCACCATCAAAGGCTGCGCGCTTGTGGCCGTTGGCGGCATCTGAAACAAGTTCTTTTTGTTGTGATTTATTGGACTTGTAAGACCCGAGACTGATCGCGCACATGCAATCTGAATTGATGAAATCAACTTGGTGAATTTTATCTGTTGCCAGCACATCTTGGGCTAGATGCTGAACTCTTTCGACTTTGAGAGAATAATCCAAGTCTCTAAATAGACTATCGTCTTTGTTCAACAAACCAAGGTCTGGGATTCTGCGTCCCATCAATTGTGCAATGGAAAGACCGATGTTTTCTGCATCAGACTTCAATGCCATGTTGATTGCATGTGGAGCTGAGTAATTAAAAGCGCCGCCCAGCAAAATGATAATAATTAACCCAAGTGCATATAATTTGTTTATTCTAAACATTGCAACTATACCTATAATTTCTATTACTTCGGTATTGAATGCTGATGCTAGGATAAATTTATTTACATTTTTGGCGTCATCTGTCTGGGATTTTATTCTTTGAATTAATAAATGAGATACCTTTACTGTGAAGGTTATTCAGCCGCTTCCGAAGCACCGTTGCCAAGCCAGACTTTTGTGTCCGCCAAAGCGCGGTTTGCCATGGCGAGTTTTTTGGCGCGGGCTTTTTCTTTGCCTCTAAAGCGTTTTCCTTCAACGGGCTTTTGCACTTCAATTGGCGGAAAGAGGCCGAAATTGATGTTCATCGGTTGGAAGGAGCGTTTTGAGCCTTTTCCCTCATCGGCAATGTGGCCACCTGTGATATGGCCAAGCAAAGAGCCGAATGCTGTTGTTTCTGGCGGTAGGCTTGGGGTTGTGCCTTGTGCTTCTTCTGCCATGAACCGACCTGTTAGCATGCCAATTGCCGCCGATTCCAAATAACCTTCGCAGCCTGTAATTTGGCCAGCAAATCGAATGCGCGGGTCGCTTTTAAGGCGCAATGTCTCGTCGAGCAACTTGGGCGAATTCAAAAATGTGTTGCGGTGCAGACCGCCAAGGCGGGCAAATTCTGCGTTTTGTAGGCCCGGTATCATGCGGAAGATGTCAGCCTGTGCGCCGTATCTCAGCTTGGTTTGAAAGCCGACAATATTATAAAGGGTGCCGAGTGCGTTATCTTGACGCAGTTGCACGACGGCGTAGGGTTTAACCTCTGGGTCGTGCTTATTGGTAAGGCCCATCGGTTTCATTGGGCCGTGGCGAAGCGTTTCACGCCCACGCGATGCCATCACCTCAATCGGTAGGCAGCCATCAAAATAAGGCGTGTTTGCTTCCCATTCTTTAAAGTCGGTTGTGTCACCTTCTGTCAGCGCATCCATGAAGGCATTGTAAAGCTCTTCATCGAGCGGGCAGTTGATATAGTCCGCACCCGTTCCACCAGGGCCGACTTTGTCATAGCGGGATTGATACCAAGCCTTATCCATATCGATGCTTTCTTTATGCACGATAGGGGCAATTGCATCGAAAAAGGCGAGTTCTTCTTCGCCCGTTTTGGCGCGGATTTGTTCAGCTAAGGCATCTGAAGTGAGAGGACCGGTGGCAATGAGCACTTGGCCCCAGTCATCAAGAGGGAGTTCGCCAATTTCTTCGCGCGAAATTGTCACATTCGGATGGTCTTCAAGCGCTTTGGTGACGGCATCAGAAAACCCAACACGATCCACAGCAAGCGCACCGCCTGCGGGCACTTGATTGGCGTCAGCACATTGCATGATCAAAGATCCTGCCAACCGCATTTCCGCGTGCAGCACGCCAACAGCATTAGACGTCGCATCATCTGAGCGAAAAGAGTTGGAGCATACAAGTTCAGCCAACCCGTCAGTATGGTGAGCTTCGGTTTTACGAACAGGCCTCATTTCATGAAGAATGACATTTTGCCCGCGTTCTGCGAGTTGCCAAGTCGCCTCACTACCAGCAAGCCCGCCGCCAATAATATGAATAGGTGATTTGTCAGTCATGTTGGTTTCGCATTCATTGGTTGGAGGCTTAGGGCGGTGGAAGCTTATGGGCTTGTCGTTTTTAAGACGTGTCAAAGAAGTCGCAAATTATGCGCAGTCTGCCATGAACGCAACTGTTTATGCGCTTGGTGATTGCTGAAGCTAGATGATTGGGAAATTTTAGCGTTTGGCCAAAAAAAATCGCCCGCTGCGGGAGGAGGGTGCAGCGGGCGTTTTACTTATAGATGAACTGGGAGGAGGTTAGTTC
>JBDVXS010000057.1:0-6349 GCA_039964305.1 Hyphomicrobiales bacterium
TTGTAAATTGGAACAACGATTGAGAGAAATTTCCCATCAAGCTCATTCGCTTGTTTCGTCGGACGTGATGGATATGGCGTTAGCATTAAAACCTCGAACGCAACTGGTTATCAGCAGGTCTGTATACCAAACTCTGCCCGCATCGGTGATTTTATCTTAACAAAAGGTTAAAATCACTCCTTATCGAGCTTAAAAGTAAACAGGATTGATAAACTCCTGTAAAGTCTTTGTGAGTAATTGGTGCCCGTTTGTATTGATTAGTAAAACCGTATATTCGCTTGGAATGACTATAAAAACTGCCAATTTTACCCTATGCGCCGATGATTTTGGCCTCAAGAAATCTGTGAATGATGGCATCATCGATTTGGTTGCTAAAGGTCGGCTTAATGCGGTGAGCTGTATGAGTGGTGGCGATTCCTTTGAAACGGGTGCTGGGGAATTACGAGAAGCGGCAGCCGCGAGCAAACATGATGTAACGCTTGGCCTGCATCTAACGCTCAGTGAATACGCTCCGCTTACCCCGATGCCAAAACTTGCCCCGCAAGGTGTTTTCCCAACCATCAATAAAACGCTTATCTCCAGCCATCTTGGTCGGCTTCATAAACGGGAAATCACCGATGAGATTGAAGCGCAGATTGAGCGCTTTTCACAAGTTATGGGCCGTCTTCCTGATTTTGTGGATGGGCATCAACATGTGCATCTTATGCCAATTGTCCGCGCATGTTTGATTGAGTGTAGTCAAAACAAGGGGCTGAGTGGGTTTGTTAGACTTTGCGATGATAAGGGCTATGCGCCGAAGGGTATCAAGGCGATGATTTTATCGCGCTTGTCAAAGACGATGCGTAAGTTACTCGAACAAGCAAACATCGCTCATAACGATGTGTTCTTAGGCGTGAATGATTTTGATTCAACCGAAGATTTCGCGCCTTTGATGCAGGGTTGGCTAAAACAGGCAGCAGCCTCATCTGGCTGGCCGCTCATTATGTGCCATCCCGCATTAGCGCCTTACCAAGATGAAAGCGCCATCCATGACCCGATAAAAAACCGTCGCGAGGATGAATGGACTTATCTGGCAAGTGATGCCTTCCAAGTCGATATGAAAAACGCAGGCCTTATGCTTTAACAGGCCCCAAATTCACAATATCTGGTGGTGAAATATCGTCTGGCACGAAGAAGTCTGGCATGAGAGCGACGGTGCCATCAACACGGTATTGGTCAAAGTCAGTCACGCCTTCTGCCGCCATGAATGTGTCGTCGATGATGAAGTTGCCTGTGAATTCACGGGCGTCTTTGTTCAAAATCATATGGGCTGCATCAGCCAGAATTTCTGGTTTCCGACTAGCGCGCATCATGGCGTCACCACCAAGCAAATTACCGACAGCTGCTGTTGCAATGGTTGTGCGTGGCCATAGGGCGTTTACCGCTACGCCGTGGCGTTTAAACTCACCAGCAAATCCTAAAACACACATGCTCATGCCAAATTTGGCGATGGAATAGCCAACATGATTGGAAAACCATTTGGTCTGCATATCAAGTGGCGGAGATAACATGATGACATGGCCATTCTCGCTTTCCTTCAAATAGGGAAGGGCGAGTTTTGTTGTCATAAAGGTGCCGCGTGCATTGACTGAATTCATCAAGTCATAGCGCTTCATGTCGAGTTTTTCAGTGTTGGAAAGATTGATGGCTGAGGCATTGTTGATAACAATGTCGATGCCGCCAAAGGTTTCAGCTGTCTTTGCAAGTGCAGCAGCAACGCTCTCTTCTTCCCGCACATCAACGATAAGCGGCAGCGCTTTGCCGCCTGCCTGTTCAATTTCTTCAGCGGCTGTGTAAATCGTACCTTCAAGCTTCGGGTGCGGTTCAGCTGTTTTAGCGGCGATGGCAACATTAGCGCCGTCACGGGCTGCGCGAAGGGCAATGGCTTTGCCGATGCCGCGTGAGGCACCCGTAATAAACAGTGTTTTTCCTGCGAGACTAGACATGCTTAGAACCTTTGTTCTGATGTGAAATTCATTTTTGTTTGTTTCTTACGCAAAGCGCGGTGGACGTTTTTCCATGAAGGCTGCAAAGGCTTCGCGGGCTTCATCTGATTTTAGACGCTCGGCGAATAAGACGAATTCTTCATCCATACGAGCTGTAATGTCTGCTGTGTCGCCACGCAGTAATTTGCGGCTGATGGATAATGCGCCAGGCGCGAGCATGCTCAGCTTTTTAACGGCTGCCATTGCTGTTGCTTCAAGCTTATCGCTGCTAGTGACATGATTGACCAAGCCTGATTCTCGTGCTCGCTCGGCACTAAACGTTTCGCCCATAATCAACATTTCGAACGCCCGTTGCTGGCCCATAATACGAGGCGCGATAAGGCTGGAAGCGGCTTCTGGCACGACGCCTAGATTGAGGAACGGTGTTTTGAGCGTTGCGGCTTCACTTGCAAAAACCATATCGCAATGCATCAGCATGGTCGCACCAACGCCAATCGCCAAACCGTCAACAGCGGCGACTAATGGCGTGCCTGTGGTGGCTAAAGCTTTCAAAAACCGAACGGTCGCCGTTGCACTCATATCGTCTGTCATGCCACGAGACAAAAAGTCTGCAATGTCATTGCCAGCAGAAAACACACCGGGTTGGCCGAGAAACAGAATGGCTCTGATGCCATCGTCGCTTGCGCTCTCAATGCCATCTGCCATTTTCGCGTACATGTCTTGCGTGATGGCATTCTTTTTATCCGCGCGATTAAAGCGGATGGTGCGAACGTTCTCGTCGTCTGCAATGGTGATAAAATCAGTCATGGTCTTCTCCAAAATGGCTTAGCCAGCAAGCAATTCTTCTGTCGCACTCAATACTCCGTCTGCTCCTTCAAGAACGCTAAGGCGCAGGCTTGCGGTTTCTGTTGCTAAGTTTTCAGCAAAGAAGCGGGCGGTTTTGATGCGTAAGCTTGCTTGACCATCATCGGCGTTGCCTGTTTCCAAGGCACCTTTTGCGTGGAAGGCCGTGCTGGCTGTTAGCGCAAAGAGCTTTTGATAAGGTGTTGCACCTGCCATTGCATCGTTCATCTTCTTATTTGAAAGACAATCAAGCATGTAATCGGTGGTGGTCTCAAGGTCATCAAGTGCTGAGGTGAGGCGGGCAGAGATTGCGCCGAAATCAGATTGATTGCTTTCGCGTAATGTGTCGGCAGTCTCGCGCATTTCAGCGATAAAGGCCTTAGCGCTCTCGCCACCATCAACGCGCAGCTTACGGCCCACAAGGTCGATGGCTTGAATGCCGTTGGTGCCTTCATAAATTGGCAAAATACGGCTGTCGCGCATGTGTTGAGCGGCACCCGTTTCTTCAACAAAGCCCATGCCGCCATGAACCTGCACACCGATTGAAGAAGCTTCAACCGCGCAGTCTGTTGAATAAGATTTTGCAAGCGGGGTTAGAAGGTCACCGCGTGCTTTCCAAAAGGCACGTTTGTCCTCGTCCGCATGTTCAGCCATATCAAGCGCATAAGCGCAGGCAAGACATAACGCACGAGAGGCCTGAGCCATGGCGCGCATTGTCATCAAGTTTCTCGTTACATCAGGATGCATAACGATGGGCGCCATGCCTTCCCCTTGATTGAGCGGTGAAGAACCTTGGCGGCGTTCATTGGAAAAATTTAAGGCTTGTTGGAAGGCGCGCTCTGTCAGGCCAGCCCCTTGTACGCCTACGTTAAGTCGGGCGTTGTTCATCATGGTGAACATGCAAGCAAGGCCATTGTTCTCTTCGCCGATCAACCAGCCGACTGCCCCTTTTTCACCTGTTTCATTGACTTGATGGTCATCACCAAAAATCATAGTGCAGGTGGGCGATGCGTGAATGCCGAGCTTTTCTTCAAGCCCATTACAGAAAACGTCATTACGTTTTCCAGGAGTGCCATCGTCATTTGGAATGAACTTCGGCACTAAGAAGAGCGAAATACCTTTTACACCCGCTGGCGCATCAGGCAGGCGAGCAAGGACGAGGTGGCAGATGTTGCTTGTCCAGTCGTGCTCGCCATAAGTAATGAAAATCTTCTGTCCGAAAATGCGGTAGGTGCCATCACCTGCGGGCTTAGCACTGCTGCGTAAAGTGGAAAGGTCAGAACCAGATTGTGGCTCTGTCAAATTCATTGTGCCCGTCCATTCACCAGAGATGAGTTTTTCAAGGTAGGTTTGTTGCAAGTGGTCACTGCCATGGGTGGTCAAAGCTTCAATCGCGCCAGCTGTAAGCAGTGGGCAGAGTGCAAACGACATGTTGGCGGCATTCCACATTTCATTGGTGGCAACGGCCATCGTAAGCGGAAGCGCTTGCCCGCCAAATGCTTCTGATCCTGTCAAACTGTTCCAGCCCGCTTCGCACCATGCATTATAGACGTCGCCAAATCCCTTAGGGGTGGTAACAACCGCATTATCGAGTTTAAGGCCTTCTTGATCGCCTTGCCAATTACGCGGTGCTAGCTCGTCATTGGCAAACTTTCCCGCTTCTTCCAAAATAGCATCAACAAGATCATCCGACAGATCGCCAAAAACGCCTTTTTGCAAGTCAGCATCTAGTCCGATGACTTTCTTCAATGTGAATGCAATTTCTTCCACTGGTGCGCGATACATGCAGACCTCCTTAGTTAGACGTTGCTCGCTTTGTCCTCCACCTCGAAACGCCAAGGCGTTCGAGGCCAAACAGATGCAACATATTCTTCTGCTATTTTTATTCTGGCATGATGCCGTGTTTTTATGCCATGAACAATTCCGCAAATCCGATTGTCTTGCTTGCGGGAAACAATTGTTCTTTGTTTTAAATAACGCTTACGTAAACGTCAACAATTATTGAGTGCTCTTGTGCAAAAATCGACAGAAACAATAGCTTTGGATAGCACTAATGCCGAAAATCTTGCGCTTGATGTTTTTGGGGCGGGCGGATTGGTCGCACTTCCAACGGAAACCGTTTACGGTCTTGCTGCCGACGCAACCAATGGCGAAGCCGTCGCGCGCATCTATGAAGCGAAAGGGCGGCCAAGCTTTAATCCGCTTATCATTCATTGCGATAGCCTAGAAATGGCCATGCGCTATGGCGAGTTTTGCGATCAAGCATTGAAATGCGCGAAACAGTTTTGGCCTGGCCCACTCACCTTGGTGGTGCCCTATAAGAAGAGTGCTGGGCTGTCTGATCTTGTGCGTGCTGGCTTGGATAGCGTTGCGATACGTGTGCCGATGGGCAAAGCGCGGGACATTATTGGTAGCTATGGAAAGCCAATAGCGGCCCCAAGCGCCAACTTGTCAGGTAAAATTAGTCCAACCTCTGCAAACCACGTTGCCGCGCAACTTAACGGCCGCATTGACCTGATCTTGGATGGTGGGCTTGCAAGTGTCGGTTTGGAATCGACAATTATCTCATTTGTTGACGATGAACCCATCTTATTGCGCCCCGGTGGTTTATCCTCCGAGATGCTAGAAGCCCATATTGGCGCACCCTTAAATCGCCCTGAGTCTCATGGTGAAATAAAAGCCCCCGGTATGATGCTTTCACATTATGCACCCCAAGCGACTTTACGCTTGTCTGCAACTGAGCTTGATGGGGAAGATGGTGCTTTAACTTTCGGTTCTGCAACACTGGATGCCCCCCATACTCTCTCTCTCAGTGAAAGCGGGGATCTAAAAGAAGCGGCTGCAAAGCTTTTTTCTTGTCTCACGCGGTTTGATGAACTGGGTGTTCAGAAAATCGCCGTCTCGCCAATACCCATGACAGGGCTTGGTTTGGCGATTAACGACCGTTTAGCCCGCGCCGCTGCGCCTCGCTAAACCCACTTTGCACGTTTTTCTTTTGTGAAGGATATCTGCACGCAGTGTGCAGGAATGCACATCGCACGATGAGCAAATGATATAATTAAGCCATTATTAGAGTGTATTTTTAAAATGCGCCGTTTCAGCAAATGCTGACAAAAACAAAATCGAATCCGGATCTTTGCTCCGGCCTTGACAAGTGCCTCTGTCAAGGATGGCCCTATCAACATTCCCCGTTGATAGGGCCTTTTTTTGCGTAAAAATAATAAAATCAAACAAAATCAATGAGATAGAATAATTGTGCACTCAATGTGCAGCAATGCACATCATTATGTTTTGCGAAGGGCTACCTTCAAATCATCGAAAGACACAAACAACAAAACAAACGCACAAACAAACATATTCGGAGAAACACAATGACCAACACATTTACAAAAACAGTTATCGCAGCTTTAGCCCTTGCAACAGTTGCAATGAGCGCAAACACAGCAAGTGCAAACGGCATGAACGCCTTGTCAAACGTTGAGACAGCAACAGCCATTGAAACAGTTGGCTTCTTTAAAAAG
>JBDVXS010000058.1:0-21829 GCA_039964305.1 Hyphomicrobiales bacterium
TGGTGAGCGCGGCACCTTGGTTCAAGTGTTGGAACCTGCCAAAGAGCGCGTTGAGGCACCTTGCGAACATTATCTAGAATGCGGCGGCTGCAATCTTCAGCATATGGAAAATGACGTTTATCTAAGCTGGAAGAGCGAACAAGTTGTTCATGCGCTTGAGGCTCAAGAAATTAAGCTCACACCCGAACCGATCATTCCCATTGAAACAAAGACCCGCAGACGCGCAACCTTTTCTGCCACACGGTCAGGCAGTGATATAAAGTTCGGTTTTCAAGGCGCGAAAAGTCACCGCATTGAAGAAATTTCCTCTTGCCTTGTTATCGTGCCAGAAATTGAAAAGGCCCTGCCAAAGCTTCGAAGCATCGCGGCTATCATCACGCCCAAACGCGGCACCATGAAAATGCACGTGTTGATGACGGACAATGGTCTCGACATTCGCCTTGATGACTTTGGCGATTGGCCAGACTTTGAAACCGAACGCGCATTGATGAACGCGGCAACGAAGCTCGGTCTTGCACGCATTAGCCTTGGCGCCTCTATCTTGATTGAGCTTGATACACCGAGCCTCCATTTTGGTGAGGCCATTACGCCCCTTTCCCCCGGCGCCTTCACACAAGCAACAGCGCAATCAGAACAAGCGCTGGTAAATCTTGTGGTCGACGGCACCAAGGGCTTCAAGCATGTCATCGACATGTTTGCAGGCTCAGGCACATTCGCCCTCAATTTGGCAAAACATGGCCGTGTGCACGCGGCTGAAGGCGACAAGGCGGCTGTTCTTTCACTCGAAAAAGCAGCCCGCGCCACGCCATCGCTCAAGCCAGTAACCAGCGAACAACGCGACCTTTTCCGTCGCCCATTTATGGAAAAGGAATTGCGCAAGTTTGATACCGTGGTGCTTGACCCGCCAAGGGCTGGCGCGAAAGAACAATGCGCGGAACTTGCGAAATCCACGGTAGCAACAATCGTCTATGTTTCCTGCTCGCCTTCCTCATTTGCGCGGGATGCTAAAGCACTGATTGATGGCGGATATGTATTAAAACAGGTTTTTCCAGTGGACCAATTCCTTTTCTCTCACCATATTGAGCTTGTAGGGACGTTCAGCAAAGGCGAATAAGCCATGAGTGAGAAACCAAACTTAGTAGAGCAAGCCGCCACCCGCGTGGCGTATACAATGCAGCAAGGTGCACGGGTTGCTTGGTATACGGGGCAAGGCCTTGCCATGAAGCGGGTTGTTGCACGCATGGAGCGCGACCTTCCCCCACCAAAACGTGGGTTCACTCCTCCTTCTACACCAACACCCAAATTGCCAGAACTCTTGCGCGGTGTTGCAAAACTCATGGCCCAAGACATGGCCAATGTGGAAGCTGGTCTTTATCCCATGCCAAAAGATGAGCAAGGTGGGTTGCCAAGCATTTTAAAACGCGCCCAACGCTTTTTTGCCGATGCGCCCAAGGTACAAATGCGTCGCCGTGAAGATCGCCACCAAGAAGTTTACGAAGAACATCGCGGCTCCAATGAGCTGCCGCGCTATTATTTGCAGAACTTCCATTTTCAAACAGATGGATGGATGTCACGGGAATCAGCGGAACTTTATGACACGCAAGTGGACGTGTTGTTTCATGGATCTACCGCTGCCATGCGGCGCATGGGTTTGGCTGAGGTTGTGAAAGCGACAAAAGGCAAAGACCAACGCAAACTCTCTATGTTGGATGTTGCAACAGGCACGGGCACCTTCTTGCGCGATGTCGCGCGGGTGCTGCCTCGCCTTCCCATCACGGGCGTTGATTTATCTGAAGACTATTTAGAAGAAGCACGCGAGCGCTTTGCTGATCGGCCCAATGTTAAATTCCAGCAAGGCAATGCTGAGCACATGCCTGTTGCTGATGAAAGCGTTGACCTTGTCTCCTGCATCTATCTCTTCCACGAGCTACCACCAAAGGTGCGCCGTATCGTTGCGAAAGATATTTGTCGTGTGATGAAATCTGGCGGCACGTTTGTCTATGTGGATTCACTGCAAACCGATGACACACCCGCTTACAATGGCTTGCTGGAAGGCTTTCCCGAACTCTTCCACGAGCCTTATTATAACAGCTATCTCACTGAAGACTTGGTCGCGATTTTCGAAGAAGCAGGCTTGAAGCTTCAAAAAGCCAAGCCGCACTTCTTTTCAAAACTGATGGTTTTCACCAAGCCGTAGCTTAAGTAAGCGGCACGGTTTCTTCGATTTCAATGTCGAAACCATCAAGGCCAACATAATGGCGCTCTGTTGACGAAAGCAGGCGGATTGAGGTGACGTGCAATTCGCGAAGAATTTGCGCACCAAGGCCGATCTCTTTCCACTCTTTTTTGCGCTCTTCAGATGACCCGTGCTCTTCTTCATCATCTTGCGACATGGTTGCCGTTCTCAAAGCGCGTTCGCTTTCTGAAGCGACACCAACAGACCCTTCACGCAAATAGACGACGATACCGCGACCTTCTTTTGAGACTTTTTCAAGGGCGAGATCGAGCGTTTTATCAGCACCGAAAGCATCACCAAGAACCGATTCACGGTGAAGGCGAACGGGAATGCTCACACCATCGCGAATGTCACCAAACACAAGCGCCAAGTGCTGCATAGGGTCGAACGGTGTTTTAAAGGAGACAGCAACCGCCTCACCCACTTTGGTTTGCACGGTTTCTTCGCCGACAAGTTCCACCAAAGTTTCGCGGCGTTGACGATAGGCAATAAGGTCTGCGACGGAAACCGTCTTCAAATTATGCTCTGCAGCAAATTCTTTCACCTGTGGGCCGCGTTTTACAGTGCCATCGTCATTGACGAGTTCTGAAATCACGCCAACAGGATAAAGATCAGCAAGCTTACAAAGATCAACGGCCGCTTCTGTATGGCCCGAACGCATCAACACACCACCCTCACGGGCCACAAGCGGGAAGATATGACCGGGGCGCACGAAATCATCCGCGCCAGAATTTGGGTTTGCCAATCCACGCACAGTCGAACAACGCTCTGCCGCTGAAATGCCTGTGGTCGTATCGTGGCGATAATCAACAGAAACAGTGAATGCCGTTGTATGCGGGCTATCATTGTCTGACACCATCGCATTGAGATTAAGGCGCTTTGCTTCATGGCTTGTCATGGGCGCACAAACAATGCCGCTTGTGTGGCGAATGATGAAGGCCATCTTCTCTGGCGTCGTATGAACAGCGGCGACAATAAGATCGCCTTCGTTCTCACGATCATCATCATCCATAACAACAACAATTTCGCCCGCTTCAAACGCACGAATAGCATCAACAACTGATGTAAAATCTGTACTCATATTTCTATCCAACTTGGCCGCGATGGCGCAGGAAATGATCGGCAAGAACGCAAGCCATCATGGCTTCACCAATAGGCACGGCGCGAATACCAACACATGGATCATGCCGACCTTTGGTCATAACATCCACCTCATCGCCAGAACGGGTAATGCTTTGGCGCGGCGTGAGAATGGAACTTGTCGGCTTAACAGCAAAACGCGCCACCACAGGCTCGCCCGTTGAGATACCACCCAAAACGCCACCAGCGTGATTAGAAAGAAAACGTGGTTTGCCCTCATTGCCAACACGCATCTCATCGGCATTTTCTTCACCTGTCAGCGAGGCGGCTTCAAAGCCATTGCCAATTTCAACACCTTTAACAGCGTTGATCGACATCATAGCTGAGGCAATATCTTGATCGAGCTTTGCATAAACGGGTGCACCAAGACCAACAGGCACGCCTTCTGCGACAACTTCAATGACAGCACCAACGGAAGAGCCAGCCTTGCGGATACCATCGAGATAATCAGCCCACTCAATTGCTGCCTCAGCATCTGGGCAGAAGAATGGGTTCTCGTTTACCTGATCCCAGTCCCAGTTATTATAGTTGACCTTGTGCGGGCCGATTTGAACCATGGCCGCGCGAATTGTCATCTCTGGCACAACTTTGCGAGCAATCGCACCAGCAGCCACACGCGCTGCCGTTTCGCGCGCAGATGAACGACCACCACCGCGATAATCGCGAATGCCATATTTTGCATCATAGGTATAATCAGCATGGCCTGGACGGTAGCGTTCTTTAATCTCGGAATAGTCTTTTGAGCGCTGGTCTGTGTTTTCAATCATCATTGAAATTGGCGTGCCAGTCGTCATTAAAACGCCTGTCTCATCATCAATCATGGTGCCAGACAAGATTTTCACCTGATCAGCTTCTTGGCGCTGTGTCGTATATTTAGATTGGCCTGGTTTGCGCTTATCCAAAAAGCTTTGAATTTCTTCTTCAGAAATAGCGATGCGTGGCGGGCAACCGTCTACCACACAACCAAGTGCGGGACCGTGGCTTTCACCCCATGTGGTAAAGCGAAATAAGTGGCCGAAGCTATTGTGGGACATCAAAAACCGTCATTGTGTATAAGTTCAGCTCAACGTCTTAATCGTGAAACGGATAGAGGTCAAACCCAGCCGACAACACCGTCTTCGATTATCATGACTTTGTCTTGCGGAATGGCGGCACTGGCAAGGCTTGGTACATCAGGATCACTTAATAAAAAACGCAATCCACGATTAACGCCACCATGAGAAACGACAACCAATGGGCCTTGAATTTCATCGACCCAGCTACGAAGGCGGTCGGCGAGATCTTGATAGCTTTCACCCTGTGGTGGTCGAAAGCTCCATTTGTTTTCTTGTCGTGCAGCCCAAAGTTGGCTTTGGGTTTCTTCAAGCTCTGAAACCGTGCGGCCTTCCCAATCGCCAAACGAGAGTTCTTTCAACCGATCATCAGTCTCATAAGCCTCAGCATCAAGCCCCATTTCGCGGCGGACAATCTCCATCGTCTCGCGGGTTCGCATAAGCGGCGATGCGATAAATTTCACTTTGGAAGGATCAACAATACCTTTGAGGGTTTTGCCATTGTGGCTCGCTTGACCGCGTCCAATATCATTTAACGGAATATCGCGGGTTCCTTGAAACCGAGCTTCAGCATTCCAGTCTGTTTGGCCGTGTCGTACAAAATATAAAATAGGCGTCATAACGCTCCTTGATGGCGAATTATTGCCATGCGTTTAGTAAATCAGCCCAATGATGAAATTAAGCGTTTCAGTCTACTTATTTATCGACTGTGATATCAGGCGCATCCACGGCCTTCATGCCGACATTATGATAGCCCGAATCAACATGATGCACTTCACCAGTGACGCCGCGTGAAAGATCCGACAATAGATAGAGCGCTGAATCACCCACTTCTTCAATAGACACCGTGCGACGCAATGGTGCGTTGTACTCATTCCATTTCAATATATAGCGGAAATCGCCAATGCCAGAAGCTGCCAGTGTTTTGATTGGGCCAGCAGAAATTGCATTAACGCGGATGTTCTTTGGACCGAGATCAACAGCTAGATATTTCACACTTGCTTCAAGGGCTGCTTTTGCAACACCCATGACATTATAATGCGGCATAACTTTCTCAGCGCCGTAATAAGTAAGCGTGATGATCGACCCGCCTTCAGGCATTAGCTTTTCAGCACGCTGGGTAATGGCTGTAAGTGAATAACAGGAAATGTTCATTGTACGGTCGAAATTTGCTTCTGTCGTATCGACGTAGCGACCAGTCAATTCATCTTTGTCTGAGAAGGCGATGGCGTGCACGACAAAGTCGATGGTGCCCCATTCTTTTTCAACCGCAGCAAATACAGCATCAATGCTGGCTGGATCGGTTACATCACAATCACCAAAGACCACACCACCAATTTGTTCAGCCAACGGTTCAACACGTTTTTTCAGCGCGTCGCCTTGGTAAGTGAAGCCCATCAAGGCACCATGATCAGAACATGCTTTAGCGATACCCCAAGCAATTGAGCGATTATTTGCAACGCCAAGGATCAAACCTTTTTTGCCTGCCATCAAACCTGATGTTGTCACGCTTGCATTCTCCGTCATCTTAAAGCCTCATATTCAAAAATTCCGTAATTTTCTATGGCATAGCAGTTAATCGTCTTCAAGTTGTGTATGGCGATTGTGGCGCACAGTTTTAGTCGTTATGTTAACGGCGATCACAATATTGAAACACGCATCATGGCTCAATCGAAAATTCAAACTGCACTTCAGCAATTTACAACATTGCTTGGCGAACAAAATGTCTTAGTAAGTGATGCCGACAAAAAGGGCTATCTTGTTGAATGGCGTGACAAATATTTCGGACAGGCCGCAGCCGTTCTGCGTCCGAAGACAACCGAAGAAGTCTCTACGATTGTAAAAATTGCCAAAGAGCAAGAGGTCGCGTTGGTCCCACAAGGAGGCAATACAGGCCTTGTTGGGGCGCAAATTGCGTTTGATGCCGACCGGCAATTTGTTGTGAATATGTCGCGCATGAATACGGTGAGAGAAATTGATACCGACGGTTACACGATGACCGTTGATGCAGGGGTGGTTTTAGAAGCCGCTCAAAATGCCGCAGATAATGCTGACCGTCTGTTTCCCCTGCGCATTGGTTCTCAAGGTTCTTGCCAAATCGGCGGCAACCTTTCTTCAAATGCAGGCGGCACCAATGTGGTTGCCTATGGCAATGCACGGGAGCTTGTGTTGGGGCTTGAAGTTGTTTTGCCCAATGGTGAGATTATCAATGGTCTGAACAAACTCCGCAAAAACAACACTGGATATGATTTAAAGAACTTGTTCATCGGCGCTGAAGGAACACTTGGCTTTATTACAGGCGCTGTCTTGAAGCTCTTTCCAAAACCAAAGGGCACCCAAGCAACCATACTTGCCTTCCAATCGTTAGATCAGATCGGCCAGTTCTTCACAAAAGCCAAATCTTATGCTGGCGATGGCGTAACGGGTTTTGAAGTGATCCCGCACATTGGTATGGAGTTCTTAGAAAAGCACACAGATGTTCGCAATCCAGTTGAGACGCCTTATCCTTGGTATGCGCTCGTCGAAATTTCTTCGCAGCATTCTTACGAACATGCAGAAAACTTAATGATGGAGCTGGTTGAAGAAGGCATGAATGAGCAACAAGTCTCAGATGGTGTGCTGGCTTCATCACAAGCCCAGCAAACAGCCTTTTGGCATTTGCGCGAACAGCTCTCAGGATGTCAAAAGGGCGAAGGCGGATCAATCAAGACAGATGTCTCCGTTCCTATCAGCTCACTTCCAACATTCCTGCCAGAAGCAATTGAGGCTGTAAAAGCTTATATGCCAGATGCCCGCCCGTGCACCTTTGGCCATTGGGGAGACGGTAATATTCATCTAAATATTACCCAACCTATCGGCATGGATGCCGATGAATTCTTGGATCACTGGGATTCAATCAGCGATATTATCCATTCAGTTACCTTATCTTATGGCGGGTCCATCTCCGCTGAGCATGGCATTGGGGTGATGAAACGGGAAACGTTATCAGAAACTAAAGATCCCGCCTCCCTCGCCTTGATGCGACAAATCAAGAAAACGCTTGATCCCAACGGCATTATGAACCCGGGAAAAGTACTTTAGTAACCTTTAAGAACCTCTCAACCCTACCAAATATTAAACGGCTGATTCACTTCATAATAACCTTGGATTCAGGCCATATTTTCTTAACCAATCTCTTTAAGCGAGTTCTGATACTCGTCATGTATTGTGCATCTCAAGGACCACCAAAAAAACAAACGGTCCATGGGGAATTAAAATGCGTCAAACAGAATTGGCAGGAGCCGCCGTTCGTGAAGAACGGGTCGTGGCCTCGCACAGCTATTTCCGGTTAAACCCGGCAGAACGTCGTCATGCTTTTCAGACAGAAATGTCTAATTCAGCATTGGTCGGCCAAACATCCGTTGAACTTGATGACGAGATCGTTGTTGAAGGCATGCTAAAATGCGGCCTTGGAACGCGTGTTACTTGTGATCAAACAGCCCTACGTGGTGTTGCAGCAAAACTAAGCATCTCAAAAGAAGATGCCGTTGTTGCAGAACTCGTACTTTTGCACCGTGATCCATCCCTCAACATTACCGTTGCTCGTTCTTACGATATGGAAGACTTGGCAGCAGATTGGCAAATGTGGGGTCGTCGCTACAATCTACCATTGATCTTGGTTGAAGCGGATGGCGTTGAACAATTGGTATCTGAGCGTCTTGGAAGCGTTGAGGTTGCAAACCCAACACCGCGCCGCCCGCATGCAATGTTCGCAGCGCGTCGTCCACGCTTTTTAACCCGCCGTAAAACGGGTTCAGTCGATCACAACAATCGTCTATCAGGTCGCGAAATTATCGCACGCGACTAAAGGGTTTAAAGACTGGATGATCGTTGAGGAGAACGATTGTTCGGTCTTTAAATGAGCGCATCAACGACAAGACCCGCAAAAATAATCAATCCATAGTCTCGGTTTGAACGGAACATGGTGAGGCATTGATCTGGGTTATCAATGTCTAAGCGGATCAGTTGATACGCCATATGGCCAGCGCCACACGCAAGGCCAATAAAAGCAACAGGTCCTGCACCAGCAAGCACAAAACTTGCAGCCAGCAGGGCCGTTGCTCCCCCATAAAATACAATGAGCCATTGTTTGGTTTTGTCACCAAACAAGCGGGCTGTTGATTTCACCCCAACAAGCGCGTCATCTTCTTTGTCTTGGTGCGCATAAATCGTGTCATAACCAATCGTCCACATGATCGCGCCGAAATAAAGCAGCACGGGCGCAAGGCTTAGCTCACCAAAATGCACCGCCCATCCCATCAAAGCTCCCCAAGAAAACGCAAAGCCTAAACAAAGCTGCGGCCAATTGGTGATGCGCTTCATAAAGGGATAAATGGCGACAAAGAACAGCGAGCTAAAACCCAAGATCACTGAGAACCAATTAAACTGCAACAAGACTGCTAGTCCGATGAGACTAAGGATAAGAGCAAAGAGCGCCGCCTGCCGTTTGCTTACACGCCCACTTGGGATTGGCCGCATTCTTGTACGGGCAACCGCCATGTCGATATCTTCATCAACAATATCATTATAGGTGCACCCCGCCCCGCGCATAACAATTGCGCCAACCATAAACAGGGCGACATGCCAGATGTTCACCGATCCGCTGTCACTTGCCGTTGCCGCCAAAGCAACAGACCACCAGCATGGCAATAAAAGCAGCCACCAACCAATCGGCCGCTCAAAACGGGCAAGCTGTGCGAAAGGCAAGAACCAAGACGGAGATTTAGTTTCTATCCAATGGCCCTTCACCGCATCCGCAATGCTTTCTCGGTTCGTATCGTTCATTAAAGGCACCTTGGTTGATCAATTTGTCGGCCCTCAATAGCGCCTTTTGAAGACTTTCACCAGCAACTGTGATCAAATCTCTTGGAAACTGCGTGATTGGATTGGCGAAACTGTGTGGTCATGGTAGGCGATTGCCAAGTATCCCAACGAATGGATTTTTGATGAATATTCTTCTTCTTGGTTCTGGTGGCCGCGAGCATGCGCTGGCGTGGAGCCTTTCTAAGTCACCCAATCTTTCCAAGCTTTTCGTAAGCCCCGGCAATGCTGGCATGAAAGAATGCGCTGAGCTTGTGGATGTGGATGCATCCAACCATGACGCTGTGATTAGCTTTTGCCGCGATGAAGCAATTGACCTTGTGGTCATTGGCCCAGAAGCCCCGCTTGTTGCGGGCCTTGCAGATGACTTGAGTGCCGCCAACATCAAAGTGTTTGGCCCGACCAAATTAGCAGCCCAGCTTGAAGGCTCAAAAGGTTTCACCAAAGACGTTTGTGCAAAGTATGACATTCCAACCGCTGCCTATGGTCGGTTCAAAGATGCCGACAGCGCTAAAGCCTATATTACACAACAAGGCGCGCCTATCGTTGTAAAAGCCGATGGCTTGGCAGCTGGCAAGGGTGTGATTATGGCCATGACAATGGACGAGGCGCTTGAAGCCGTGGACCATTGTTTTGGTGGCGCCTTTGGTGCAGCGGGTGCAGAAGTTGTTGTTGAAGAATTTATGGAAGGCGAAGAGGCAAGTTTCTTCGCGCTTTCTGATGGCGATAATATCTTGGCGCTCGCAAGTGCCCAAGACCATAAGCGTGTTGGTGATGGCGATACAGGTCTCAATACGGGCGGCATGGGCGCTTATTCCCCTGCCCCTGTTATGACTGATGAGATGAGCCAAACGGTGATGGATCAAATCATCGAACCAACCATCCGCGCCATGCGTGAGATGGGCCACCCTTATCAAGGCGTCTTATTTGCGGGTCTGATGATCACGAGCGAAGGTCCAAAACTGATCGAGCATAATTGCCGATTTGGTGACCCTGAATGTCAGGTGTTGATGATGCGCTTACAAAGCGATCTATTGGAACTTCTAGACGCAGCAGCAAGCGGCACTCTGGATAAAGTTCAGCCAAGTTGGTCTGATGAAACAGCACTCACCGTTGTACTCGCTTCAAAGGGCTATCCAGGTTCTTATGATAAAGGCACAGCTATCCGCAATCTTGACGCTGCCAACTCAGACCATGCCAAAACCTTCCATGCGGGCACGGCTGAAAAAGGCGGTGAGATCGTCGCGATTGGCGGACGCGTGCTGAATGTGACCGCACGCGGCAACAGCGTTAAACAAGCCCAAGCCCGCGCCTATGACGCGGTTGATCAAATTGACTGGGAAAACGGTTTTTGTCGACGCGACATTGGATGGCGTGCCGTTGAAAGGGAAGAGAGCTAGGCTTTACCTACCTCTTTTTCTTTTCATAAAGAGCGCCTGATGTTGCACCCGCTGCACCACCAATAAGCGCACCTGCGGCCAATGGACCACCAGCCAAAATTGCAATGCCTGTGCCTGCTGCTGCCCCAATGCCGCCCCCCGTAATTGCCGTTCGTTCTGTTCGTCCCAGATTACAAGCAGCCAATGAGCCTGCAAGCGCCATTACTGCGCCGATACGGATTAATCTTCTTAGTTTTCCCGTCATAATCATCATGGAAGCCTTCGGTTTGGTTTTGTTAAAGCGAGCAAACTGGTAAGCTATTTTTCAAAGCTCACCCCTCAATTCAGGCGAATCATGCCAGTGGATTGTGACCTGCAAGCGCTCTAAATGAGGCCGCACCAACACAAATGCTTAATGACGGAAACATAAACCGCGTACAGCGCCTCGACGACGGCATGGTCAACCGCATTGCTGCGGGTGAAGTGATTGAGCGTCCAGCAAGCGTTGTGAAAGAACTGGTCGAAAACGCCATTGACGCAGGCGGAACGGACATTGAGATTGTAACGGCAGGTGGCGGCAAGAACCTTATTCGCGTCAGCGACAATGGTCGCGGCATGGATGCGGACGATTTACGCCTAGCCGTAGAGCGCCACTGCACCTCTAAGCTGTCTGATGACTTAATGGACATTAGAACTCTTGGTTTTCGTGGTGAAGCGCTGCCCTCCATCGGCTCTGTTTCCCGTCTTTCCATCGCCACCAGAACTGGCGATGCTGAGAGTGGCTTTGGCATAACCGTATCAGACGGCGCGATTGAAGGCCCCTCGCCTGTTGCATGGGCCAAGGGCACACGGGTGGAAGTGAAAGACCTGTTCTTCTGCGTCCCTGCTCGGCTCAAATTTTTGAAAACAGACCGCGCTGAAGCCAATGCGATAACCGACATTATCCGCCGTATCGCCATCGCCAATCCACGCGTCGCGTTTACCCTTGCAGGCAGTGACCGGCAAGAAACCCTTTATCCCGCAAGCGCTGATGATAATGATGAAGCAGCCGAAAGCGAACGATTACGGCAAGTGCTCGGGCGTGACTTCATCGACAACGCTTTGCGCATTGATGAAGAACGCGAGGGCGTGTTTTTGTCAGGTTTTATCGGCCTGCCAACGTTTGATCGCGCCAACACCTTGCACCAATTCTTAAGCGTCAATGGACGCCCTGTGCGTGACCCGCTTTTATTGTCTGCCCTACGCGGCGGTTATGCCGATACAATGACCAAGGGGCGTTATCCTGTTTTAGCCCTCTCCATCACGCTTGACCCTGCCCATGTCGACGTCAATGTGCATCCTGCAAAATCAGATGTTCGCTTTCGCGACCCAGGCTTGGTGCGAAGACTTATTGTTGGTTCTATCAAACGTGCCTTGGCAGGCTCTGGGGTAAAGCCAGATACGGGTGGCACGGCCGCCGCTCTATCCGCTTTTCGCCGCAATGATGCACCACAACGCCCGCATTTTGGTGATTATCAACACCCCCAAAACGCCAATTGGACAGAAACTGCATCGCCCACACGACCTTTAACTGAGAACCATTTTGGCGAACAAGCCCAAGCAAGTTTTGACCATAGCGAAACACCTTCCGCCCGCTATGAAGTTATAGAAGAACAGAGCGAGCCGACAAACCACCCACTCGGTGCCGCGCGGGCGCAAATTCACGAAAACTATATCATCGCTCAAAGTGATGAGGGCCTTGTTCTGATTGACCAACACGCAGCCCATGAGCGCCTTGTTTATGAGCGGCTCAAAAAGAACATGGATGATAATGGGATTGAGCGGCAAATATTGTTGATTCCAGATATTATCGATCTGCCAGAAGAAGACGTGAACAACATCGTGGAACGTGCTGAGGAACTGGCAGAAGTTGGCTTGATTGTTGAAGCATTCGGACCCGGTGCCATCGCCGTGCGGGAAACACCGTCGCTGCTTGGCAAGGTTGATGCGGGCGCGTTATTGCGCGACCTTGCTGATGAACTAGCCGAATGGGACCGCGCCACTCTTATTCGCGATAAGCTCAATGCCATTGCATCACGCATGGCGTGTCATGGTTCTGTTCGTTCGGGCAGACGCCTTACCGCGCCTGAGATGAACGCACTGTTGCGAGAGATGGAAGAAACGCCTAATTCAGGACAATGTAACCATGGGCGACCAACTTTTATCACGCTTACACTGAATGAGATTGAAAAATTATTTGAGCGGCGTTAGAAAGTAGTTATGAACCGTTTTAACTTACCAACTACAGGCGGCGAAGCTAAAGTTCGCTATGACCACGCCGACTTCCATGTGCTTTCTTCTGGAAGCTTTGTGCGTTGCGCTGCGACCAATCAAGTCATTCCGATTGAAGAATTAAAATACTGGAGTGTCTCACGGCAGGAAGCTTACATTGATGTAGCAGCATCACTTGCCTGCCATGAAGAAGCAAAAGCCAAGTAATTACGCGCGAACCAGATCATTGAGATTTGGCGGTACATCGAACACAGCTTCGACTTCAATCACCTTGCTTGCATCCAACAACTTAGCCAGATTTCCCGAACTGCCTTCTAGACGAATGGCATCTTTTGCCGTTGTGACGATTTCCGCATCAAACAATGCTGCTTGCTCTAAGATGTTAGCAGCATCCGCTTCGGTGAAGGGATGATGGTCTGGGAATGGCACTGTTGAAACAAGATCAGCACCAGCATCTTCAACTGTATTGAAAAACTTCTGCGGATTGCCAATACCACTAAACGCAACAACTCGTTTATTGGCTAAGTCATAGTCTTGGGCAAGCTTGAGGCTCGTGTTAAAAACCAACGCTTGCTCTCCCTCAAAATGGCGCATGAGGCCATCGACAGTTGCATGGTTTCCTCGCGAACTTTGCACCACAAGCAAACTATCCGCATGTTCCAACTGAACCGGCAATGGCGCACGCAACGGGCCTGCTGGCATAACCTTGCCATTGCCAAGCCCTCGCTGACCATCAACAACCAAAAGCGCATGGTGTGGTTTGATACGGGCACTTTGAAAGCCATCATCCATGATGATGAGATCAGGGGTGAAGCGCTGTTCGATAAACTTTAAACCCGCCACACGATCTTGCGCGATTATGGTTGGTGCACATTTGGCCAGCAAAAGAGGTTCATCGCCAACATCTTGGGCGCGATCATTGGTTGATGAAACCAAATGCGGTCCAGACATTACCCCACCATAGCCACGGGACAAGAACACGACTTCATCACCGCGCGCTTGGAAAAGCTTCGCAAGAGACCGAGCCACAGGTGTTTTACCTGCGCCACCTGCGGTAAAATTACCAATGCAGATGACTGGAATTTTTGAGGTCAGACCTTTTCCAAAAGGTCGCCCAGCAACAAAACCATATATATGGGAAATTGGAGCCAGCACCTTTGATGCAAGGCTATTTTCGCGCCACCAAAAATCCGGCGCTCTCATCTATTCACTCGCAACATAACGCGCTTCAGCATCAGCATCAGCGAGACGACCAGAAACAATCAACGGTCGCAAGAAAGGCATTAGTGCATTATGCGTCCGCCCCAAAGCGCCACCAAACCCCTTGAGGGCTTGCTCAGCAGCTTGTGTCATCTGCTCACTGCGGCCACGATTGGCTAGAATATCAGCGACATTACGCACCAGCTCTTCACTGTTCTTCACGCAAGCACATCCGCCTTGTTGGTCTAATGCTTCATAGATATTCGCAAAATTTCCGACATTCGGGCCATGCACAATAACAGAGCCAAGCCGCGCTGGCTCAATTGGATTTTGCCCGCCATGAGGAACAAGCGAGCCGCCAACAAGGCTACACGGCGACAAACTATAAAATAGGCCAAGTTCACCAATCGTATCTGCTACGTAGATGTCATCTGTCAGTACTGGCAACTCATTCTTGCTGCGCTGGATCACATTCAATTTGAGGCTATTCAGCGAACTCATAATCTCTGCAGCACGATCTGGGTGCCTTGGAACCACAATCGTTAGAAGATCAGGAAATGTTCGCTTCAAGTGCATATGCGCTTTTGCAACGATCATCTCTTCACGCTCATGCGTGCTTGCAGCAAGCCAAATACGACGCCCGCCGATTGCAGCTTGCAGACGAGAAAGCGCAATTTCGTCAATTTCAGGAATATCTGAATCAAATTTCAAATTGCCGCCATTGATAACACCTTGCACACCAAGCTCAGCAAACCGTGCGGCATCGATTTCCGTTTGAGCGATACACAAATTAATGTTGTCAAATAAGGCGTGCGTAACAGTGCCAATTCGTTTCCAACGGGTGAAGGAGCGCTCGGACATACGCGCATTAACGAGCACCTGTGGAATATGGCGTTTTGTTAATTCCGTCATCGTGTTGGGCCACAATTCTGACTCCACAAAGACGGCAAGCGCTGGTTGCCATGTTCTTAAAAAGCGGGAAATAAACGGTTTTAAATCAAGCGGTGCGAATTGATGCACGGCGCCCTTCGGCAACTCGACGGAAGCGATTTTGGCAGCCGTAACAGTGACCGTGGTGAAAATGACTTTAAAGTGCATATCAGTCAGGCGTTTGATCAACGGCAAAACAGCTTTCGTCTCACCCATACTTGCAGCATGAACCCAGACGTAAGAGCCGCTTCGACTATTGGAAAGCGCATCTTTTGAGGCAAACCCATAGCGTTCGCGCAGCCGCTCCTTGATCTCTTTCCCCTTGCGAACGCGCGCACGCAAAAACAAACCACTAAATGGTTGAGCGGCATAACTAAGAGCGCCATACGCGCCAAGGGCTAAGCGAGAAGCTAAATCTGACATTCAGTCCATCATTCCAGTTTGTCGTCCCGCGCCGACAAGGTTATTCGCTTGCTTGGTAATTTCGGTCAGCTGCATTTCAACTTCTAGTCTAGCAGCTTCTATCTCATCATCACTAGCATCTTGGTCCACCCACACTGGTTTTCCAAGGTTAAATGCAACCTTAGAAAACGGCAGATTAATGGCGGTGTGGTCCCATGACTTCAAATAAATGTTGTTACTAGAGACCATTGCCACTGGGAAAATGGGGCGCCCTGATAGTTTTGCAAGGGTAACAACACCTTTTCCAGCTTTACGGGCGGGTCCCTTTGGAACATTCGCCGTCATTGCAACATTGGTTCCTGCTTCCAGAACAGACAGAATTTCCAGTGAACTCTGAATGCCGCCTTTTTTGAGTGTTTTCACCCGGTTCTTCCCGCCAGAACCGCGAATTGTCTTCATGCCTTGGCTTTCAAGGGCGGCGGCCTGCATTTCGCCATCGCCATGCCTTGAAACAAGGCAAGCAAGATCAATCTTGCCAGCAATAGCAGTCGGTATTAAGAACTGTTCGCCATGCCAAAAGGTGAAAATTGCAGGCAAATCATCCGCAACTTCATCAAAATATGTCTGCATCTGGTTTTGAGAACGCGACGTCGCTGCTACGAACTTAAAATAGCCCGCAACCGTTCTTCCAATTGTGCGCAGCACAGTGGGCGATTTCAGAATGCGTTTCAAAACAAACTCTATTTACAAAGAGTTCTTAAGCTTCATCTGGCTGCAACAGGCGATGCATGTGTACGATAAAATAACGCATGTGAGCGTTGTCTACCGTGCCTTGCGCCTTTTGCTTCCAAACAGCGTAAGCTGTTTCATAATTTGGAAAAATCCCGACGATATCAACATCCTCAAGATCTTTAAAAGTCATACCTTCAAGGGTTTCCAATTCGCCACCAAAAACCAAGTGAAGTAACTGCTCTTCTGATGTTTCTTTCGATGTCATATCATCCCCGAATATTTTGGTTGATTATTCTATGTCGATCGCTGCGCGTAGCGCAGTTTTCAAGGGTTCTTGTACTAACTTTCCGCTTGAAAGCAACCATTCATGGCGTGTTTTTGCCTTATTGTAGACCTGACGATGCCCATTTATGTCAGTAAACTGACCGCCTGCTTCCGTCAAAATCAAATCTGCTGCTGCAATATCCCAATCACAAGCCCCTGGTCGAGCGATGCCGGCACTATATGTGCCATCGGCAACAAGTGCGATACGGTAGGCAAGTGAATGAATATAAGGCGCACGCTTCATTTCTTTTTTGAGCTGCTCTTGTATGGTCTTGCCAATGCGTTCAGGAATGACAAATTCCCCATCAGCGAGACTTTCTGCTGAGGACGTGGAAATCCGCTTCCCGTTCAAAGTCGCCCCTTCGCCGTCTACAGCAATATAAAGCTTATCGAGAACGGGGCCATATAGAACACCGATCACTGGACAGCCTTTTTCAACTAGCGCGATAGAGACAACCCAGTTTTCAGATCCTTCGATAAAACCGCGCGTGCCATCTATTGGATCAACAATGAATGCCTTTTTCGCAGCCAGCCTATCGGCGTTATCTTCTGTTTCTTCTGAGAGCCAACCATAAGTGGGTCTTGCCGATATCAACGTATCGCGCAAATAGGTATCTATCGCGATATCTGCCTCGGTAACAGGCGAACTTTCGCCCTTAATCCAAGTGCTTGGATTTTTCTTGAAATATTTCAGTCCAATTTCACCCGCGGCTTTTGCGGCATCAACAATTAGTTTTAGATCATCCAAAGTGTCGGTCTCCATGAGGCCTATGACAACCGTTGGGAATCATAGTCTGGTTGTCTATTAGCACCTAAAGACCCGCCACAGCCATGTTTTCCACCAAAATACTCGGCGCATTTGTGGAGAACCTATATTCAAGATCATTGGCAGGAATCATACGGGCAAACATATCGCGCAAATTGCCCGCTATGGTGATTTCACTAACGGGGTAAGCGATCTCACCATTTTCAATCCAGAATCCAGAAGCGCCGCGACTATAATCACCCGTGACGAGGCTAACACCAGAGCCGATCAGTTCATTGATATAAAGCCCTTCGCCAATCTCTTGCATCATTTCCTCAGGCGATTTCTCACCTGCAAGAAGTGTCATATTTGTTCGGCTAGGTGATGGGTTAGAGCCACCTCTGGAAGCACGGCCATTTGTCTCAAGCGATAATTCGCGTGCGGTGGCTGTGTCTAAGAACCAGCTTTGCAACACACCATCCTTCACCATATCCATTGCCGATGAGGCAACGCCCTCACCATCGAACGGACGCGACGCGAGGCCACGTTTTCTCAAAGGGTCGTCGGTGATTGTGATATTGGGTGCGCAGATGGCGTTGCCCATATCATCGCGTAGGAAACTGGTTTTACGGGCAATTGATGCGCCATTGATAGCACCGGATAAATGCCCGATTAAACCTGTCGATATACGCGGGTCATAAATGACGGGCAGAGTTTGTGTTTTCACCTTGCGCGGGTTCAGTCGCTTCACCGTCCTTTCACCAGCACTTCGGCCAATTTTGGCGGGCGCATCTAAGTCTTCAAGAAAACGACGAGCGTCGTAATCATAATCACGCTCCATGCCAGTTCCCTCACCTGCGATGAGTGAAACAGAGGTTGAAAAGCTTGACGAGCGATAAGAACCACAGAACCCGTGCGATGTGATGAGCACCATACCGCCTGATCCCCAAGCAGCGCCTGCGCCACCTGAATTCATAACGCCTTTAACGGCCAAGCCTGCTTCTTCTGTCTCCCGCGCCATGTCGGTCAACTCGGCAGCACCAATTTCGGTTTCGTCAAAAAGTTCAAGGTCTGGAATGTTGGTGGCTAGACGATCACTATCCGCCAAACTTGCATAGGGGTCTTCGGGCGCAACTTTGGCCATCGCCACGGCGCGTTCAGCCAAGGCATCAACCGAACCACTATCATTGGCGGATATGGACGCTAGTTGCTTACCCACAAAGACACGCAATGAGAAACCATCGTTTTCAGAGCGCGTGGTATTTTCAACCTTTCCTTGTCGCACATCAACATCCAAAGACTGAGCTGAAATCACGACAGCATCAGCAGCGTCAGCCCCTGCTTTCTTCGCAGCTTCGACAAGAGCGGAAGCGCGGTCGATCAAATCTTGGGCGTTATCAGGGTTGCTCATCAAATAACCTCTTAAAATCAGTGAATAGTCTGTTCATAGCCATTCTTTCTTTAGCCATGTACTTAGACCAAGTTCGTACTTAGGTATATAAGACAAGCGAAGCAAGGGAACATTATGGCGACTACGCAAATATCAACGACCGCCCAACTCGCGGAAACGAATAGTCTACCCCTTACCGCACAAGTAATTATCTTACTTGGCGCGGCGCTTTTCTTTGCGCCTATTTTCAAAAAACTTGGGCTAGGCACTGTTCTTGGCTATTTGGCTGCTGGCACGGTGCTTGGTGCGCTGCCCTTTAAGATTAGTGATGGTGACGCCCTCCTGCATTTTGCCGAACTGGGCATAGTCTTTTTGCTTTTCATTATCGGTTTGGAACTGAAGCCATCGCGGTTATGGGCGCTACGCCACGGGATATTCGGCATCGGTTTTTTACAAGTAGCCCTTAGTGCGCTTGTGCTTGGGGTAATCTGCTTAGCGCTCGGCTTTACGTGGCAAATTAGCCTATTGATTGGTGTCGGCCTTGCCCAATCGTCGACTGCGTTTGCTATGCAAATTTTATCAGAAGGCGAAGAGTTGAATACGCGAAACGGACAAAGCACCTTTTCGATTGTCCTGTTCCAAGACATCGCCATTGTTCCCATTCTCGCCGTCATTCCGTTTCTGGTGCCTGAACTCTTTAAAGAGATTGTCGGCACCCCCGTTGCAACGCCAACATGGACAGATGCGCTTAATGTCTTTGGCGTTGGGGCCGGACTAATTTTAATTGGCCGTTATTGCCTTAACCCGCTATTTCGTGTGATTGCCAACACAGGCGCACGCGAAATGATGATTGTGGTGGCACTCTTTGTCGTATTAGGCGCGGGCTTTGCCACGGAGCAAATTGGTCTGTCCATGGCCATGGGAGCTTTCTTGGCGGGTGTCATGCTTGCTGATTCTTCTTACCGCCATGAACTTGAAGCCAATATAGAACCGTTTAGAGGTCTGCTTCTCGGCCTGTTCTTTATGGCTGTCGGGTTGTCGCTTAATCTTCAAGTGGTCGCGGACAATTGGCTCACTATCCTTATCGCCGCCCCTTTAATTATGCTGACGAAAGCGCTCGTCATTTACGCTATTTTCCGCAGCTTTAAGCGCTCCCACAATGAAGCCGTTCGCGTCGCGTCGCTCCTGCCGCAGGTGGGTGAGTTTGCCTTTGTTATCTTCTCTACAGCTGCTGCCGCCTTTGTGGTGAGTACAGAACTCGCGTCGATTATTACGGCCATCGTGACCGTCACCATGGCTTTGACACCATTGTTTGCCAAACTTGGCGACCGACTCATGGAGCACGCAGAAGAAGACGAGCTTGAAGAAGATTTTGAAGGGGCCAACGGGTGTGTTCTTGTGGTCGGCTTCGGTCGGTTTGGGCAGATTGTCTCGCAATCCCTGCTTGCTGAAGGCATATCAACCACCGTCATCGACCATAGCGCAGAACGCATTCGAAGCGCTGCAAAATTTGGTTTTCGGGTTTATTATGGCGAAGGACGTCGCCTTGATGTGTTGCGGGCTGCGGGCATTGAGCGGGCGCGGATTGTTGCCGTTTGTAGCGATACGAACGACCGAACCTCCGAGATTATTGACTTGATCCGCAAAAATTACCCTGGCATCAAAATTTATGCCCGCGCCTATGACCGCGTACATGCGCTTGAATTAATGACGAAGGAAATTGATTTCCACGTCCGTGAAATATTTGAATCAGCCCTGTTAATGGGGCGCGCCTTGCTGGATGGCATGGATGTGCCGTCAGAGCGGATTGATTATATTATCGAAGATGTGAGAAAGCGCGATATGGGTCGTCTACAATTGCAGCAGGTCAAGGGTATCTTTGCTGGAAACGATATGACTTATGGTGCCAAGGTTGAACCTGAACCTTTGAATGAACCGACGACGCAGGCAAAAATGCTGTCTGAAGAAACCAAAAAAATTGCAAACGAAGATAGTTAGCTCCCACTTTGACAACAAAAACCAATACTCCCACATCAACCGATCCGAAGTTCGCAAGCGGTTCGATTATGAAGCATATCCTCGTTATGACGGCCACAGCTTCGGTAGGCTTGGTTTCGATCTTCCTCGTTGATTTTGCCAACCTGTTTTACATTTCAATGCTTGGGCAAAGCGAATTAACTGCCGCTATTGGTTATGCAAGCACGCTGCTGTTTTTTACGATCTCCATTAATATCGGAGTGATGATTGCAGCCATTGCGTTGGTTTCTAAAAATATCGGAAAAGGCGCAAGAGAACGAGCACAGGAACTTTCTGGTTCTTCGCTAATTTTCGTTCTGTTCGTCACCATTATAATGGCCAGCATTGCCTTTCCTTTTATCAGGCCAATCGTTGAGCTGATTGGGGCAAAAGGTGAAACAGCAGAAATCACCGTCGACTTCCTCCAAGTTGTGATCCCATCAATGCCCCTTATGGGAATTGGTATGTGCACTTCTGGTTTATTGCGTGCGGTGGGTGATGCAAAACGCGCCATGTATGTAACCCTTGGCAGCGGTATCATTGCAGCGGTTCTGGATCCGCTGTTCATCTTTACTTTTGATCTTGGCATTCAAGGCGCTGCCTATGTCATGGTGATTGCTCGATTGGGAACCGTGGCAATTGGCCTGTACTGCGTTATCAAAATACATGACCTTATTACAATTCCCTCACCGAAAGTCTTTGTCTCAGATGTCAATGAACTCAAGGATGTCGCCGTTCCTGCCATTTTGACAAACATCGCGACACCTGTCGGCAATGCTTATGTCACCAGTTCAATCGCGCCTTATGGCGATGATGCCGTTGCTGGTTGGGCAATCATTGGGCGGCTTATTCCTGTGGCATTTGGTTTTATCTTTGCCTTGTCAGGTGCCATCGGCCCCATCATTGGGCAAAACTATGGTGCGGGGATATATGACCGTGTGCGGGAGACGGTTAAAAAATCGCTTGTTGTCACAGCGGTTTATACTGGTGTTGTTTGGCTGTTTGTTTTCTTGCTTCGTGACGTAATCATCGAACAATTTAACGCAACAGGAGAAGCCGCATCCTTGGTCGCCTTCTTCATCAATTTGGTTATTGCAACATTCCTGTTTAACTCGATGATGTTTGTTGCCAATGCTGCTTTCAACAATCTTG
>JBDVXS010000059.1:0-23731 GCA_039964305.1 Hyphomicrobiales bacterium
GTAAGGTGCGCACGACCAACTCTTTCGTCGCTATCATGCGATAATCACCACTCGCCCGCACATCATCAATGGGCGATAAGGGGGCCAAGTCATCGGCCTCGATTAAACCTGTGAAATCGGTTTGGCTATCTTGACCAACAAGACGCTTTTCTAATGCACCCAATCTTTGGGCAACGGCAGAGCAGGACCCGACACTGATTGCGGCATCGTCAATCAATCCATCGTCGCCGATTGAAAGGCGCGCTGCTACCATTGAAATTGAGATGACGAGATATTTTCGAGCGCCGAGCTTTAAAAATGACGATACACCCCGCGCACCATCTGACGGGATAACCAAATGCGTAACCATCTCATCAGGCTTTAAATCCGTATCGCGATTGCCATGAATAAAAGCATCAAGCGACACCTCGCGCTCACCGTTCACAGAGCCAATGCGCACCATCGTATTCAAGGCAAGCAAGGGAGGAACCCCATCGGCAGCAGGTGAAGCATTACAAAGATTGCCGACAAGTGTCGCACGGTTTTGTATCTGGATTGAGCCAACTTCTCGTGCAGCCAATTTCAACGCCTCAAAGGCAGGCGGCAAATCAGCTTCAATAACATCCGTCCACGTTACCCGCGCGCCAATCACCCAGCGGCCTTCATCGTCCATTGCGATTTCATCAAGCTCAGCGATTTTTGAAATATCAAGCACATTGCCAACAGGCATTGCTTCTTTGAGCGACGGATAGAAGTCCGTTCCGCCAGCCAAAATATTCCAATCATCGCCTGCCAACATTGAGAGCGCGTCCGATAAAGCAACAGGACTGCTATACAAATTTCCCAAGAAGTTTCTCCGCCCCAATTTGAACCATAACCTCTTCCTAAAATCGCTGAAATCCAACAGTCAACAGAGGCGTAATTTTTGTTAGTATGCAAATAAAAATTATATTTGTAAACGGCCCTCGAAACAAAACCGAAAAATCTCATTCACACCGTGAAAAGCAACACCTCCTATTGTCAGTTTGGCAAAACTGGTGATACGTTTGTATGCAAATGAATATTTTGTACGAAGGGTGACGTCATTATGGAACAATCCAGCAAACTTGTTATCAAGAATATCGGACTTCTTTTATCCGGCAAAATGGAGCAACCCATCTTGGATGGTGATTGCCTTGTCGCCATTGATGGCAAAATCAGCACATGGGGTTATGAGAAAGATATTGATACCGATGATGCCGATACCGTTGTTGACGCCAACGGCGTGACACTGGCTCCGGGCTTGATTGATAGTCACATCCACCCTGTCGTCGGCGATTACACACCGCGCCAACAACAGCTTCATTGGATTGATTCAACTTTGCATGGTGGCGTGACCACGCTTATTTCAGCAGGTGAAGTTCACATGCCTGGTCGCCCAAAAGACATCGTTGGCCTTAAAGCCATGGCCATTGCAGCACAGCGCTGGTACGAAAATTTCCGCCCCTCTGGCATGAAAGTCCACGCAGGTGCGCCCGTCATTGAGCACGGCATGGTGGAAGAAGATTTCAAAGAATTGGCCGATGCAGGCGTGAAGCTTTTGGGTGAAGTTGGCCTTGGCACGGTGAAAGACGGCAAGACGGCAAAGCAAATGGTTGAATGGGCCAGAAAATATGGCATCCAAAGCACCATCCACACAGGTGGCCCCTCCATCCCAGGCTCTGGCCTGATTGATGCGGACATGGTGCTTGAAACGGGAACAGACATCATTGGCCACATCAATGGCGGCCACTCAGCGCTACCAGACGACCAAATTATCTGCCTCTGTGAAAGCTGCACCAGCGGCCTTGAAATTGTCCATAACGGCAATGAGCGGGCGGCCCTTTTAACGCTGAATACGGCGCGCGAACTCAAACAAACAGACCGCATCATTCTCGGCACCGACGGCCCAGCTGGTTCTGGCGTGCAGCCCCTTGGCATTATGCGCATGGTCGCCATGCTCTCAAGTCTTGGGCATGTCCCCGCCGAAACTGCGTTTTGTTTTGCAACGGGTAACACCACAAGACAGCGTGAACTTGATACGGGCATGATTGAAGAAGGTTACTGCGCAGATTTCGTGCTCATGGACCAAGCGCAACACGCACCGGGCAAGAACATTTTGGAATCCATCGAACTTGGGAACTTACCAGGTGTTGGCATGACAATCATTGATGGCAAAGTGACCAGCCTTCGAAGCCGCAACACACCGCCCGCGACGCGTTTGCCAGAGGTGGTTGCATAAAGCGCCTTTTGCAAACACGGCTAACGCTCACACTTGTGTGCCTTGATATTCTTCCCCCCGCTTAATAGAGTTTTTCTATTATTCATCATTCTTGGGGAAGAATATCATGAAAAAACTACTAGCTTTAGCGCTGATTGCAGCGACAGCTTCATTCACTACCGTGTCCGCGCAGGCACAAGACGTAAAACGCGCCATTACGAAAGTTGCGGGAGATGTTTATCGTTTCCAAAACAACTTTCATTTCTCATTGGTTACTGTCACCAATGATGGCGTGGTCGTGGTTGATCCAATTAATGCAGATGCTGCAAGTTGGCTCAAAACGAACTTGAGTTCCATAACGGATAAACCAATCACACACCTGATCTACAGCCACAGCCACGCAGACCACGCCTCTGGCGGCGCGGCTCTTGGCGCAGCTAATGTGATCGCACAAGAAAACGCACCCGATGCAATTGACGGCGTTAAGCCAACTGAGCGTTTCGGTGAAAGCAAATCATATGAAATTGGTGGCAAAACTTTTGAACTAACATGGCTCGGCAAAGGTCACGGCGATGATCTCATCTCTGTAATTGTACGCCCAGAAAACGTTGGCTTCATCACAGACGTTGCCGCGCCAAAACGCGTGCCGTTTAAAACCATGCCAAGTTCAAGCGTTGACGCATGGATTGATCAAGTGCGCAAAGTCGACACGCTCGATTTTGACATCTTCGCCCCTGCCCATGGCAATGTTGGCGTGAAAGCAGATGTCAAAGATGTTCTGGCCTACATGCTAGAACTTCGCGCTGGCGTTTTGGCTGGCCTCAAAGCGGGTAAAACTGCCGTCGAGCTTGAAAAAACACTCCGCTTCCCAGCCTATAAAGCATGGCTGCAATATGAAGCATGGGGACCGCTTAATGTGCGCGGCATGGCCGACTATCTGGTGAAAGCTGGCAAAGTAAACTAAGCCAGTTTTAACACTGAAAATCAAACCGCAGTTTGTGGAAACAAGCTGCGGTTTTATTCATTACTACGGTGCTCTTTGGCTGCATAACGCCCAGCATTAATCCGTTCTTGCCTGATTGATGTAATCCATCATTTATAAACGAAAGCCTCTTGAAGCGATGCATTTACAAATGCTCGTTTTTGACTGCGCTGCAAATACCCTCTTAAACCACTCAATCCCCTTGCAAATCCCCCACAAAAAGAGTATTCAACCTCTCATGTCGGGATCGGAGAAATCTATCCCGCTTTTTTCGTGTTTGGATTTGGCACCTTAATAAAGGGCTGGAGCAAACGATAACCGTAGACTTAGACTGAACAAAAAGCCAATCATTCAGCGGCTTCGCTGCATAGAATTGGGATCAGAACATAAAGGAAAATAACATGTTCGCAGTCATGAAAACCGGTGGTAAGCAGTACAAAGTTGCTGCTGACGACGTGGTAAAGATTGAACGCCTTGAAGGTGAAGCGGGTGATACCGTTTCTTTCGAAAATGTCCTCATGGTAGGTGGTGACGACGGTGTAACCGTTGGCGCTCCTTTCGTTGAAGGCGCAACAGTTGTTGGTGAAGTGGTGGATCAAGGTCGTGGTCGCAAGATCATTATCTTCAAAAAGCGCCGTCGCCAAAACTCACGCCGCAAGAACGGACATCGCCAGTATTTTACATCTGTGAAAATCACAGACATCCTCGTTGGTGGCGCTAAGCCAAAAGCGGCTAAGAAAGCTGCACCAAAGAAAGCGGATGCTAAACCAGCTGAAAAACCAGCCGCTAAAAAAGCAGCGCCTAAAGCTGCCGCAGCAGCGGGTGCCGTTGCAGCCGGTGCATTGTTTGCAGCTGCTGAAGGTGAGCCTGACGATCTGAAACAAATCTCAGGTGTTGGTCCAGTGCTTGAGAAGAAGCTTCACGGCCTCGGCATTACAAAATTCGCGCAAGTCGCAGCATTCACTGCTGACGATATTGCAAAAGTAGACGATGCTCTTTCATTCAAAGGCCGCATCGAACGTGACAATTGGCTAGACCAAGCTGCAGAGCTTGCAAAGTCAGCTAAGTAGGAGACTGATAAATGGCTCATAAAAAAGCAGGCGGTTCATCCCGTAACGGTCGCGACTCAGCAGGTCGTCGTCTTGGCATTAAAAAGTTTGGTGGCGAGCTCGTCATTCCAGGCAACATCATTGCGCGTCAACGCGGCACGAAGTGGCATCCAGGCGACAATGTCGGCATGGGCAAAGACCACACAATTTTTGCTAAAGAAACCGGCAACGTCGTCTTCCAAAACAAGGCGAACGGTCGCACGTATATTTCTGTGGCCCCGCTTATGGAAGCAGCAGAGTAAACACCGGATGAAACAAAATTTCCGGTGGTCTTAACCCCCGGAGATAAAGTCACATTGTGATCCAAAGGGGAGAGAGGCCACCGCCACTCTCCCCTTTTTCTTTTCCAAACCAATGGAGATCACGATGGTTGAAATACAAGAATATAATGAGCAAGGCCTCTCACCAGAACTGCGGCAACCAGGCGAAATAAGTCAGGGCGGGGTGGTCGACACTGCTTCAGCCCCGACATCTAAGAATAAAGTAGTGACGATTGAACCTATCGTGCTCAGCACGAAGCGGCTGACGTTGCGCGCGCCTCATAAACGCGATTTCGACGCCATCGTAAACTATGCAAACAATGCAAATGTCGCCAAAAACCTTGGGCAGATGCCCCATCCCTATACTCATACAGATGCCGCCCATTGGGCAGACGTTTTGGCGCAGCCATCTATTAAAAAACAGACCTTTGCCATTACCGACCGTTTTGAGGATAAGTTCCTTGGCGGCTGCGGATACCGCCCCGATGAAATGGACGAACAGCGTGTGATCGTCGGTTATTGGCTTGGCGAACCGTTTTGGGGCAGCGGCATTGCCGCCGAAGCAACGCAAGCCATCATCGATCACGCTTTTCGCAATGAGGAAATTACCTCCGTCGTCGCAACGGCCCGCACCAGCAATCACCAATCAAAACGCGTGCTTGAAAAATGTGGCTTCCAATTTACCCATAACGGCATGGCCCTATCACTGGCCGTCAATGGCATGGTCGCCATAGAGCATTATCGCCTATGCAAAAGAACATGGGAAAGCCTGCACGCTTGGGGCGAGCGCTAATACCCACCATCAAATAAAGAGGTTGGCCTAAATTCTAAAGCCAACCTCTGGCACCTATATTTTCTTGCGCAAGAACCATACGTAAACCTCCATTTTTGGCTTGAGACTAGATTGTGGATGGCATCTAACGGGTTATTCCGCACCTGCCATTGTGCAACATGAAAAACTGCCTTACTTTGCGTGAGGAACGATGTCGATTTAGAAAATCGCATGACTGGGAATTTGGGCGTTGGCGATCTCTTATAAAGCTTTAATATTATTTGTTGCTGCCGTGGTTATTGCGGGACTTGGGTTGTTATACTTCTATTTAGAAGACCAAAAAGTTGGCACCCTCACTATTGATGCTGGCCCTCGCGATGGTGAAACCTATTTCTTGATGAAAGAGATTTCGGAAGTTGTTGAACGCAATTCTGAGAAAATGCGCCTGAATGTCATTTCATCACCCCCGCTTGTGCAAGGCGAAGTGACGCACCTCAAAAAAGGCGTTCATCTCACAACGGTTCTTTCCAATACCCCGCCAATTCCAAAAACATCTCTCGTTGCAACACTTTATGAAGAAGTATTCCAACTTATCACACGGACAGATACAGGCATTTACCGCATTAAAGACCTTGATGGTAAGCGACTAGCCTTGCCGCCTCATGGCACATCAGAACTCGAATATTTCTGGACCCTTGGCGATCATTACGACTTGTTTGTGCAAAATGTTAAGTGGGAATCCATGAGCGAGATGGATGCCCTCAAAGCTCTCCTAGACCACAAAGTAGACGCCCTCTTCTTCGTGGGAACCACGCGCAACAAGGCCACCTTGAAACTAATCGAGGAATTTGAGCTTCGAGAAAACGCGCCCGATTTGCGGATGCTTCCAATTGATCAAGCACCCGCGATGGGCGTTAAACGGCCTTATATTCAACCATTCCATATTGAAAAAGGCACCTTTGACGGATCACCACCACTACCAAGCCGCCGGCTGAAAACGGGAGCTGTACTTCGCTTCCTTGTGGCAGATTCAAGCGCTGATCCAGAACATATCGCAGAACTAACACGCGTCTTATTCGAGAATCGCTTTGATTTATCAATCCGATTCCCTCTTGCAAACCGAATTACTCAACCGTCTTTGGAAAACGGCATTGGCATGCCACTCCACGAAGGCGCAGACCGTTACTACACGCGTAATGAACCAAGTTTCATTGTTGAAAACGCCGAGCCGCTCGCGTTGGTCGTAACAGTGATTGCTATGCTGTCATCAAGTTTGTTCGCATTAAATTCCCGTTTCTCAGCGACACAGAAAAACCGAGCAGACCGTTTCAACCATGAAATACTGCAACTAAGCCAAACAATCTCGTCTGCAGCATCCATAGAAGAGTTAAACGCATGCAAGGTGCTTTTAAAAGAAGCTCTTCAACGCGCCGTCGAGGCGCTGGATAGAGACAAAGTCTCTGATGAGGGCTTCCAGTCTTTTGCATTCTTATGGCAAACAACCGAACGTGAATTTGATGATCGGATGAACCAATTGCTAAGCGAAGCAGACAATCACAGCCTTAAATCAATCGCTGCAGAGTAACCTCAATAAAACTCAGCACTTGCCGCACCTTTGTCTCCGTGATATGGGCAGGCAACATTATATAGCCTGCCATCAATTAAATCTGGTTCAGGTGTCATCTCCTCCCAAGGTATAGTTAAAATGGATCTTAGAAACATCGCGATCATCGCGCACGTTGACCATGGTAAAACCACGCTAATCGACGTCCTCCTCAAACAGTCCGGTGTTTATCGTGAAAATGAGCGTGTTGAAGAACGCGCCATGGACTCAAACGACCTGGAGCGCGAGCGTGGCATTACAATTCTTGCCAAAGTTACATCCGTGCAATGGCAAGACACGCGCATCAACATCGTGGATACACCAGGTCACGCTGACTTTGGTGGCGAAGTAGAACGTATTCTACACATGGTAGATGGTGTGGTGCTGCTGGTTGATGCCGCTGAAGGTCCAATGCCACAAACTAAGTTCGTTTTGGCAAAAGCCCTAAAGCTCGGCCTTCGTCCAATTGTTGTCATCAACAAAATCGACAAACCAGATGGCCGTCCTGACGAAGTGCTTGACGAAGTTTTCGACCTTTTTGCCAATCTTGATGCCAACGAAGAGCAACTCGATTTTCACGTGCTTTACGGTTCAGCGAAAAACGGTTGGATGGCTGCAGAACCAGATGGCCCACAAGACACTGTTGGACCATTGCTTGATAAAATTGTTGAACACGTGCCAGAGCCGGTTACAGAAGACGGTGCCTTCCGCATGTTGGCAACAACCATTGAAGCCAATAACTTCCTTGGCCGAATTTTGACGGGTCGTATCGTGTCTGGCTCAGTTAAGCCAAACCAAGCAATCAAAGCGCTCGACCGCGACGGTAAAGTCGTTGAAACGGGGCGCGTAACACAGGTGCTTTCTTTCCGTGGCCTATCCCGCGAACCAGACGCAGAGGGTGGCGTTGCAGGTGATATTGTGTCCATCGCAGGCCTGACCAAAGCAACGGTTGCAGATACCTTGTGTGACGCCTCTGTTGATACACCGATTGAAGCGCAGCCAATCGATCCACCAACCCTTTCTATGACCTTCCGCATTAATGACGGCCCGCTCGCGGGTAAAGAAGGCGATAAAGTCCAAAGCCGTGTGATCCGGGAACGCCTTCACAAAGAAGCTGAAGGCAATGTTGCGATTAAAATCTCTGAAGGTGTCGACAATGATTCCTTTGAAGTTGCTGGTCGTGGTGAATTGCTGCTCGCAATTTTGATTGAGACAATGCGTCGTGAAGGGTTTGAGCTGACTGTTGGTCGCCCGCGTGTCCTTCTACAACGCGATGAAAGTGGCACACTGATTGAACCAATCGAAGAAGTGATCATTGACGTTGATGAAGAGCACTCTGGTGCCGTTGTACAAAAGCTACAAGAACGTCGCGCCGATTTGGTTGAAATGAAGCCATCTGGTGTTGGCCGTACTCGCCTTGTGTTCCACGCACCAACGCGCGGTCTTATTGGGTATCAGCCAGAACTACTCTCAGACACACGTGGCACTGCCATCTTCAACCGTGTTTTCCATGAATTCGCCCCTTATCGCGGCGATATTGAAATGCGCAAAACTGGCGTTTTGATTTCAAACGCTCAGGGTACGTCTGTCCCTTACGCTCTCTTCAATCTTGAAGATCGCGGCCCGATGATGATTGGCACTGGTGTCCCTGTTTATGAAGGCATGATTATTGGTGAGCACACGCGCGGCAATGATTTGGAAGTGAACGTGCTTAAAGGCAAGCAGCTTTCTAATGTGCGTTCTTCCGGTAAGGATGAGGCTGTGAAGCTTACAACGCCAATGAAGATGACATTGGAGCGGGCGCTTTCATACATCTCAGATGATGAGTTGGTTGAGGTGACACCGCAATCTATTCGCCTGCGTAAAGCCTATCTAGACCCACATGAGCGCAAACGTGCGGCAAAAGCCAAGGTTGCACCAGTTTAGGCACAAGCCCTAAACTGAACGACGCAATAATGTGATTAAGAATAAAGCTGGTCTATACGCCCCAAGCGTAGGCCAGCTTTTTTAGTGTCTTGTCACCAAAAGTCTCGGTCGAGCGCGCAACAAGCACACCGCCCATTCCTTCATAAAACTCACAAGCACTTTGGTTTTCAGCAAGCACCCAAAGGACGTTGTTCTTCAAACCATATTCTGAAAGCGCACGACGCGCATTTTGGAAAAGCTGTTTGCCTAGACCAATACCCTGATATTCTGGGCGCATATAAAGTTCGTAAATTTCGCCTTCATAAGGAAGCGTGCGAGCACGGTTAATCCCAACAGTCGCATAGCCTGCAATGACGCCATTAAATTCGATCACAAGAACATGGGTCCCGCGCGAAATGGCTCGGCTCCACCACGAATCACCGCGCCGCGCGATCATTTGCTCTAGCTGAGTATGGGGAATCACCCCTCTATAAGCAGCGCGCCATGATTCGAGATGAACCTGCGCCACTTCGGAGGCTTCTTGTATTTTCGCTCTATGCGTATCTATCGAGACTAATTCCATGAAGAAAGTCTATCGTAGCTTTCTTAGAAGAAAAAGGCCTTGGAAAAAGAAATTTAACTATTCGTTAACAAATGCCCGGACACGCCACTAAAACGGGGATTTATTGTGAATAAGCGTGTACTTTTGTTACAAACATGGGGACAAAATTTTCTCCCCTAAGCCTCTGTTTTTAAAAAGTTTCAGCCTCAACACCTAAATTATTGCACACATTTAATTTGCTGAAAACTAGTTGATTGCTGCGCGACCATTACTCACACACAAAAATAAAACGCATCAAATACATGCGATGCTAGCTTGTTGACTACAAAAGGCAGGCCCCAAAGCTGCAAATTGCATTGCGACAATTAAGCAACACACAACAAACAACAACAAAGTTCGTTAAAGCAGCGATTGTCTAAACACGGCTAAAATCGTAGGAATTGTCTCGTTAAAACAGGTTTTTGGACAGAAATTACACTGTGAAGTTATTAAAGTGTTTCACAGTCGTCCGTTTTGTAGACGATTTGTTTACCATAAAGCGCAATTGTCTGCTGGAATCTAATTGGGTGGTCACTGGGCCGAAACATCATTTCGAAATAGATGGATTGATATGACAATGCACGAGTCTAAAGACAAAAATACAAAAATCTCCCGCCGCGTTTTCGCTGGTGGTAGTCTCGCTTCTGTAGCAGCCCTTGCTGGTTGCCAAACGACAACAGTTGCGTCAGGTCCAGCAACTTTCGGCTCTCGCCGTTACCATGCTTTGGCATATAGCGCGAAACCGAGCGAACGCTTCCCGCTTCCAGCGATTGACCTTGATGGCGTTGACCCTAAGTTTCTTCGCCAGCGTGTGGACTACAAATCGAAGCACCGTCCAGGTACAATCGTAGTAGAACCAAAAAATCACTTCTTGTACTTCATTGAAGGCAACAACAAAGCCATCCGCTACGGCGTTGGCGTTGGCCGTGCTGGCTTTGCATGGTCCGGTTCAGCTAAAGTTGGCTTCAAGCGCCAATGGCCAACATGGACACCGCCATCAGCGATGATCCGTCGTGAGCCTCACCTTCGCAAATGGGCGAAAGGCATGCCGCCAAGCTTGACGAACCCACTTGGTGCGCGCGCGCTCTACATCTACCGTGGTGGTCGTGATACATTGTATCGTATTCACGGAACCAACAATCCAAAGAGTATTGGTAAGTCACTCTCAAGCGGTTGTATCCGTTTGTGGAACCAAGACATTGCCGACCTCTATGACCGCGCAAAAGTTGGCGCACGGTTGATCGTAAAATCATAATCAGATTTTACCTCTAGAATTTAAAAACCCGGCCTTGAGCCGGGTTTTTTATTTTCATAATTTTGATTGAGAGTTCTTAGCATTCAAAATTTGTATCAATACGCTGACCAGACCTCACCATGCGCTCCAAGCCATACATCTTAGATAAGATAGCCAATGAGGCATCATGCCCCTTTGGGCGTTGCCCTGGATAACCCGTCGGCACAACCTTGTGCGGGAAGTGCTGCATATAAAGGGGAAGATAGCGCACGCCATTTACCCATGTTTTGCCACCAGCCTTTGAAAGGCCGAGATAGAGCAACATGCTGGTTTTCTTTTCAATTGCGCTTTGTGCTGCAATGAAATTACCAAGCGAATAAATAATGAAACCTTCGCGACCATCCTTGGTATTATATTTCTCCCAAGGTTGCGGCACATGGGGGTGTGCCCCCAACACCGCTGTCGCCCCGTCATCAAGCCAGCGTCGCGCAAAAGAGCGCTGCTTGCCATTCGTCGAGAGGCTGTATTCCTGCCCCCAATGCGGCGTCACAATGACGGCATCCGTACTGCCTTTAAGCGCTCGAATAGTGCTTGATACGCCATTGCCATAACAACGATTAACCTGCCCCTTCGGGTCTGGCAGGCCATTTGTGTCGCGGGTACAAGAAATCCAAGCAATCTTAAATCCACCACTGGTTGTGATGGTATGAAACGCCTGCCCCGTCTTCTTTCTTGTGCCCGTATAAGCAAGCTTCGCGTCTTTCAACGCATCAATGGTCCGTTCAACCCCAAGCGGTCCACGATCCATAGAATGATTGTTGGCCGTTGAAACAATATCGACACCGCTTGCCTTCATGTCTTTTAAGACCGTTGGATGGGCATTGAATTTGGGAAAGCCTGTATAGACCTTACGGTCGAACTTGCGGCCTGGGTCGCGGGCTTTCTTGCCACCAATTGCAACACCTTTTGCCGTTGGGCTTTCTAGATTGCCATACATAACGGCAGGCGCTTTCATGAAGGGGATAACATCCGGCCACAGCGCCTTATAGCCACCAGAACTTTTATAGGCCTTATCCTGCATTGCAGCATGAAGTAGGAAATCACCAACAGCACCGATGACAATCTCTTTGCCAGCTTTACAAGCGTTTTGAAATTCTAGCGCTTGAACAGGCCCCATCAAACAGGCTGTCACCAATAGACCACCAAAAATCCGCATAAATCCTCGCATAGCTATCTAAATCACGTGTCAACAAGCCTTGCAGATTCGCTCAAAGAGACAAGGGCAAAGTCACGCAATTAAGTGTTGAGCATCACGCCATAAGCGGCGGGCTAAATAGCTTGCTGGTTCAACACAAGCAAGACCTGCAGATTGGCCGGCCCAAGTTTGCAACCTATTTACATCATTTTCATCTGCTGCCTCTTTCCGCATGGCAGACGTTAGATTGCGCTGAATTGGATAAGGGGCTGGCAAAGGGGCTGATGCATCATTCATTGCCACCACGTAATCGCTTGCTAAACTGCGCCCTGCCCTTCCAGAGAAGGCACGAGTGACGCACGTATCTTCTGGCTTGGCATTCTGTAGCCCATCCGCCCATTGGCTGTTTAAGGCAGCTTCAGGCGTCAACAAAAACCCAGTCCCCATTTGAACGGCAGAGGCACCTAAGGTTAAAGCTGCCGCAATGCCGCGTCCATCCGCAATGCCGCCTGTTGCGACCACAGGAACACTAACATTATCAACCACGGCTGGCAGAAGCGAAAACAAACCAACCGCTTTGTGAACGGCATCTTCCGCATGAAAAGCGCCGCGATGCCCGCCCGCTTCAAAACCTTGCGCAACGATAACATCAGCTCCTGCTGCTTGCGCAGCGATTGCCTCTTCAACGGTGGTCACAGTAGCAAACCAGCGAATACCTCGCTCTTTCATCTTCTCAACGAACGCAGGCGGATATAGCCCCATGATTGAAGAAACCACGGTTGGCCCTGCCGCCAATAAAGCGTCGCACTGAGCCTCAAAATCGGGCATAGGCACATTAGCTGCCTCTTCAGGCACTTCCGGCCCCCATTGCCTCAAGAAGGCACGGACCTCTGCTTCTGCTTGTAAATCTCGGTTTGGCGCAGGGTCTGGAATCCATAGGTTCATTTGAAACGAGCCATTGGTTTTAGATCGCAGTTCACTTGCCCATTTTATGATCGCGTTCGGCTCCATCAGCAAAGCACCACATGCCCCCATGCCGCCGCCTCTGGCAACAGCCGCCGCCAGTTCAACAGGGCAAGCGCCTGCCATCGGTGCCATCATTATTGGCACGTCCAAGCTGTAAGTCTCACAAAACTGAGCAACCCGGTCTTTAATAGTCATCGTAATTCCTTATTGCGTTTTAGGCATAGTAACAAAAAAGAGGCGAACCGAAGCCCACCTCTTATAGTTGGTAGATTGGAGAATCTACGTTTCGCCGCTGCGAAATCGTGTTCCGCGTGGCTCGTAAGCCACGGCGGATAGGTTAGTTCGCGGGACCGTTAGGCCCCAGCAAATTGGTTCCCCTGCAAGGCCGTTAGGCCGCAGCGAACTGATTCATCGTATTGTCTTCACCAGCAGCTTTAAGTGCTGCATCACCAGAGAAGTATTCTTTATGGTCATCGCCCATGTCAGAACCCGCCATGTTTTGGTGTTTAACGCAGGCAATACCTTCGCGGATTTCCTTACGTTGAACGCCAGCCACATAACCCAGCATGCCTTGGTCACCGAAGTACTCTTTTGCAAGATTGTCCGTTGAAAGCGCTGCTGTGTGATAGGTCGGCAATGTGATGAGGTGGTGGAAGATGCCAGCTTCACGCGATGAATCGGCTTGGAAAGTGCGAATGCGCTCATCTGCTTCTTTTGAAAGCTCTGTGTCATCATATTCAACAGCCATCAAACGCGCCCGATCATAAGCGGATACGTCTTTGCCTTCTTCTACCCATGCATCAAACACCTGCTGGCGGAAGTTGATGGTCCAGTTGAAGCTTGGTGAATTGTTGTAAACCAACTTCGCATTCGGGATGACTTCACGAACCGCATCCACCATGCCTTTGATCTGACCGATGTGTGGTTTCTCCGTTTCGATCCAAAGCAAATCAGCACCGTTTTGAAGCGACGTAATACTATCAAGCACACAACGCGCTTCGCCTGTTCCTTCGCGGAACTGGAAGAGGTTTGATGGAAGACGTTTAGGCCGCAACAATTTTCCATCGCGGTTTAAAACAACGTCACCGTTCTTCATATTTTCTGGCGTAATTTCTTCGCAATCAAGGAATGAATTGTACTGATCACCCAAGTCGCCTGGCTCGTGAGAAACAGCAATTTGCTTCGTCAAACCAGCACCGAGTGAATCGGTACGGGTCACGATGATACCGTTATCAACGCCAAGCTCTAAGAAGGCGTAACGGATAGCGCGCATCTTGCCGAGGAAATCTTCGTGCGGCACGGTCACTTTACCATCTTGGTGGCCACACTGCTTTTCGTCTGACACTTGGTTTTCGATTTGTAGGCAGCAAGCACCTGCTTCGATAAGCTTTTTAGCAAGAAGGTAGGTCGCTTCTGCATTACCGAAGCCTGCATCAATATCTGCGATAATTGGCACAACATGCGTTTGATGATTGTCAACTTGCTGGGTCAGTTCAGCTGTTTTTGCGGCATCACCTGCTGCACGCGCTTTGTCTAAATCACGGAACATGCCGCCAAGTTCGCGGGCATCTGCTTGACGAAGGAACGTATAAAGCTCTTCAATCAAAGCAGGAACCGATGTTTTCTCGTGCATTGATTGGTCAGGGAGCGGTCCAAATTCTGAACGAAGCGCTGCAATCATCCAACCTGATAGATAGAGATATGAACGATCCGTCGTTTCAAAATGCTTCTTTATTGAAATCATCTTCTGCTGACCAATGAACCCATGCCAGCAACCAAGAGACTGTGTGTATTTTGATGGGTCGGCATCATAAGCATCCATATCGCGGCGCATAATGTCAGCCGTGTAACGGGCAATGTCCAAGCCTGTCTTAAAACGGTTTTGCAAACGCATACGCGCAACATTTTCCGCCGTGATGGCACTCCAAGGTGCACCGTTTGAAGAAATTATAGTTTGGGCGGCATCTATTTCACTTGTGTAGCTCATAAGGCATCCTTCCATTCTCTGGATGTGTAAACAAATTTACAAGCCATGAGAAAGGTTTGTACGACTTTGCGTTTCTTACCTCATCACGGCGAGTTTAAATGGAGCCTACAGAGTGGATGCGCAGAAAACACTAATAATTTCGGCGACTTATGGGGTATTCGTGTTCAGTTGTTTTGTTCGCACAAATCACATTTGTACGATTGTAAATAACTTTACAAAATAGAAGGGGTCGTATACCGACCTCAAAACACTTAAAATCTAAGAAGCGTCAACTTTTTTGGTACCGCCAGAAACCTTTGCGATTTCTGCTTTAAGCCCATCAATAGCGCCTTTAATTTGCTCTTCAGTGTGATCAGCCGTAATGAACAATCTTAGTCGAGATTCTTTCATTGGAACGGCAGGATAGATGATTGGCAGCATATTAAAGCCGCGCTCGAGCATAGCTTCACCGACAACAACCGCTTTGATTGCATCACGGATCATAATCGGAATCACAGCGTAGCCTTCACTAACGCCTGTATCAATTCCAGCTTCTTTCGCTGCTTTAAAGGCAAAATCACTAATATCACGGAGTTTCTTAACCCGTTGCGGCTCTGCTTTCATAACCGCTAACGATTCCATTGCGGCAGCGGCAGCAGGGGCAGACAGACCAACAGAATAAACGAAACCTGGTGCCTTAAACTTCAACAATTTAATCAGCTGGCGACAACCCGCGATATATCCACCGCATGACGCAAGCGTCTTGCTCATGGTGCCCATCCAAATATCAATGTCCCCGAAAGGAATGTTTTGCTCTTCAGCAATCCCGCGACCGGTCTCGCCAAGAACACCTAAGCTGTGCGCCTCATCAACCATGAGCCACGCTTGGTAGCGTTTTTTCACTTCAATGAATTTGGCAAGCTCTGGTGTATCGCCATCCATTGAATAAAGGCCTTCAATGACAATCAAAACCCGTGAATATTGGTGGCGTGAGCCTTTCAAGATAGTTTCGAGAGCTTCTGGGTCATTATGAGCAAAATTGCGGATAGTCGCGCCCGAGAGCTTCGCGCCCTCTTTAACGCTATTATGGGCCCAAGCATCATGCAAAATCAGGTCATCAGGCCCTAAAAGCGCAGCAATCGTGCTCACGTTGGTCGCATGACCACTAACGTAAACAATCGCATCCTCGGTCTCGTAAACTTCAGCAAGCTGTTTCTCAAGGACACGATGAAACCCACGCTCGCCTGCAACAACCCGGCTGGCGGAAACACTGGTACCAAAAGTATCAATCGCGTTTTGAGCGGCTTTACCGACGCTTTCAACATGATTGAGGCCTAAGTAGTCATATGAGCCAAAATTAACGACGGCACGTTCATCAATTTCGGAAACAGCACCCGCTCTGCTGCTGTGATCACGAAAATAAGGAGAACGCATTTGCGCATGGTCAGCAAACATTGTTTGCAATTGTATTTGCTCGTAGTCGGGATGTTTAGAAAAGTCGGTCAAAGTGGGATCGAAATGCGGGACACGATCACGAACGGGTGCAGCAACGGCCCTTGGGGTAACAGATGCATTTTTCTTCATCCGTGCGACCAGCTGATTTTTCAAGTCAGCTGACATTCCACTACGTAATTTCTTATCCGTCACGAAACAATCATCCTTTACTCTTCGTCGCTTGATAATTTATCAAAGGAACTAATTTCCTGCTCGTAAGTCCCCTCTTCCAAATATATGGAAGCTAACTCGCTTACTTCATTCAGGTTTATATCCTGTTTTCCAATTAATTTCTCAATAATCTTCGTCGAAATATCATCTATTGAGACACCATTAGCAATAGATGCCAATGGGATGTCTACGCCTAATTTTTGCTGAGCACTCATTCTCAACTCAACACCCATTAATGAATCCATTCCTAAATCTGTCAATGGTCGCTTAACGTTAATGTCATCTACAGGTGCCCTTAGCACTGCACTGACCTCTTTGGCAAGTAAGCCAGACACCACAGCGCGGGCCTCTGGCATCGTTTTACCCTCGATCAAAGCGGCCAAATCAAAGCTCTCGCCAGAGCCCTGAGACGAGAGGCTGGCACGACGCTTCATGGTTACATAGCTAGGGGTGTCGAGAATTTCCAAGCCACCCTTCGCAATTTCCCAATCCATCGGAGCAACACTCAATACAGCGCTGTTCATCAGTCCATTATCTATAGAAATCAAACGGGTAAGGGCATTTAGCGCCTGTTCCGCTGTAAATTGCTGTGTCCCTGTGCGCGTTGAAATTGCGTCTTTGACATCTTCATTTCGTGCCAGATACCCAACATCACTGATCGCGCCCCATCCAACAGCCAAAGCAGGCAGTCCCTCTTTGCGACGCTGGCGAGCAAGACCTTCTAGATAGCCATTAGCTGCTACGTAGTTTGCTTGCCCAGGGTTACCAATAAAGGTGGTGATAGATGAAAACAGCACGAATATATCCAGTGGATCATTTCGTGTGAGATGGTCGATATTGAAAGCGCCGCGCACTTTTGGTGTCAAAACATCTGCAACATCTGCTTCGCTCATATTGGCAATTAAGCCATCGCGCAGCACCATTGCAGCATGGATGATACCTTTAATTGGGCGTTCAGACCGCAAATCATCAAGGGTTTTAGAAAGAGCAGCAACATCTGCCGCATCACAGGCAATAGGTTGAACCGCAACGCCTTGCTCTGCAAAATTAGCGATGATTGCCGCTTGCTCTTCATCAACTGTGCCACTTCTGCCCATGAGCGAAATATGGCGGGCGCCGTGATTTGCAAGCCAACGAGCAACCTCTAGGCCAAAACCACCCAAGCCGCCGATAATGACATAATGGCCGTCATCTGAAAGGGCCACATCCCGTGCTTCTGGTTTTGCATCCAACTCACTAGGCGGGACAGGTTTGACAACAATTTTGCCAATATGCCCCGATTTTTGCATCAAACGGAACGCATCGATAATTTCGTGCCCTTCAAAACGTCTATGCGGCAATGGAGCGAAAACATCTTCGTCAAACAGACCCATTAATTCCGCAAAAAGGCGCTTTGCAATCTTCGGCTTTTGCGCAAGAAGCTGGTCGGCATCAATGCCAAAATAGCTAATATTGCGGCGGAACGGGCGCAAGCCAATTTTGGTGTTCCCGTAATAATCGCGCTTTCCTAGCTCTAAGAAGCGGCCAAACGGTTTCAGCAGCTCGATACCGCGCTCCATCGCCTCGCCAAACAGAGAGTTCAAGACACAATCGATACCATCGCCTGTCAAAGCCATTACCTGATCAACGAAATCGAGTGAACGGCTATCAAAAACATGCTCAACGCCGAGTGTTCGCAATAGGTCGCGTTTCTCGTCAGTGCCAGCTGTCGCGATAATGTTAGCGCCGCGCCATTGTGCAATTTGAATAGCTGCCAAACCAACGCCGCCTGCGCCACCCTGAATTAACACCCATTCATCTTCTTCCAAACGGGCAAGATCATGGAGGGCGTAGTAAGCCGTCAAAAAGGCCACTGGAATGGACGCAGCCGCAACCGGATCAATCCCTTCTGGCAAAGGCACAACGCTTAAAGCGTCAAAAGTCACATGCGAAGAGAAGCACGCAGGCCCAAGAGCAATAACAGGATCGCCAACTTTGAAGTCAGCAACGCCTTCACCCACAGCACTAATACGGCCTGCACATTCAAAACCAAGTGTTGCCCCCGCAAAGCCGTCTTCTAAAGCTTCATCAGGCAAAATACCAAGTGTCCACATAACATCGCGGAAGTTCAAACCTGTTGCAGAAACTTCGACCTGCACTTCACCTGTTGATGGCTCTGACTTATCAGCCAAAACCCAATCCAATTCATCAACGCCTGACAAATCTTCAAAGGCCAATGTGCTCAACGATTTTGATGTATCAACGGCGTCATCTGACTGCTCTGTCGTTGGGAAGCCCGTTTGAGCAATCAGTTCCAAGCAATACTCTTGGGAAAGAATTGCCTCAGACCACAAAGCGCCATCCACAACATGACGCGTCAGCAATTTGAAAAACTCATCTGTTTCAAGCGCTTCGTCAATATCGACAGTTTTGATTGAAACATCTGGATATTCGTTACGGACTGTTCGTGTATAGGTCCACACACCCGTTTGAACAGGGTTAGTTGCGCCCAAGTCATAAAGTCCACGCATGCCACCGGGTGCGACAACAACAACTTCATCAATATGGTCTGAACATCGTTTCAAAAGATCATTCAAACGAACCACATGCGCTTCAAGCTCTGACTGTGGATCCTTTGATCCAACGACACTTGAAAATCCGCTTAAATCGACAACCCGAACCGCATCGTTCGTACTTTTGATGGCTTCGACCAAATCATCGGCAATTAAGCGTTGTTCATCGTCAACAGCAAAATACTGCCCGCCTTCCGTACTTGCCAACAAATCATGGGTGTCATCTTCCAATGATTTCGAACCAAACACGATGTTTACAAAAGCCTTAGGAGCCTCGTCATCGTCTTTCTCGGTGCCGATGTTAAAGACAACAAGATTATCGCTGGCATCTGCGCGATCGGATACATTTGCTTCAATAATAATTGCAGGCAAACTTTCGTCGTCTGGTGAATAGACCGTGAAGCCAGCAAACCCACATCCAGACAAGAAATGTGTCCATTCTTCCGCGTTTCGTTGTCTTGAAAGGGGAAACTCAGAATTGACCGTTCTAACAAACCAACCCTCTTCATACGAGAATAAAACCTCGCTGAGTGTTGAAGGTGTTGATTCTGATACGATGAAGCGACCAGCCGCACTTGTTTTCCGGCATGCCGCCCGTAACAATTGCTCTAAATCCGGCTCAATGCTCAATCCATTTGCAGATACAACAAGATCAAACGGCGCCATATCATCGTATTCAGCAAGGAACTCATCTGTATCCATCACCTCAACTTGAGCAAGGTCAGTTGTTGTCAGTGAAAGCAGACCATTTGCACGACGGTTAGAGCCGACACAAACCAAATTCCATTTTACGCCGTCCAACAAAGACAACAATCGACGTGATAGACCGCCTGAGTTATTGCCAATTTCCAATATCCGAACAGGTTGGCTGGCTGGACGAAGTTTGATTGCTTCCATTACGAGCGCTGAAACCGCGTCGATATGATCCAGCATTTCTGGACTAGACGAATAATACTGCTCAAGCGTCGCAGCCTCAAAGGCAGACGATCCCTCAATATCAGCAACGCCATCGCGTTCTATATGATTAGCAACGTGAGAAAGCATAACGCATTCCGCCGCCCAATCAGGGTAAGAACGCATAACCGTACTCAAAATAATGTTCGCGTCTGGAAGGTCGACATGCTCGGAAAGTTGCCATTGCCCTGCTTCCGCTCCAGATTCAGCAAAACCAGCGTTTTCCAGAACCGTTAAAAAGGCCGACAACCTTGTCTCATCATCAGGATTAAGCTTTCCACGCTCCAACAATGATTTAAACGACAGCTTTCCATCCTCAGCGAGGGAAGACGCCGCACCAAATGCAATGCGTTGCGCCGCTGCATCCAGCAACAGTCTTGGTTCACTTCCAGCCCAATCACCATCCAAAAAATTATCGCCTAATGGCTTGATCGCCGCCAGCGGTGTTTTGGGTCCGTGTTGCGCATCCAAATCTGTTGGGTGAGGATGACGACGTTCCGTGAAATGATAGGTGTATTGCGAGAGTTTTTGACGTTTAACCAATGATGCGGCTCTAAATCGCGCATCATATAATGCCGCGATCAGAACGCCATCGCTGTTATAAAGCTTGAAATCCGCAGCGATACTGCGTGATGTGAAGCTATTGACTGAAATACGAGCAAACGCAGCACGTTCAAACGCCTTAAACACACGCAAACGGCCAAATCTGATCGGGATATAACCGCGCTTTATCTCTTTGTCTTCGAGCTCTTGGTAAAGCGCCACGAGCCCATGAAATGCGACATCCAAATCAGTCGGATTAAGCAATAGCTTTGATCCATAAAGCCCCAACTCGTCATCTTCATTAGCAGGGGCAAAGGCGACTGAAATTGCTTCGTCAGCTTCATAATAAACGGATTCTGCGCGACTAAAAGCTGGCCCATAATCTAGCCCAAACGATTTTGCCAACGGGTAGAGCGTCTCTGCTTGTGCTAAGACGGTGCCGCTTGGAGCGGGCGCAACTTCTTCGACTTCGAGTTCTTCACTCGGAATTTTTGCAATACGCGCGCTGGCGTTCAGCGTCCATTCTTCATCCGAAAGACGAGAACGGGAATAAATCAAAACACTTGAACTATCCGGAGATATTTCCGTGTGGGTATCCATCAGCTGATCATCGGAAAGCTCCAATGCGCGCACGATATCCATATCGCGAATTTCGATGTGGTCCGTCTCGAGATAAGAAGACGCAGCCGCAAGCATCATTTCTACGTAACCAGCACCAGGTACAATGATTTTGCCGTCGACCTTATGGTCTTGATACATCGGAATGTTATGACCATCAATTTGGTTCCGCCAATAGCGGGCACCAATGTGCGGTGAGAAACCAAGCAGACAATGATAGTTCGCAAAGTCGCGACTTCTAGAAAGAGATTCAGTGGTATCTGGCGCTCGGAAGTTCTTCTTCTGCCATGGATACATAGGCAATTCCAAATGAGGAATATTGCTATTGGCAGCTTTGGGCCTAATTGCACCAGCAGCAAAGGCTGATAAAGCAGCAAGCTCAATATGCCGCCCCTCGTCAGGCGCCTTATCTAAAGCAATAGCGCTTTTCTTAATCGGCTGCCTTAATGTTTCAACGGTTGAAATAGTCTCAGCTTCTTCGCGCAAGGTCTCATTCAAGTTAGAACGGAACAAAGAACGCGGTCCAACCTCGATGAAAATACGACAGCCAAGGCCAAATGCTTCTTCAGCAGCACTTTGGAACAACACAGGCTTGCGGATGTTCTGCCACCAGTAATCAGCATCTAGCGTTGTCGCGTCCAACGCGTTGCCTGTTACCGTAGAGACGTAAATATGCGCACTCTTTGACGGCTTCAAACCATCTAACTTCTTTAAGATGCCGCTTTCAATCGGGTCCATGAGCGGACTGTGAAAACCATAATCCAAATCCAGCACTTTGGCAGGCAAGCCTTTGCCTTTAATTGTGCGGGCAAAAGCTTCGATGCCTTCTTGCGAACCAGATACAGTAATTGCATTAGGCGCATTGATCGCCGCCAATTCGAGGATTAAGCCTTTGCTTCGAATATCAGCCAAAATCGGCGCAGCATCTTCCGCAGACAAACCGCCAACGGCCATCTTACCTTGGCCACGGGTTGTTTCCTGCATTTGAGAACGCGCGTGAATAACCTTGATACCTTGCTCAAGGGTCAAACCACCGGAACAAGTAGCCGCCGCAACTTCACCAACTGAATGGCCATAGCTAACTTTTGGCGATATACCGAGCTCAGTGAGACAGGCAACAATCGCCATTTGAAGAACAAACAAGAGCGGCTGCGCGATTGCCGTTGAATCGAGATTTTCCGAAAGATCGGCTGCAACCAGCATCTCAGAAGCAGACCAACCAAAGACCGGTTCTGCAATTCCACTTATCCGATCAAAATGCGCACGGAACACGGGATTATTGTCATATTCCTCGCGACCCATGCCAGCAAACTGAGCGCCATTACCCGTAAAGACAAAAGCAATCTCACGATTTTCCTGCTCTGCTTTTCCAGAAGCAAGGCAAGCATTCGCTGTAATGACGTTAAACTCATCCTCACGAGCGAATGTCGAAAGAGCCTCACTGAGGGCCGCTGACGTGTCCCCTCTTACAGCAAGCGTATTAGGCAAATGAGTCCGTTGGCGCGCAATGTTCTGAGACAGATGGTCAATGTCGGTTTTCGGGTTTGCCTCTAGGTAGGCCGCATAACGCGCAGCCAAGGAGCGCAACGCCACCTCACCATGAGCGCTCAGGGTCAGCAGACCGCCCTCTTTCTCAGCATCAAAAACAGTTTCATCTCGCTTCACATCGCGAATAATCGCGTGTGCATTGGTACCACCGAAGCCGAATGTACTGACACCCGCATAAAGCGGTTCCTTCGACTTGCGAAGCGGTGTGTTCTTTGCGTTGACCACAATATTGAGGTCTTCAAAAGGAATATCTGGGTTTGGCGTTTCATAATGCAGCGACGCAGGCAGAACACCCATTTCGAAAGAAGCAATCGCTTTAAGCAGGCCCGCAAGGCCAGCACCAGGTTCCAAATGGCCGATATTCGATTTAACCGAACCAATAAGAAGTGGCTCATCGCGATGTTGGGCAATTTGATGGCCGATGGCCGTTGCTTCTGCTGGATCACCCACGCGGGTTCCCGTTCCGTGCGCTTCAACAAAAGCCAAATCATTAGGGTCGACATTCGCTTCGCTGTATAGCTTTGAAAGCAACGCGCCTTGCGTTTTTTCAGACGGCAGCGATACGCCAACAGTTTTGCCGTCACTGTTAATACCAGCAGCAACGATCTCAGCGCGCATGCGTGGCATTTTTATAGCTGACGACGCGACATCCTGCCGCTGCAAAACCACGGCAGCAGCACCTTCAGCACGAACATACCCTGCCCCGTCTGCGTCAAACGCACGACACAACCCTTGAGGTGACAACATACCCGCAGCACAAAATCCACCAAAAGCAAAAGGACTGAGAAGCGCGTTCACACCACCAACAATTGCCGTATCAATCGCCCCTGATTGCAAAGCCTCAACCGCACTATCCATGGCAACAAGAGATGAAGAGCAAGCGGTATCAACCGTGAAGCTTGGGCCTTGCAGGTCAAAAATATAAGAAATTCGATTTGAGACGAGTGATAAGGTGTTCCCCGTCATCAAATAGGGGTCAACAGCACCTGCATCAAAGAGGAAGTGATCGCGATAATCTGTCGACGCAGCACCCACATAAA
>JBDVXS010000060.1:0-6144 GCA_039964305.1 Hyphomicrobiales bacterium
CTGAGTTTAGGCTTGTACTCTGGGTGTGGGCCGGTAAGTGTTCCGCAAGGAACCGTGTCGAAGCATTGCACTATTCCAGCCGAAGCGCTTGCGCGACCTTCGGTGCGGTAGCCGTTGCAAGGGTGGTGTTGAGATTTGACACCGAAATTGCGCGCTTTCCAACTTATAGCCTTTGGAAGTGTTGCCCTACTTAAGCTATGGAACGAAATTCTTGACGCTGCAGTCTGGATCGAATGGTCTGATTAGGCTATTTGATCGGAAGCGCTTCAGAACACGGCCCCTTTTGGACAAGAAAGCTAACCTTGTGATCGATTTTACAGCATGGACGAAAGCCTGGGCACTTCTGGACACGCGCGAGCGCCGCAATGCGTGGGTCACATTAGCGATGATTGTCGTTTCAGCTATTTTCTCAGCTGGCATGGTTGGGTCGATATTTCCGTTTTTGTCAGTCCTTGCAGATCCAACAAAAATCGAAACAAGCGAACTATTTTATTGGGCATATACTCGTTTTGGTTTCAATTCCGATTATGGTTTCCTTATCGCTCTCGGTCTGGCTTCTTTAACCTTCATCGTTATCGGTAATGTGATGCAAGTATTGCGGACCTATGTTGTAAGTCGGTTTACGACCATGCGCGTGCATTCTTTTAGTTATCGGCTCTTGTCGGTTTATCTTCGGCAGCCCTATGAATTTTTTCTTCAGGAACACTCGGGTTCCATGAGCACCAAAATTCTGGTCGAGAGTGGTCAAGTCGTAAACCAGTTTTTCACTCCTGCAGCTAATCTTGTTACAGGCGCACTTACCTCGGCGGCGATTGTTTCCGTCGTCATAGCTGTCAACCCTGTGGTTGCGTTATGGGCCTTCACAGTAATCGGAGGGGTGTACGGTGCAACCTACGGGTTTAGCCGCATTGTACTGCGACGTTTGGGCCAAGCCCGGCTGGCTGCCAACAAGCAGCGCTTTCGTTTCGTCAACGAAGCGCTTATGGCTGTAAAAGAAATAAAACTTCTTGGTCGCGAAGCTTCCTATGTGGGGAGATATGAAAAACCCTCTTTAATTATGGCTAAAGTAAGCGTTAGATCTACATTGATCAGCCAGATTCCTCAATATATTGTCCAGAGTATAGCCTTCGGTGGCATTATTGTGTTGTGCCTTGCTTTACTCAGCCCGGAGCAACTTTCTAGTGGTGCCGCTCTAGGTGGTATTATTCCAACCTTGGGCGTGTTCGCTTTTGCCGGGCAAAAGTTGCTGCCAGAGTTGGGGAAGCTTTATCAAGGGCTGGCGAAAATTCAATTCGGCCGAGCCGCGGTAGATTCAGTGTATAGTGATCTATTCGAAAAATCTTCTGTAGAGCTGTTGCCGCGACGGATGCCGTCTAAAATGGGGCTTCGAGATACCTTGCGCTTGATAAACATCTCTTACCGCTATCCCAACGCAGGGAAAGCTGGTCTTTATAGTCTCTCACTGGATATTCATGCAGGTGAAAAGGTGGGAATCGTCGGGAGCACCGGAGCAGGTAAGACGACCTTAGCGGATTTGGTTCTGGGTCTACTGCGCCCAAGTGAAGGATATATCGCGGTGGACGGAATAGAGATCGCCCAAGAGAACCGGCGAGCTTGGCAGCAAAGCGTAGGCTACGTGCCACAGGATATATTCCTGACTGACGCCAGTATTTCCGAGAACATTGCCCTCGGTGTGCCGCCTAGGGAAATTGACCACGTGCGCGTGCGCCGCTCCGCCGAGATTGCCCGGATCGACACCTTTATTTTGCAAGAGCTGACCAACGGCTACGACACCCATGTCGGCGAGCGCGGCGTGCGGCTGTCAGGCGGGCAGCGCCAAAGGATTGGAATTGCTCGTGCGCTCTATCAAGATGCCGACCTGATCGTCTTCGATGAGGCTACCAGCGCGCTTGACAACCTAACTGAGCACGAGGTGATGTCGGCCATCGACACACTACCGGGGGACAAGACTGTTCTTATGATCGCTCATCGCCTGAGCACGGTCAAACGCTGCGACAGGATCCTCGTGCTCGAAAAGGGACGCCTAGTCGGCTGCGATACATGGGATGCGCTGATGGCAACAAACCCGATTTTTCAGAAAATTGCTCATGTCAGCGATATTGCCTGACACTTTACTCTACCAAGGACACCATATCTTATGCTTTCAAACTCTACCATCTTGATCACGGGAGGTACCGGATCTTTCGGGCATGCCTTTCTGCCAATGACCTTGGAGCGGTATAAGCCGAAGAAAGTCATCATCCTGTCGCGTGACGAGATGAAGCAATGGGAAATGGCCAAGCTTTACGGCGATGACCCGCGCGTGCGCTTCTTCATAGGCGATGTGCGCGATCGCGAACGGCTGTACCGGGCTTTTGATGGGGTCGATTATGTGGTCCATGCGGCTGCCACCAAAATTGTCCCTACCGCAGAATATAATCCATTCGAATGCATCAAGACCAACGTCACCGGTGCAATGAATGTCATCGATGCAGCGATCGACAAAGGTGTGAAAGGCGTGGTGGCGCTCTCCACCGACAAGGCATCGTCACCGATTAATCTTTATGGTGCCTCGAAGCTAGCATCTGATAAGCTATTTGTATCAGGTAACTCCTATGCAGGAGAACATGGAACGCGCTTCTCTGTCGTGCGCTATGGTAATGTCATGGGTTCGCGCGGCTCGGTCATCCCGTTCTTCATGTCGATTGCCAATAAAGGCGTATTGCCGATCACCGATGTCGGCATGACGCGTTTCATGATCTCGCTCGAACAGGGGGTCGAACTTGTCTGGCATGCATTTGAAGACATGGTTGGCGGCGAGGTTTACGTAAAGAAAATTCCCTCCATGAAGGTTACCGAGATCGCACGAGTTGTGGCACCCGAGGCGCGACACGAAATTGTCGGAATCCGCCCTGGAGAGAAGGTGCATGAGCAGATGATTGGCATTGAGGACGCGCCTTATACCTTTGAATATGACGCCCATTTCAAGATTTTGCCTGCGATCAATGGATGGTCTGATGATCCGGAGCGGATCAAGAACGGCCAGAAAGTGGCTGAAGGCTTCAGCTATGTCAGCAACACCAATCCAGACTGGATGAGCGAGTGCGCACTTAAGGACTGGATTGCGGCGCACCGTGAAAAGATCGGGTCGATATAAGAACATGTATCACGAATAATAAGGGATCAGGAGACAATGCCGATATTTAAAATTAACGGAAATATTGTCTACTTCTGTCATATTCCAAAGAGTGGAGGGACTACTGTCTGGCACGCCTTTCTAAACTCTGGTTGCGCAGTAAACTTTTTTGATGGTCAGTTCTGGCATACGCCGCAAAACAGATGGCATAAAAGCTCGCCTCAACATATTTTAAGAGACGACCTTTCTATTCTATTTCCAAAGGATTTTTTTGATTACGATTTTACTATTGTAAGAGATCCTGTTGACAGATTTCTTTCGGGTTTTAACCATAATAGGACAAAAATTGGCAGACATGTAAGCGTTGATAGGTTCCTGAGCGCTTTGGAAAAACGAAAGCTAGGAAAAGATGACTTTTTTGGAAATCGTTTTGACAACCACTTTGTGCCTGCTTGTCGCTTCGTGTCTAATAATACACAAGTTTTTTACTTGGAGGATGGGATGGAGGGAATAATATCGAAAATTAGAGATAAAATAAATTTACATATCGAAACTCCATCGATGAAAAACAAAAAATCTTATAAAAATAGTGCCTCATCCGATGGCTCATTAAAGGGTTTCATGAGGGGTTTGATCTTTCCATATTCTCCCAAGCGGCATGATTTGACAGAGCTTCAAATAGATAAGATCAAGTTGATATATAGAGAAGACTATGAGTACTTCAACTTCCGCGACAGGTAGTTTACTTTTTAGATATAAAACCAAGAGGCTATAGCAATAAATGTTAACAATAGCTATATCCAGCTATCGTCGACCTAAAAGCATTGAGGTTCTTTTGCGGTCTATTGCTAGGAGCTCCAGCTTGTCGCCGAGTTTAAAATTTATTATTATAAATGATAGCGGGCTAGATCAATGCAACAAGCCTTACAGAGATGTAATAGATTCATTAAGTTCAATATTAAATATAACCTTTATCGACCACGAAGAAAACAAAGGGTATCCAAAATCCTTTATTGAAATATTTTCAATCTGTGAGACAAAATATGTTATGATGCTTGCTGATGATGATTTACTTGATCTCAGCGATATTGACCGATTATTAGAATTTCTTCACGAAGTTAACCCAGACATTTGCTCCACGCAATATTTGCGTGAGAATAAAATATACCGTGGTCAAAGAGTTTCTCGTAAAGCCACCCCGAGTGAGTTTCGCGAACTTAACGGCCATGCGCCAGGAGTTGTTTACAAGGTTGATTCAGTGCTGAATATTGTATCTCTAGTCTCAACTCGTTTGAGTGAAAATAATGTGATTGCGCATACTTATCCACAGGTGTTGTTTGCCATTGATATGCTATTGAATAATATGAATTGCTGGTTTTATGCGGGCGCTTTTGCAAGCGAAGGGGTGGCGATGCCTAGCGGTATCAAAGATGCTTCAGGTGCTCATTATTCGGATATTGCTTCAAGGATACAGCAACTTGCAGCGTTTGATGAGTTTATTAATGGTTATCCATCTTCTCTTCAACGTGATGAAATGCTGTTTGCATCTCGAAGACAATGCTTTGCTTTGTGCGTCAGGGGCACCCCGTCTACTTTCTCCGATATGGGTATCTCTAAAAAAGTCAATTTAAATAGAAAAATCAGACGGTGGCTTTCGCGACGCATAAAAAAATTCCTTGGTCAGCCAACTAAATAGCAGGAGAAATGCGGTGATTCCCTATGGCCGTCAAATCATCAATGATGATGATATTAAAGCAGTTGAGACAGTGCTAAGATCTGATTATCTCACCCAAGGCCCGGCCGTGCCAGCATTCGAACAGGCCGTAGCCAATCGTGTTGGATCAGCGCATGCTATTGCCGTCAATTCTGCTACATCTGCACTGCACATTGCCTGCATTGCGCTAAACCTTGGTCCCGGAGATCTACTCTGGACCTCACCCATCACCTTTGTCGCTTCTGCTAATTGCGGGCGCTACTGTGGTGCGAATGTCGATTTCGTCGATATCGACCCCGCGACCTTCAATATCTGCCCGGATGCGCTGGCAGCAAAACTATCAGCCGCCGAGGCGGCTGGCCGCCTTCCAAAAATTATCGTTGCAGTCCATATGTGCGGCCAATCGCCCGATATGGTGCGTATTGCACACTTGGCTCGTGCACATGGCGTACGGCTAATTGAGGATGCGAGCCATGCAATAGGTGCCAACTATCTTGGCGCGCCCGTGGGAAATTGCGCCTATTCCGATATTACGGTGTTTAGCTTCCACCCGGTCAAGATCATCACAACTGCCGAAGGCGGGATGGCACTAACCAATGATGCCGGACTTGCCGCAAAGATGGAGCGATTGCGCAGCCACGGTATTACACGAGATACGGACCTGATGACCCATGTACCTGATGGGCCGTGGTATTACCAGCAGTTGGATCTAGGCTGGAACTACCGCATGACGGAAATGCAGGCAGCCTTGGGCCTGAGCCAGATGGATCAGCTGGACGCCTTTATCGCTCGGCGCCGTGCCTTGGCTGATGCCTATGACCACCTGCTCGCGAATTTGCCGCTGCGCTGCCCCGGCCGGATGGCGGGCGCGGACTCGTCGTGGCATCTATACGTTATTCGTTTGGACGATTCTGACTGCCACCTCGCGACATTCGAAATGCTGCGCGCGATGGGGATCGGGGTTAACCTGCATTACATCCCTGTTCACCTGCAGCCTTACTACCGTGATATGGGGTTTTCTCCTGGCGATTTCCCAACCTCCGAGGATTACTATGCCCGCACTATCTCGATCCCGCTCCATGCAGGTCTTACAGACGAAGAGCAGGCACAGGTGGTGGTAGCCCTTTCTAAGGCACTGGCGTGAACATCTGTATCATTCCTGCTCGGGGTGGTTCCAAACGGATCCCACGCAAGAACATTCGGGCGTTCTGCGGCAAGCCAATGATTGCTTGGCCTATCCAGGCAGCAATAGACAGCGGTTGTTTCGATCGAGTTGTTGTTTCAACCGATGATG
>JBDVXS010000061.1:0-17511 GCA_039964305.1 Hyphomicrobiales bacterium
AATGGTTGATGTTGTGATTTCAAAATCGATTTTCTCGCTCATCTGATCAGCAACATAATTTCGTATTTGCCGTTTTGCTTCATCACTGGTGACAATGATGCTTGGCCGATTGACTGTAACGGCTTTTACATCGTTCAGTTCAAGGTCATAGATGCCCACATTGTGCGCTTCTTCTGCCACTCGGTAGGCGCTTATTTTGCCCGACTTGCCAATATCTGGAGCCAAGAATAGCGGTTCATCATAATACTCATCCAACCCGTCAAACAGATCACCTGCGACGACCACATTCGAGTACACCGTGATGTTCTCTTTCAAAGAAGCAGCTTCAGCAAATGGATTGGGCAGTGTCGTGGCAAAAGCCACAAACCCAACTGAAAGTACAAATTTTATCTTCATTACATCGACCTCCTGGTCTATAACGTCATGAATTATCGAAGGATTTGACCTGCGGACTGCATCATCTCATCAGCAGCAGAAATAACCCGAGAATTGAGCTCATAAGCTCGTTGAGCGGTAATCAGATCCGAAATTTCAGCAACAGCTTCAACGTTGGAGCCTTCCAAGAAACCTTGCAGCATGGTGCCAAGGCCATCATCACCTGGAGTGCCGTTTTGCGGGTCGCCACTTGCATCAGTCTCAACGAACAAGTTATCGCCAATCGCTTCAAGACCGCCTGGGTTGATGAAGCTTACCAATTCAATTGTGCCCACATTGGTTGAATTTGAATCATTGCCAGAGACGACTTCTACTTGACCGTCATTGCTGATGGTGATGGATCGAGCATCATCGGGGATGGTGATCCCACCGCCGACTTGATAGCCATCGAGTGTGACAACTGTTCCATCTTGATTTCGTTCAAAGGAACCATCGCGGGTAAAGGCAGTTCGCCCATCTGGTAGTTGTACTTCGAAATAGCCTTCCCCTCGCACGGCGACATTGAGAGGCTGTTCTGTTTGCTCCAAGGAGCCTTGAGTGAGTACGCGGCTGGTTGCGGCAAATTTTACACCAGAACCAATTTGAATACCGGTTGGAACAATCGTGCCCGCGTTGGATGACGTAGATCCGACGCGTCGTAAATCTGTATAGAGCAGATCCTGAAATTCAGCGCGCTGCTTTTTAAAGCCCGTTGTTCGAATGTTGGCGATGTTATTCGCGACTGTTTGAATGTTTTGTTCTTGTGCCCGCATACCGGATGCGGCTGTGTGTAGTGCTTGCATCGTTCTATACCCCTATGCGTTTACTTGAACTCGACCGAGCGTCTGGATCGCGTTTTCACGCAGATCGTTTTGCTGTGTCATCATGCTGGCGAGTTGTTCGTAAGCCCGCTGGACTTGGATCATTTGAGAAATTTGGCCAACCGCATCAACATTGGCGGTTTCCAAAGAGTGTTGCGCAAGGCGCGGTGTTTCGAGATTCTGTGGGTTTTCACCTTCAAACAGGTTTTGCCCTTTGCGGTTCAGCGTTTGGACATCGTCAAATGTGACAATACGGATACGTCCAATCTCACCATTTTCTGTTGAGACGACACCGTTGCCTGTTATTGTGATTGCTTTGTCTGACTGATCAAACTGAAGGGGACCACCTTGGCCCAACACAGGGAAACCACTATGTGTTGTTAGTTGGCCTTGATCGTTGATGGTAAAAGAACCATCGCGTGTGTAGCGCTCACCGGCAGGCGTCTGCACGGCGAAGAAACCTTCACCTTTGATTGCGACATCTGTTTGATTGCCAGTGGTTTCAATATTACCAGTTTGGAAATTGCCGACGGTTCTATCATCCAGCACAAATCGCAGGTCGCGATCGCCATGCTTAAACTCTTCGGCGCTTGCAACAGGCATGAGGTATTCCTCAAAGAGCAAGTTCTCGCCCTTATAGCCAGTCGTATTCACGTTCGCCAAATTATTGGCGACAATGTCCATCTGCCTTTCAAGCGCATTAATGCGCGACAAGGTGATAAGCTGTGCGTTCTCCATAACGAACCCTTTAAGCTTCCCAAAATATAACCAAAGCTCCCCAGCCTGGCTTAGCATCAACGCTCCCCAGCGAATCTGCTGCCAACCTCTTTGCATGAGGTGTGCCAACTTGTTAAGTGATTGAAATTAAACGGAAATGTTATTTTTGAAGGGTTTTGTTGCTAGGCAGTTTGTGCCCTTGGGCAAAAATAGTCGGCAAAAAATGCCTACTTCATTAGTAAACGTTAAGAAAATTCAACGATTCGTTAACCATTACAGACCTAAGGTTTGCCTAAGGCAGAATTTCAGCTCTGAATGGTGTGTTTCACAGTCGGAACTGATGATTTTTAAGCAGGCGGTGGTATGGCGAACGAAGCTATTGATGGTGACGAACTTCTTGATGATGAAGAAGGTTCGTCAGGCGGCAAAAAGAAATTGATCATTATGATCGTGGTTGCGTTGCTTCTCATTGGTGGCGGTGCTGCGGCTTACTTCGTGCTTGACCCATTTGCGGAACCTGTCGACGAAACAGCTGCGAATGAAGAGAAAATTGTAGCGCCTGAGCCTGTGGTTTTCTTCCCGCTTCCAGCTATTACCGTCAATCTTGAAAATGTTGCTGGTCGTCAGCAATATTTGAAGCTTAAGGCGACACTCGAACTACGTGACCAAGGTGAGATTGCGAAAATCGAACCTTTAATGCCGCGCGTTCTGGATGCTTTTCAGGTTTACCTGCGTGAGCTTCGCACGACTGATATTGAAGGTTCGGCTGGTATGTTCCGACTTAAGGAAGAACTGCAAAGACGGATCAATGTGGCGGTTTATCCCGTGGAAGTTCGCAAAATTCTTTTCGAAGAAATTTTAATCCAATAGTCAGGAGTGGAGACAGTCATGGCTGAGGAAGATGATTTTGAAGAAGACGACTTAGCTGCCGCGTGGGGTGAAGCGTTAGAAGAGCAGGGGGCTGAAAATGCCCAATCGCTGACAGCTCAATGGTCGAGTTTGATGGATGGCGATGAAGATGATGATGCTGCAAAGCAAAATTCTGATCGCCTACTCAACCAAGAAGAAATTGATGCCCTTATGGGCTTTCGGGTCGATGACCTTTTAAGTGCAGACCAAAATGGTGTTCGTGCGCTTATTAGTTCTGCCTTGGTGTCTTATGAGCGGCTTCCAATGTTGGAAGTGGTGTTCAACCGCCTTGTCAGATTGTCGACGACATCCTTGCGTAATCTAACCTCAGATAATGTTGAAGTCTCACTCGATTCGATTTCGTCTGTTCGTTTCGGTGATTATCTTAACTCAATTCCTCTGCCTGCAATCTTGTCAGTTTTCAAAGCCGAAGAGTGGAACAACTTTGGTCTTTTAACGACTGACTCCTCGCTCATCTACACCATTGTTGATGTGTTGCTTGGTGGGGGCAGTTCATCGGGTGCGGTAAGAGTTGAAGGCCGTCCTTACACGGCAATTGAGCTTGCATTGGTGCAGCGATTAGCTGTGCATTTATTGAAAGATGCGCAACAGGCGTTTGAACCTGTGGCACCTGTGACCTTCACTTTGGACCGTATGGAGACAAACCCAAGGTTTGCCGCTCTCATTCGTCCAGCTAATGCGGCGATCCTCGTGCGGTTGCGTATCGATATTGAAGATCGCGGCGGTGATATTGAGCTTCTTCTTCCTTATGAAACAATTGAACCTATCCGCCATTTGCTACTGCAAATGTTTGTTGGTGATAATTTTGGCCGTGATACCGAATGGGAACGCCATCTTGCAACACAAGCCAATGCTGCCGATGTGACGGTGGAAGCTGTTTTGTTTGAAAAAGAAGTTCCCCTTACAGAGGTTATGAACCTTTCTGTCGGTGAGACTTTTCTTCTGCGCCAAGACCCGAGCAAAGCTGTCGAGCTGCGGGTTGGCAATGTCACGATGAGTGAAGGGCAAATTGGTCGGATCGACGACAAGGTGTCTGTGCAAGTGACGCGCGAACTTAAACCACAAAAAATGACAATGACCGGATATGAAAAAGCCATATCCGAAATGGAGGCTACTGCATCATGACGTCTGGAATTTTTATCGAAGGACTAGTGATTGTTCTGCTGTGTGCCACGATTGTCTACTGTTATATATTAAGTGGAAAGCTGAAGAGTTTGAAGCTTGAGGAGAGCGCGTTACGTTCGACTATTGCTGAGTTGATGACCGCGACGGAACTTGCCGAACGGGCGATCAATGGACTGAAGATCACCGCTCACGAAAATCAGAAGAGCCTAGGATTACATGTTCGCGAAGCCGAGCGGCTGAATGTTGATCTGCGTGCGAACCTCAGCGAAGGCGAGGAATTGATGCATCGTATTGTTGCAATCACGCAGGCAGGTTCTGTTAATAAGCCTTTGCCTTCTCCACGTCGCCCTGTTGCACGACCAACAATGTCGCAGCCACGAGCAGTAAGTGAGTTGGCGGCAGAAGCAACAGCTCGCATTAGCGCCTTACGTCAGACTAGGGGATAATAATTATGCGTCTTTTGCAGTTATGCGCTGTTGCAGCGTTTGCTCTTTTATCGATCAAGCTAATTACGCTTGCCGCCAATGGTGCTTTTGATGAAATTGCGGTTTCTGCCGCGAGTGCACAAGATGCCACGGAAAAAAATGCCGATGCTGCAAAGGATGAAAAATCTGCTGAGGAAGAAGAGGCTGTTCCGCGCGATGTAACGGCAACACTTGGGGCAGAAAAGACCAGCCGTGAAGCTTTGGTCAATCGGTTGAGCGAACGTCGTGATGCATTGGAAAATCGCGAACGGGATTTGAAGCTGCGTGAGGAACTTCTTGCTGCTGCTGAAAAACGATTGAAAGCGCAAATCAAAGACATTGAGAAGCAAAAAGAAGATGATGGAGGGCCTAACGGCAAATCCAGCAAGCAAAGCGCGAAAGATTTGGTCATCATCTATGAAAGCATGAAACCAAAAGATGCTGCAAAAATCTTCAACGCATTATCCCTCAATGTGCTTTACGGATTGGCGACATCAATGAACCCTCGTAAAATGTCAGCAGTGCTGGCGGAGATGGATGTAAAGGCTGCTGAACGGCTCACTGTTGAGATGGCAGCGCAGTCTATTTCTAAGAATTCGACACGCAGCAAAAGAAAATTACAAAAAATCGGCGGGTAATCGCCCATTAACGAACGCCTGCTATTGTTACGCCATGAGTACCTAAGCGTGGCGTATCATTTTGTTGTATCGAGTCAGATCAAACGCTTATCAAAGCACATTTAAAGGTGGGGCAGTTTTTGTCTGGCCGTTGCTTTTTATTCTCTTTTTTCTGTGTCAATCGATAGGTGCGTCAGCGCAGACTGTTGATCCGTTAAAAACGATTGTGGATGTCAGCACCGAAAATGGTCACGGGCGTTTGGCAATTCAACTTCCTGATCGAACCAAATTCGTCGAGCACAGCATCTCAACCGATGATAATGTTCTTATTATCCGCCTAACAGAGCCGCTCGATATTGATATTGAACGTCATGTGGAAGACCTACCTGATTATGTCTTGGTTGGCCGTCGTGACCCTGAAGGCGGTGTCCTCAGATTTGCTTTGAATGCTGGCGTTCGCGTCAATACAATGGCTGCGGGCGAGCATTTATTCGTCGACTTTTTGGCGCGCAATTGGCTGGGGCCAAATCCATCTATTCCAGAAGAAATTGTCCGTAAACTAGAAGATCGCGCGGAAGCCGCGCTTGAACTTGCTGAGCAAAATGCGGTTACCAGCGATGAAAGTGGGATTGTTCCAAAATTTGATGTGCGTGTTGGACGTCACCCGACCTTCACCCGTTTTGTGTTTAATTGGAATGTACCTTACAGCGCTGCTTTTAAGCGTGAAGAAGATAATGCGATATTAGAATTTGACCGCAAAGGCGCTTTTGACTTTGCGCCTATCAATGCAGACCCACCGGCTTTGGTGAAACTGATACACGGTTCAACTGGTGATGACACAACAACTGTCAAAATCAAATTGGATGCAAAGTCTAAAGTTCGTTCTTATGCGGACGGTGAGACCTATATTATTGATATTACGAATGAAAAGCTTGCAGGCAAAAACGATAACGCGGTTAGTATTCCTCTTCTAATTGGCGGTTTGCCAAGTGTTCCTGAAGGAGCTGAAGGTGTTTCATTTACGGAAAATAACAGCGGCGAGCGTGAGCTAGCTGAACTACCTGTTGCGCCGACTTCTGCGAAAAAAGAAAAGGCGGATAGTACTGATAGTGCGGACAAAAAACAGGCTGACAGCAGTTCTGAAAAGGCAACGTCTCCAACACCTGAAGAAACCGCGAAAAAAGAGACTGCAAGAGATCGGATCGCAAAATCTAAAGGTTTGACGATTGAGCAAGAGCAAGCATTGGATGGTCTTGCGAATGCGGATTCTAAGCATAACCCTGAAGCCATTGATAAGGATCAGAAGAAGATTGAGGGGCTGTCTGCGGTTGAGGCAACGCTTAATCCGAGTAAAGATGCGCTGCGCCTCGTATTCCCGTTTGATGATGAAACACCAACGTCAGTTTTCAGACGTGATAAAGCCGTTTGGATCGTTGTTAAAACCGCCAACATTATTGATGTATCTGCGATTGAGACGCTACTCGGTGATTTTATTCGTTCAATCGATGTGGTTGAAAAGGGTGATTACAAAGCAATCCGCATTGGTATGCCAAGTGCACAACTTGCGTCGTCTGCGGTTGAAGGCAACAACTGGGTGATCTCCATTGGTAATTCAGTCATTCGCGCCTCAGAGCCGCTTTCAATTTCACGTGGTGTGGACGAAAAAGGCGGTCTGTTCTTGCAAGTTCCTTTGAAAGGGGCGGCAGGCATTGTTGAGATCACTGATCCGGTTGTTGGCGATACACTGCATATTTTACTTGCACATGCGCCTGCGCGCGGTCTTTTAAGAGCTCAAAGCTTTGTTAAAGTCGAAATGCTGCCTTCTGCCCATGCTTTTGCAGTGGCGACCTTGGCGAGTGATATCAAGGTGAAACGTTTTCCAGACCGTGTTGAAATTTTCTCAACAAGTTCGCTAAACCTATCGCCCGTAAAAAACCTTCGTTCTTCCGCGAGTGGTAAATCGGAACAGGCCGAATGGTATGACCTACCACTAGAATATGACCCAGCAAATCATGCTGAGCCTGCGACTTTTTTGAAGCAAGAAGGTGCGTTGATCAAAGCGGTTATATCAAGTGAGAAAAATGAAACGCCGCAAGCGCAAATGCAGTTAGCCAAGTTTTATGTGGCGAATAATTATGGCCCAGAAGCGTTAGCTGTTTTGGACCGGGCGATAAAAAGCCAACCATTGCTAGAAAATAAGCGTCTTTATGTGTTGATGAAAGCAGCATCGCAGATTGCCATGGCGCGGCATGAAGATGCGTTAAATACGTTGGCTGTGGAATCCTATTCAAAAGACCAAGACGCTGCGGTTTGGCGAACAATTGCAGCGGCAGGCGCGAACAAGTGGGAAATAACCCGAAATAACGCGGCTCTGGGCCGAACAAAATTATCAGCTTATGACGCTGACACCAAACAAGCGTTCTTCTTGGCAGCGGCAAACGCTGCTTTGCAGCTTAATGACCTCAATGATGCCAAACTATATTTAAGCAATGTCATTTTGCGGAACGCAAAGGACATCCAAAGGGGAAAATATGAAGTGCTACAGGGAGAACTAGCACTTGCTGAAGGGCGTCTTGAAGACGCCCGTTTTTTCTTTAACCGTGCAAAAGCTATTGATGATATTCGGGTTCAGGCAGATGCACGCTTGCATCTTGCAATGCTCAACCATGAGACGGGCAAGGCTAACAATCAAGAGACTATTGATGAGCTGGAAGCCTTTGCGGCTGTATGGCGCAATGATAATCTGGAGCTTAAGGCGCTGCGTTTTTTGGGTAAAGTCTTAGCGGTTGAAAAGAACTATCGCCGCGCTTTCCAATTGGTTGAGACGGCATCAATTTCTGACAATGAATCACCGATTACCCGTAACATCCAAGATGATATGAAAGAGTTGTTTATCGGCTTGTTCCATGGCGGTAAAGCCGATGATTTGGAATCTGTGGACGCATTGAGCCTTTATTATGACTTTCGAAATTTGATGCCAATTGGTCGAATTGGTGATGAGATTGTGCGTAACCTTGCGCGCCGTTTGATCGATCTTGATTTGTTGCCACAAGCTGCAGAATTGCTTGAACATCAGGTTGAAAAACGCCTCAATGGTGTTGCGCGGGCGCGGGTGGCGGCTGACTTGGCCGTTGTTCAGCTTTTGGACAATAAGCCACACCGCGCTTTGACAACCCTGCAAAAATCACGCTCTGCAAGCCTGCCTGCATCTTTGCGTCGCCAACGTCGCTTGGTTGAGGCTTACGCATTGTCTGAGATTAGCAGATTTGATGTTGCCCTTGAATTGCTTGACCCATTGTCTGGCGATGATGTGAACCGTATGCGCGCGAACGTCAATTGGGATGCGCGGCGATGGAGTGATGCAGGGGAACTGCTTGAGAAGGCTCATGCACGTCGTTGGTCTGATGTTGCACCACTAGAAGCCCATGAACGTCTTGATATTATGCGTGCAGCAATTGCGTTTGCGCTTGCAAGTGATGACTTCGCGCTGAACCGTTTGAACCAAAAATTCAGCCAAAAAATGTCTGAAAGCACGGATGCTGGTACGTTCAATATTTTGACTAAGCCTTTGGCAAATCGTAGTTTCGAACGGGATGTTGCCGTTGATTCAATTTTGAATATTGGTACGACAGATTCTTTCCTTCGTGATTACCGCAAGCGCTATTTGACACCTCGTGTGAGGCAAGCAAAGCCGCGTAAAGACAAGCCTGCTACGCCAGCTCCAGCTGCGCAAAATGATAATCAACCTGCAGAAAATCAAGCTGTTCCAGGATAGTTTTCTATCGGTTGGGACGTGCTTTAGCCACTGCTAAAACTGCGAACCAAGCTGCCTGCAACCAAATGCCAGCCATCTACCAGAACAAAGAAAATAAGCTTGAACGGTAGTGAAATCACAATCGGCGGAAGCATCATCATACCCATAGACATCAAGATCGACGCAACCACGAGATCGATGATCACAAAGGGCAGATAGAGCAAAAACCCAATTTCAAATGCCCGCTTTAATTCGCTAATCATAAAGGCAGGGATGAGCACGCGCATTTCAAGTTCTTCGGGCGTTGCAGGAATCTCTAGTCCGCTCATATCTTGGAATAGTTCGAGATCCTTTCCCCGCACATTGCCGCGCATAAAGGTGTGAAACGGCTTAGAGGCGTTAATCAACGCTTCGTTGAGCTCCACCTCTTCCTTGATCAACGGATCAAGTCCCGTGTTATAGGCTTCTTCCAGCGTTGGCATCATAATGAAGGTGGTAAGAAACAACGCCAAACCAATCATCACGGAGTTGGGTGGTGCTGTTTGTAGGCCAATGGCTGAGCGTAAGAGGGACAAGACAACAACGATACGTGTGAACGATGTCACCATCACAAGCAGGGATGGGGCTAGGCTTAAAACGGTGACGAGCGCAATGATTTGTATGGCGCGCTCGGTGACAGAGGTGCCTTCATTGAAATCGATTGTAATCCCCTGCGCATAGGCGCCGGTTATTGCAATTGTGCAAACACAAAATGAGACGAGAAAACCAATAGCGCCATGGCGTAAAATTGCCGTGGATAAACTACGCCATTGCTGTAACCGACCACCCAATGAGGCCGTTTTACAGTTTTTTTCTTCGTTTGTTTTTGTTGTTTGCCGCGTGTTGTTATATCGCGGAAGCCACATTATCCCTTAGCATCTCCAGCTATTTGGTTGAGAAGACGATCCATATCGTTCCCAACCTTAGCTGAGTCGCTAGGTGGCGTTATCACTGGTGCTGTTGTTTTAGGTGGTACAGCGGCCTGTTGCGGTTGTGCAGCGGGTGCTGGCTGTGGATTTACTGGTGTTACAGGCGTTGGCGCGGGTGCTCGTTGAGCAGGCGCTTGTGGCGGTGTAGCAGGTGCTGAAGCACGCGGTGCAGCTGCTTGCGGCGCGGCACTTTGTGCAGGAGCAGGAGCTGATGTCGGTGCCTGTGCCTGTGCTTGTGCCTGTGTTGATGTTGGTGCCGGTTTAGGTGCAGATGGTGCAGGGCTTGCTGCAATTGTTGCAGGTCCGGTTTGAGCTGGCGGTGTTTGGCTTGCACGTGGTGCAGGCGCTGAACGATTAATGCCTGCTTCAACCAAAATGTCGCTGGTTCCACCAATCATGATCAGGTGCTCGACATTGTCGCGACGCACAAGAACAAGACGGCGCTTGTTATCCACCGCTGCGGCTTCAATGACGCCCAGTCTGTTTTGGCTTTTGTTACCAAACATACCGCCGGTAAATGAGCGCAATATGCGCAATAAAATGATGATCAATATGATGACAATCAAAAGCCCAACGCCGATTGCCGCATACGTACCGACTGCCTCACCCAAAAGGCTATTAAACCACTCAATCATTTTTGTTCCCCATAAACCAGAAAGCACCACTCAGTGCCACGTTGCTTTCCGCAACTATCCATAACGCAAATATTGAACATTCGCGCAATGGTTGTTTTTTGAAAAGCGGCCAAGTGTTGCGAAATTATCGACAAAATTTGCCAAAAAGTGAAATTTTAAGAGTTTGTTAACTATAACTAGGCAAAAATTACCCAGTTGGTGGTGCGTTTATGATTTTGGTTTGGCGAATTATGGTTCGTCTCCTTGCGACCTAATCTTATCGGCATCACCCCTATTTTTGCAGCGTATTGCTGGGGAGCAACGCTATGGACTTTTTAGGTTTGCCTGTTTTTGCAGCGCTTAAAGGCAAGATGCAGTGGCATCAAGCCCGACAAGGTGTATTGGCTGAGAATATCGCCAATGCAGCAACGCCTGGCTATGTCGCAAAAGACATTGCGCCAATGGGGCAGGCTAACCTGAAGTTGGCGAGCACCAATACAACCTCTGGTTTTGCTGCTTTGGTCACGAACCCAAAGCATATCCCCGCCGCTATTGCCCCCTCCAGTGGTCTTAGCGGCGCGCGGCCTTCGAGTTCTTTTGAGATTACACCGGACGATAACTCGGTGGTTTTGGAAGAGCAGATGATGAAAATTGCCGGTAACCAAATGGATTATCAGGCAGCAACCTCGCTTTATACATCAAACCTCGGCTTGATACGGACCGCAATCGGTCGTGGCAGCGGTTAGAGTTGAGATAGAGCTTAGATAGGACGTTCACTATGGATTTTATGAAGTCACTTTTTGTTGCTGCTTCTGGCTTGAAAGCCCAATCAGGCCGTATGCGCGTGATTGCAGAGAATATCGCAAATGCGGATTCAACAGGACGCACGCCAAATGCCGACCCTTATCGTCGTCGTATTCCGACTTTTGAAAGCATCTACGACAGCAAAATGCAGGCAAGCAAAGTTGAGCTTGGCCGCATTGAAACGGACAACAGCAAATTTAAGACCCGCTTTAATCCCTCCCACCCAGCGGCAGACCCTGAAGGCTTTGTGAAAATGCCAAATGTTGATCGTCTGGTTGAAGCCGTCGACATGCGAGAGGCTCAACGAAGCTACGAGGCAAACCTCAACGTTATTACGTCCACACGGACCATGCTTGCAAGAACACTCGACATTCTTCGCGCTTAATCAGGCTTAGCTAAAGGAAATTTTCCATGACAATTCCAACAACGGCTGCAACCAATGCCTATCAAGCAACAGCGCAGCTTGCTGAATCTATCGCTAATGGCGGGAATCAGGCAGGAAGTAATTCAGCATCATCAATTGGCGACAGCTTTAAAGACATTTTAGGCCAAGCCGTAAGCAGTGTCACAGAAGGCGGCAATAATGTGGAGACACAAACATTGGCCGCGGTACAGGGCAAAGGGGACATGATTGATGTGGTGACAGCGGTTGCAGAAACCGAAGTTGCCCTCCAGTCGATGGTTTCCATTCGAGATCGGGTGATCTCGTCTTACGAAGAAATTATGCGGATGCCAATCTAACGCATCCGCCCTAAAGGGTTAGGAGAAGCGTGTGACAGGCCAAGAAGTTCTCGATCTTGCACAAGACAGCATATGGACGCTGCTCTATGTTGGCCTACCGATTATGTTGACAGGTCTATTCGTCGGTTTGATCGTTGCGCTTATTCAGGCTTTGACACAGGTGCAAGAGCTAACCCTCGTCTTTATCCCGAAAATCATCGCCATGTTCATTGCCGCGATTATTGCTCTGCCGTTTATGGGGGCAATTATGCACAGCTATACCGAGCGGATTTTCGAGCGAATTATTTCGGGATAAATGCGTGACCATTGATTTTCTCCCAGAGTTAGCTTTTGCTTTTATCTTGATATTTGCTCGGGTGGCGATGATTGCAACGCTGATCCCAACCATCGGTTCGCAATCTATTCCGCAAAACATTCGGCTTGCCATTGCTTTATTGGTGACGCTGCTGCTCGTGCCAGTGGTGTCTGATGTTATTCCGCCAATGCCGACAACGGTGCCAGGCTTGGCCTTTTTGATCGTCGGCGAAATTATCATTGGTTTCTTTATCGGTGGTACGGCATCAATGCTGACGGCTGCCTTGGAAACGGCGGGCGCGACGATTGCGTTTCAAACCAGTTTGTCAGCGGCACAAAACACCAACGTACAAACGCAAGTGCAGGGCACTTTGGTTGCCAGTTTTCTTTCCATCATCAGCGTGACCTTGGTGTTTGCAATGAACATCCATCACCTAGCACTGGCCGCGATGCATGATAGCTATCAACTATTCAAACCGGGTAACTTGATGCCTGTTGGGGATATGGTGACGGCTGCTGTTGATGTTTTTTCTAAGTCTTTCAAAATTGGCATTCAGCTTTCTGCCCCCTTCATCGTGATTGGTTTTGTTTTTAACGTCGGTGTCGGCATTCTCTCGCGCTTAATGCCACAGTTCCAAGTCTTCCTCGTTTTGCTACCAGCCAACTTGCTTATTGGCTTCCTTGCATTGGCCGTGCTGCTTAGCACGATGATGATGTGGTATGTCGAACATCTTCGCGATGGCCTTGCTGTCTTCTTGGTCAAATAGGAGGCAGATATGGCAGAAGAAGCAGAAGATGGTGGTGAAAAAACCGAAGACCCCACCGACAAGAAACTGCGGGACGCGCATGAAAAAGGTGACGTTGCCAAAAGCCAAGAGGTCAATGCTTGGTTTGTGATGGCGGCCTCACTGATTGTTGTTGGAGGTTTTGCTGGCGGCACAGCATCAACCCTAATGATAGCCTTTCGTGGTATCATGGAACAATCAGACACGATTTCGGTTGACCCTGGTGGGCTTGCAAAACTTTGGGGGGAGGTGGGCAACATACTAATGGCTCCCATGCTGCTTCCTATGTTGGTTATTGGTTTTGCTGGGCTGGTTGGCAATATGATCCAGCACGCGCCGCTTCTTTCAACGGAACCGATCACACCAAAACTTTCGAAAATTTCCCTGATTGCTGGGTTTGGCCGTTTGTTTTCTAGCCAAAGCCTTTTGAACTTTGGCAAGGGCGTTTTGAAAATTACGCTGGTTACCATTGTTATGGTGGGGGTGTTGTGGCCGCAGCGAGGCCGTCTTGATTTGCTGGTTTATTCAGATTTGAACCAGCTTTTACCGATAGTCCAAGAAATGACCGTGCAAGTGGTTGGTGCCGTTCTCATTGTTTTTACTGTCATTGCTATTATCGATTTTGCTTATGAAAAGTGGAAATGGATGCAAAAGCAAAAGATGACTCTAAAAGAGATCAAAGACGAACATAAAGCACAGGAAGGTGACCCACAGCTTAAAGGGCGTATTCGCCAAATTCGTCTTGAACGCTCTCGCAAACGGATGATGGCGGCTGTTCCCAAGGCTGATGTGATTGTTACCAACCCGACCCACTTTTCTATCGCCTTGAAATATGAGCGCGGAATGAATGCGCCCGTGCTCCTTGCAAAGGGTGTTGATGATGTCGCGTTTCGTATTCGTGAAGTGGCGAAAGACCATGATATTCCGCTTGTCGAAAACCCACCACTTGCCCGCGCTCTTTACGCAACTGTTGAAATTGATGAAGAAGTGCCCGAAGAGCACTACCGTGCTGTGGCGGATGTGATTAGCTATGTGATGAAGCTAAATCATAGTGCTGCTTGGCGCTCATAGGGCGTCTAAAACAGGCGGGAATAAAAAATACCCGTGTATTGCTGGTTTTCACCGAACTATGGTTACGCTTTTACCGCGACTTAAAGGTTTTGGACGCATAGAATATGTCGACGAAATCGTATCGAATCAGTTGATTTTTACCTTAAAGGGCGATGAGCCGTGAACGCCAACGATAACAAGAACGAAAATGCTGAGTACAGCTTAACACCTGCTTATGGCGAACAGCGAATGCAGTTGAAGAAATCAGGCGTTGGGTTGCTCCTTCTGATTGGTATTTTAATTGCGGCGCTTGTCGGAACTTTTATCTACCTTGGTGAAGAAGTTGCGCGGCCATTTTTGCTTTTCATTTTGGGTGTGCTTGCAGTTTTTGGCATCTTTACCCTGTTTGCTGCGGCTGTCGGGTTGTTGCGGTTTGGTGAAGGCGCACCAGTGCGTCGCCATGAATATCCGTTTTTGGAATCCCTCGAAGGTGCCCACACCATTACCAATAAAGATGGTCAGCTGATTTTTGCAGACCTTACCTATGCCAAACTTATTGGTGCTGTTACCGAACAAGACATTCGTTCTGTTGAACGGGTGTTTGGTATGGAAGAGGGGCTTTCGGAGCCAATCTTCAGACTTTCGGTTGCAGCCAGCGAAGGGCGTCCTGTTAGTGAAGAGGTTCGCCTAGAAAGTGCGATTGGTGAAGCTGAAGGCAATGGCGAAGAGCCGCGCTGGTATCGTATTTCTGTGCGCCCTGTACGCTCTGCCTCCAATGATAAAGTGGACATGGAAGCCAGAACGATTTGGCGCGTAGAAGACATTACGCGTGATCGTGAAGACCAAGAGTTTGCTTTCCAAGAATTACAAAATGTCATCAATTACCTTGATCATGCGCCTGCTGGTTTCTTCTCTGCACAGTCTGATGGCAAAATCACTTATCTAAACGCAACGCTTGCTGGGTGGTTGGGGCTAGACCTTACAGAATTTGAACCTGGAAAATTGCACCTTCATAGCATTGTGCGCGGCGATGGTGCTGCCTTGTTGAATGCGGTGAAGGCGTCACCAGGTGAAGTGCGCACAGAGACGATTGATCTTGATTTTGTTAAACGCAACGGCCAAAGCCTGCCTGTTCGCTTGTTGCATCTCACCCCGTTTAAAGCAGATGGCGCACCCGGTGCGACGCGGACGGTTGTGCTTAACCGCTCGAGTATCGAGCAAATGGATGAAGCCAATGTGGATGGTGGAGCGAGGTTCCAGCGGTTCTTTAATTCGGCGCCAATCGCCATTGCTGGCATTGACCGCCAAGGCCGTTTGGCCCGCGCAAATGCTGCCTTTATCCGTCAGTTCCAAACGGGAGCGTTGGAAGATAATCAAGTGAAGCTGCTTGATCTGATTTCTGACACGGACCACGATAAACTTACCTCAGCCATTAATGACGCGATGGATCAGCAAAGCGAAATCCAACCAGTTGATGCCGCTTTAACGGCTGAAGAGCAAGGCAATGCGCGATTGTTCATTAGCGCTGTTACAGGCATTGCAGCGCAAGGGCCATCTGACCAAGAAGTGGCTGTTGTTTACGCAATAGATACAACGCAGCAACGTGCGCTTGAACAACAATTTGCGCAGGGTCAAAAGATGCAGGCCATCGGTCAGCTCGCTGGCGGTATCGCCCATGACTTTAACAACATGCTGACAGCCATTATCGGGTTTTCGGATCTTATGCTGCAAAACCACGGCCCAAGCGACCCGTCTTTCCAAGACATTATGAACATTAAGAACAATGCAAACCGTGCGGCTGGTCTTGTGCGCCAACTGCTTGCATTCTCTCGTCGTCAAACCTTGCGTCCAACGGTTATTGATCTTCGTGACGTGATTGAAGACTTGAGTATTTTGCTTGAGCGATTGTTGGGTGAAAATGTTCGTTTGTCTGTGACCCACGGTCGCGACTTATGGGCGGTGAAAGCTGACCTCAATCAGCTTGAGCAAGTGATTATCAATCTTTCCGTCAATGCGCGTGATGCAATGCCAGAGGGCGGTGACCTCACAATCTCAACTTATAATTTGACACCAGCTGAATGTGATCCGCTGCAAATGAAGGGGCTGATTGCTGCTGAATATGTGGTGATCAATGTGACTGACACGGGCACAGGCATGACTGAAGAAGTTATGGCCAAGATTTTTGAGCCCTTCTTCTCCACCAAAGATGTGGGCAAGGGCACAGGACTTGGGCTTGCAACCGTCTACGGTATTATCAAGCAGACTGGCGGCTATGTGTATCCAACCAGTGAAATTGGTTCGGGTACAAGTTTCAAAATCTTACTGCCAAGACACATTCAAGAAGAGGTCGAGGAAGAAGTTCAAGTGGTGGAACCGCCGCGCGATCTATCTGGCTCTGCCAGCATTCTTTTGGTTGAGGACGAAGAAGCCGTTCGTGCGTTTTCTGCCCGTGCCCTTCAAGCACGCGGATATACTGTCCATGAAGCCTCAAGCGGTGTTCACGCTCTTGAGGTGATGGAAGAGGTGGAAGGCGAAATTGACCTTGTTGTCTCTGACGTTGTGATGCCTGAAATGGATGGTCCGACCTTATTGGGTGAACTTCGCAAAGTGCGGCCAGATTTGAAGATTATCTTTGTGTCAGGCTATGCAGAAGAAGCGTTTGAAAAACACCTAGCGGAAGGGGAGAAGTTCCACTTCTTGCCGAAGCCGTTCTCTTTGAAGCAGTTGGCGACCAAGGTGAAAGAAGTGCTTGACGGTTCTGAGGTGCTGTAAGTTTTTTAAAGCGATTTTGGCACCATAGTTTTTGCTTGCCTTCTGAAATATTTCCTTCTAAATGGACTTGCTCGCGATGATGGCGTTGTCGCACATGAGCACGTGTTTTTGCTGCCGTAGCGCAGTTTTTTCACTGTCCTGTACGCCCGGATTTTTACCGGGTTGCTTGACCAAATGCCCGGTGCAATTGGGAGAGCATTATGCCAAATCCTCAAATACGACCAGATTTCTTCGTCTCACATAATGGCGAGAAAGCACCGTTGCCCTTTTCAAATGGTGAATATGAAAGACGGCTCACCAGTCTGCGTGCCATTATGGACGCGCAAGGCCTAGAGGCCGTCTTGCTAACCAGCATGCACAACATCGCTTATTATAGCGGTTTCCTGTATTGCTCATTTGGCCGCTCCTACGGGTGTGTTGTCACGAAAGACCAATGCACAACCATTTCTGCCAATATTGATGCTGGACAGCCTTGGCGTCGTTCTTATGGTGACAATCTCATTTATACAGATTGGCGCAGAGACAATTATTGGCGGGCCATTGCCCACGTTTTGGGTGCGCCAAAACGGCTTGGCATTGAAGCTGACCACATGACGCTTGCAACACGGGAAGCGCTAGCTTCCATGTTGAACGCGCCAGAG
>JBDVXS010000062.1:0-15304 GCA_039964305.1 Hyphomicrobiales bacterium
GAATATTTCAAAGAGCCAGTAAAGCCTGAAGATATCGTTTGGCATTATTCAGGGGTTCGACCGCTTTATGATGATGGAGCAACGGCTGCTCAAGAAGCGACCCGTGACTATGTTTTGCGTGTGGATGGTGAGAGCGATGAGCCTGCGGCAATCAACATATTTGGCGGCAAAATTACGACGTACCGTAAATTGTCTGAATCCGTATTAGAGCACATTCAAGACCTTTTGGGATCGCGCAAAGCCCCTTGGACAAAACAGTCCACCCTTCCAGGTGGTGATTTTGCTGTCGCTGAGTTCGATAGCCTTGTTGAAAAACTGACATCAGACTTTCCCTTCCTAGCCTCATCGCTCGCGGAACGTTTTGTTCGTTCTTACGGCACAAGAGCGTGGCTTTTGTTGGAGGGCGCGCAATCATCAAAAGATATGGGTGCTGATTTCGGTCATTCTTTGAGTGAGCGAGAAGTCACTTACCTCATGCAACATGAGTGGGCTGAATGCGCTGAAGATATTCTTTGGCGTCGATCAAAATTAGGTGTTGGACTTGGCAAAGATGAAATTTTAGCGCTTGATGAATGGATATCAAATGAAGCTTCATTTACTTTAAGAACGAAGAAGCAGAGGGAAATTTAAGTGTTAGAAATACAAAATGTGAGTAAAAAGGTTGGAAATACCTTTCACATTAAAAATGTGTCATTGAGGCTTGAAAAGGGATCATTAAATGTTCTCTTAGGGCCAACGTTATCTGGCAAAACATCGCTAATGAGATTGATGGCCGGTCTTGATCGCCCAACCGATGGCGATATCCTCATGAACGGCGAAAGTGTTCTGAAAACACCCGTACAAAAGCGCAATGTCGCTATGGTTTATCAGCAATTTATCAACTACCCAGCCTTTACCGTTTATGAGAATATCGCTTCTCCATTGCGAGTAGCACGCGTTGATGAGCAATCCATCGATAAGAAGGTTCGCGAAGCAGCGGATCTGATGAAGTTAACGCCTTATCTTGATAGAACCGTTCTCAATCTTTCTGGTGGCCAACAGCAGCGCACAGCCTTAGCCCGCGCCTTGGTGAAGGGTGCGGAACTGGTTTTGCTCGATGAGCCACTTGCAAACCTAGACTATAAGCTTCGTGAAGAACTGCGCATCGAACTTCCGCGTATTTTTGCCGAGACGGGTGCGATTTTTGTCTACGCGACAACAGAACCTCAAGAAGCGCTGCTACTTGGTGGTGATACGGCGACGTTGCATGAAGGACAGGTTTCTCAATTCGGCTCAACAATCGACGTTCACAACACGCCCGCAAATTTGGTTACAGCTCAAACTTTTTCTGATCCGCCCATGAATGTAATTTCCATGCGCAAACAGGGCAGCGAGTTTGTGTTTTCACAAGGGGCAGCACCCTGTCCTCAGGATGTAACGGGACTGGCTGATGGCATGTATAGCATTGGTGTAAGACCGCACCATGTGATGTTAAAAAAGCCCGCTGGCAAATCATTGAAAGTTGAAGCGACTGTAACGACAACCGAGATTGCGGGTTCTGAGACCTTTGTTCACATCAACGAAGATGATCTCAAGATGGTCGTTTTGACCCACGGGGTTCATAGAGTTGGAATTGGCGACAAGATACCAGTTTACCTAGACCCGACGAAATTCTTCATCTTCGACGGACAAGAAGCCCTCGTTTCCGCACCAACCGTGGGAGTGGCATAATGGCTCAAATTACGCTTGATAAGCTGGCACATTCTTACTTGCCGCATCCAAAAACGGATGCAGATTTCGCGTTGAAAGAAATTGACCATGTATGGGATGATGGCGGTGCTTATGCGCTGCTCGGTCCTTCTGGTTGTGGCAAAACAACACTTTTGAACATCATTTCCGGTCTTCTGGTTCCCTCAAAGGGTAAAATCCTATTCGACGAACGCGACATCACCGCATTCCAGCCAGAGCAGCGCAATATTGCTCAGGTTTTTCAGTTTCCGGTGATCTATGACACGATGACAGTTCGTCAAAATCTGGAATTTCCCCTGCGCAACAGAAATGTTCCAAGCGATGAGATTTCAAAACGCGTCAATGAGATGATTGATATTCTCGATCTGGGTGGCAAAGCCAATCGAAAAGCCCGTGGTTTAACGGCTGATGAAAAACAAAAGATTTCACTTGGACGCGGCCTCGTTCGCTACGATGTAAACGCGATCCTGTTCGACGAACCTTTGACCGTGATTGACCCTCATATGAAGTGGCAGTTGCGGACAAAATTGAAAGACCTTCATCGTCAACTCGGTCACACAATGATTTACGTGACACATGACCAAACAGAGGCTTTGACCTTCGCTGACAAAGTTGTGGTCATGTACGAAGGTGAGGTTGTTCAAATCGGCACCCCTGAAGAGTTGTTTGACGAGCCAGAACATACATTTGTTGGTTACTTCATTGGGTCGCCGGGGATGAACATTATTCCCACTGAAGTTAAAGGATCGACCGCTAACTTAGGCGGCCATTCTGTGGAGCTTAAGGGGGCTTATGCTCACTTAGACGGCAAAACTGAGCTTGGCATTCGTCCAGAATTTATCTCAATGAAGTCATCTGGTTCTGGGCTGCCTGCTAAAGTTACAAGCGTGGAAGATATTGGCCGCTTTAAGATTGTACGCACAAGTATCGAAAATCATAATCTAAACGTCGTTCTCAATGAAGGTGAAAGCGTACCAGCCGATCCCTTATTGTCATTCGATCCTGCACGCATCAACATTTATCAAGATGATCATCTCGTCCGTCCGCAATCAAAAGCTAAGGGGGCATAGATCATGGAAAAGACATATAACAACAAAGCATGGTTGCTGGTCATCCCCGTCGTTGTGTTGGTCGCGCTCTCCGCGATTATTCCGATCATGACCGTGGTCAACTACTCGTTCCAAGACACCTTTGGCAAAAACGTTTTCTTTTGGGCTGGAACTGAATGGTTCATTGATGTCTTAAGGTCGGAGCGGTTCCATGACGCATTAGGCCGTAACCTGCTCTTCTCCTTTATTATTTTATGCATTGAAATACCGCTTGGTATCGCGATTGCGTTGTCGATGCCCAAAAGAGGTATTTGGGTGCCTATCTGTCTCGTCTTGATGGCGCTTCCCCTGCTTATTCCTTGGAATGTGGTGGGTACGATTTGGCAAATTTTTGGGCGAGGCGACATTGGATTGCTCGGGTATGCAATGTCAGCGATTGGTATTGAGTATAATTATACAAGCAATGTGTTCGATGCTTGGGCCACAATCATCATTATGGATGTTTGGCATTGGACCAGCTTGGTTGTGTTGTTGTGCTATGCTGGTCTGGTGTCTATCCCAGAGGCATATTACCAAGCAGCGCGCATTGATGGTGCGTCTAAATGGTCGGTTTTTCGCTACATTCAGCTGCCTAAAATGCGGGGTGTTTTGATTATCGCCTTCCTGCTCCGGTTCATGGATTCCTTCATGATTTACACAGAGCCATTTGTTCTGACCGGCGGTGGACCCGGTAATTCGACCACCTTCCTATCCATTGATCTTGTGAAGCAAGCGATTGGTCAATTTGACCTTGGTCCGGCCGCTGCAATGTCGCTCATCTATCAATTGATCGTTCTTCTTATTTGCTACGTGTTTTTCACTGTGATGAGCAATGTTGGAACTGATAAACCAGAAGAGGTGGAAAAATAATGTCCACTCCAAAAACAACAACTTTGCTGGTTGATGGAACCTTGCGAGAGAGTAAGCGTCAGGCGAAGCCGCGCAATTTCAAATGGGTGGTTCCCTCGCTCTATATCTTGTTTTTGATGCTGCCGATCTACTGGCTCATCAATATGAGCTTTAAGACGAACCAAGAAATCCTGTCGAGCTTCACGCTGATACCGGCCAATCCGACCTTGGCAAACTACGCGGTGATTTTCGGTGATCCGTCTTGGTACAACGGCTATATAAACTCGATCATCTATGTGGCCCACAACACGGTCATATCATTGAGCGTTGCGCTTCCTGCAGCCTATGCCTTTTCACGGTATCGCTTCCTTGGTGACAAGCACATGTTCTTTTGGTTGTTATCAAACAGAATGGCACCAGCTGCCGTTTTTGTGTTGCCATTCTTCCAGCTCTATTCAGCCTTTGGGTTGATTGACACACACTTTGCTGTTGCCCTTGCACATTGCCTATTCAACGTTCCACTTGCCGTGTGGATCCTCGAAGGCTTTATGTCAGGTGTTCCCAAAGAAATTGACGAAACCGCCTATATCGATGGCTACTCGTTTCCGAAGTTCTTTGTGAAGATTTTCACACCATTGATCGCATCAGGCATCGGCGTTGCAGCATTCTTCTGCTTCATGTTTTCGTGGGTTGAATTGTTGATTGCAAGAACGCTCACCACAACAGATGCAAAGCCAATCGCGGCCATTATGACCAGAACAGTTGGCGCCTCTGGTGTTGATTGGGGCGTGCTCGCGGCGGCGGGGGTTCTTACCATTATACCCGGCGCGTTGGTTATTTACTTTGTCCGCAATTACATCGCCAAGGGCTTTGCCCTAGGCCGCGTATAGAACACGAAAGGAGTTTAAAAATGGATTTATCTTGGATGGCATGGACGTTTCCAACCGCTCTGTTTTGGGTAGGTATCGCTGTCTGCCTTCTCTCAATGTGTGTGTGGGAATTTTATTCGCCTGGTGGCAACCCCCGCGTTGGCATCCTTCGTTTCGAAACAACCAGAGGCGACCGCCTCTTCATATCGCTGCTTGGCAGCGCCTTCATCCATCTCGCTTGGTTAGGACTTGTTGGTCCTGGCCTGTGGTGGGCACTTGGCATTTCAGTGGTCTACGCAATCTGCGTTTTCAAGACTGTTTAATGCTTCAAACCGGGAACGCACGGAAACGGGTGTTCCTTAAACAACGCATCAATCCTAGGGAGGAACCAAATGCGAAACTACCTACTGACATCAGCAGCTATGGCTGGTCTAATGATGGGAATAGGTTCTGCACAAGCCGATTTGGCCGCAGCAGAAAAATTCTTATCAGAAGAAATTGCAGGCGTTTCAGTTCTGAGCGCTGAAGAGCAAAAGAAAGAAATGCAGTGGTTTATCGACGCTGCTAAGCCGTTTACAAACTTAGAAATCAAAGTTGTTTCCGAAACCATTGGCACTCACGAATATGAGTCTCAAGTTCTGGCTCCTGCTTTCACTGCGATCACAGGTATCAAAGTTACCCATGATCTAATTGGTGAAGGTGACGTTGTTGAGAAGTTGCAAACGCAAATGCAAACGGGCGAAAACATCTATGATGGCTACGTCAATGACTCCGACTTGATCGGTACGCACTGGCGCTATAAGCAAGTGCGCAATTTGACTGATTGGATGGCTGGAGAAGGCAAAGACGTGACCAACCCTGGTCTGGACGTTGATGACTTCGTTGGCACATCATTCACCACAGCGCCTGACGGCAAGCTTTACCAGCTTCCTGACCAGCAGTTCGCGAACCTCTACTGGTTCCGCTACGATTGGTTCAACGACGAGAAAAACAAAGCCGACTTCAAAGCCAAATATGGTTACGATCTTGGTGTGCCAGTAAACTGGTCAGCGTATGAGGATATCGCTGAGTTCTTTACAGGCCGCGATCTCTCGCGCATGGGCGTTGACGGCAAAGTTTATGGTAACATGGACTATGGCAAAAAAGACCCATCATTGGGCTGGCGCTATACAGATGCGTGGATGTCCATGGCTGGCATGGGGGACGTTGGTGAGCCAAATGGCCTTCCTGTTGATGAATGGGGCATTCGTGTAAACGCCAAGTCTCAACCAACTGGTTCTTGTGTTGCCCGTGGTGGCGCGACGAACTCACCAGCTGCGGTTTATGCCGTCGAAAAAGCAATTGAGTGGCTACAGAAATATTCGCCACCAGAAGCTGCTGGTATGACATTTGGTGAAGCTGGACCGATCCCTGCACAAGGCAACGTTGCTCAGCAAATGTTCTGGTACACAGCCTTTACAGCTGCGACCGTAAAACCTGACCTACCAGTGATGAACGAAGATGGTACACCAAAATGGCGTATGGCTCCTTCACCACACGGTGCTTACTGGAAAGAAGGCACTAAGATTGGTTATCAGGATGCTGGTTCATGGACGTTGATGGAATCAACCCCAGTTGACCGTGCAAAAGCAGCTTGGCTCTATGCTCAGTTCGTGACATCGAAAACGATTGACCTGAAGAAATCTGATGTTGGTTTAACATTCATTCGTGAATCCACAATCAATTCAGAGCACTTCACTAAGCGCGCTAATAAGCTCGGTGGTTTGATCGAATTCTATCGTTCACCAGCGCGCGTTCAGTGGTCGCCAACAGGCACCAATGTTCCTGATTATCCAAAACTAGCTCAGCTTTGGTGGCAGAATATTGGTGATGCAATGTCAGGTGCTAAATCAGCACAAGGCGCATTGGACGGGCTTTGTGAAGCTCAGGAAAAAGTCCTCTCCCGCATCGAACGCGCAGGCGTTCAGGGTGATCTTGGTCCTGTGTTGAATGATGAAAAAGGTGCTGACTATTGGTTGGCTCAACCTGGTTCACCAAAAGCCAAATTGGCAAACGAGAAGCCTCAGGGCGAGACCGTTTCTTATGATGAGCTTATCAAAAGCTGGACTAAGTAACCCCTGCTTAGAACAGTAGGGTAACGCTATCAATCTCTCCAGTAGGGTTCGAACGGATAGCGCTACTTGGGGCCTGAGGAAACTCAGGCCCCTTTTTTATAGAAAATCAAATACCAATTGAATTTCTAAGCACCGCTGGCTGTCGAGTGGATTGCTTGTTAGTGTAATTTATGAGGATTGAATGATGATGCAATATGGCTTTGATACAAATTTGCTGTCTGGCAAAACAGTTGTTTTAACCGGAGCAGGCCGCGGCATTGGCCTCGCCATCGCGAAGGCTGCCCATGGCTGTGGAGCCAATGTAATTGCCCATAGCGGCAGGCAGGGAACGGCTCAAGCGCTTTCGGGAATTTCATCATCTATCTTCGAAGCTGATTTATCTCAGGATGATGGTCAAAACCAATTTATTGAATTTGTGAAATCGAAAACGTCAACAATAGAAGTCCTCATCAACAATGCTGGCACTATGTTTGGTCGGTTCCCCGCCGATGAGATAACGGACGATCAATATGCGCAGCTTGTGGCCTTGAACCAATCATCGGTCGTGAAAATCACCCGTGCGCTTATCCCTCTTCTTCGTGAAGCCGAGGCTGCATCAATTATCAATACCGTGTCGATTTCCGCCATAACAGGTGGCAGTCCTGGTTCCTCCATTTACAGTGCGTCCAAGGCCTTTGTCAGCACCTACACAAAAGCACTGGCTAGAGAACTCGCACCAGATAATATCCGCGCAAACGCCGTTTCTCCTGGAACAATTACAACTGATTTCCACAAGCGTTATTCGTCTGAAGAAAAATTAGAAAAGACGCGGTTGGCCGTCCCGTTACAAAGGCTCGGTACGCCAGAGGATTGTGCTTCGGCTTATATCTTCTTCTCATCTGAAAAGCTTTCAGGCTACATCACGGGCCAGACCCTAGAGATCAATGGTGGTCAGCTTATATGCTGATCACAGCGCGCGTCATCTGTAGAAGCTTGATTTTCCAACGCCAAGCTATCGGCAATCTTTGAGTGTGGTTCTGTTTTTCTCAGTCTGAAAACCCAAGCTCTTCAATGATGGCAGGAAGCTTTTTCTTCAATTTGAAAAAGCCTTTCGTCGCATGGGGCCAACATGCTTGGTCATAGGGGCGCATAATCTCCACGAGCTTTATTCCAGCATCGGTGAGGGATGGTTTTGCCTGCTCCATTTTATCACGCACAGGCCCGACTGGTAGATAGCTCACGGCAAGCGTTTTAACGTTCAACTGCTCAGAAAATGCAATCAAATTGTCAGCCCAATTATCTGATTTGGTTATTTCTCCTTCGCAATCGAAGGCTGTTTTTCCCCGTTCCATAGCATCAGCAATCGCGTGATCAATAAAAGCGGTTTTATGCTGGCTTTCGTCCAAGGCAGTGGTGTCTTTATTCGAGGTCAGACCTATTAGGCCAACGGGATAATGGCTCAGCGGTAAAGTCTCGGCGTTACAGTCTTCGTTGGTGATAATAAAGCCATAAGCCTCATCACCAAGGGCCTGCTCAACCGTTGGCATTGAAGAGGGTGTATCGTCCCAATCTTCCATCAATGGAGCAGGATCTACAACCAAACCCTTGGGTGAAAATCGACCCCCTGTATATTCTTCGATGTTGGCGCTACGCGCTGCATAGTTCTTACCCTTGGTATGAAGCCCCGCGACCCACCGCCATGAACAGGTGTTTGATGCGGGGTCGCCATCGAGTAAATGCCTTAAGAAGAAATCAGCGCCAAGCTGCCACGGAAGCTTGAGCGTGAAAATCCAAATACTGGCAAACCACATACGGGCATGGTTGTGGAGATAGCCGGTGGACACCAGTTCTTTTGCCCAAGCATCAAAGCAATCGATCTCAGTCGTTCCTAAGATCGCTGCATCATAACGCGACTGGAGAGATTGATCTGCCGTCAACGTTTCAATCAGGCGGTCACGGTCTATGCAGTACCTTGTCCAAACATCTGGGCGATGTTCTAGCCACCCTTTAAAATAGCTGCGCCAAAACACCTCTTGAATGAATTTCTCTGCAGATGAGAATGAGAAACGCCCCAATGTTTCGCGTACCACTTCTTCTTCCAAAATCAGCCTGTGGCGTATCCAAGGTGAAAGGCAAGATATGTTGCCGCGACTTTCGGGCCCAAGGTCATAGTTTCGGGTAGAGGCATAGGCGCGGCCTGTTCTTGGAAGAAAACTGCGCAGCCTTTCAAGGCCAGCCTCTCGCGTAGGTTTCCATTCTACCGCGTCAGCGTTGGTTTCTTCAAAGAGGGGAAGTTGGCTCACTTGTCAGCCCTCTTTTTCTTGTTTCGGCGGCAACGTGCAGAACAATAGTTTACCTCGTCCCAAACCTTCGCCCACTTCTTTCGCCAAGTGAAAGGGCGTTCACAGGTTAAACAAAGCTTGGATGGAAGATCAGATTTATTTGGCGTTTTCATTCTTGTTCTCGGTATCAAAAAGTAAGTTTAATTGTTCTGGCACGGCTTCTTTCTTTTTCCGCTTACCTCGCATGGCAACCCCACTTTTACGGCTTCCATGTTTGTTTTGAATAGCTTTCGCGGTTATGTTGAAGTTTGCACCCTTTCGCACGGCCCATATTTTTTGGCGGGCATCCTTTGCGGCTTCCAAGTAATCAATAATTGGAAAAGGATAATCCTTGCCAAGCACCTTGCTTGCATTGCCTGCCTTCCACGGCTCTTGCAAACAGCAGCTATCAATATCGCGAAGCTCTGGCAACCAACGCCGAACAAAAGCACCATTGGGGTCTTGGTCGTATCCTTGTTTTACTGGATTATAAATCCTTATTGTATTGATCCCTGTCGTGCCTGATTGCATCTGAATTTGCGGCCAGTGAATGCCGGGTTCGTAATCAGTAAATTGGCGGGCAAGATGTTCACCAGGTTTGCGCCAATCAAGCCACAGGTGGTAACTGGCAATAGCTGTTACCATGGCCCGCATCCGAAAATTAAGCCAGCCCGTTTCGTTGAGCGACCTCATGCAAGCATCAACAAAAGGCAGACCCGTTTCACCTTTCTGCCAAGCGTTAAGGCGGGCAATGTCAGTTTCAGCGGGGCGCATGCCGTTATATGTTGGATGTAAGTTTTTAAACTCTAGCCGAGGTTCATCTTCAAGTTTCTGTATGAAGTGGCAATGCCAATGCAACCTACCTGAAAAGGACGTAAGGGCATTTCTCCAGTTCTTTGTCGTTTCACGCTGCGCCTCTTTCAACGCGCGTTGACGGCCCCATGTAATTTGAGCGACTTCGCGCATGGAAACAGTACCCCATGCCAGATGAGGGGAAAGTCTGGAACAAGCGGTTTCACCACCAAGTGGATTTGACATTTGTGAGCGGTAATGTTCACCACGCTCATACAAAAATGTATGCAGTCGTTCAAGGGCATTTTCACGACCGCCCGACTGGCGCTGCAAGCAAGCATCATCTCTTAACCCAAGGTCGCGGCTTGTCGGTATTGCACCCAGTTCAAGGTTTGATAGAGGGGTAAGGGCTGGCACTGATACCACGGGTTCTGCCATGTAATGATCCCAAGCTTTTGCCCAACCATTGCGTGACTTTAACCGACGTTGTGTCCCATGCTGTTGAATTTCATTCCAAGGGAGACTGCGTGAACGACACCAAGCCGCTACTTTTTTGTCTCGTTCAAAAGTCCATTGGTTGCCCGTTTCTTCATGAGACCAAATCGCTTTAATTTCGAACTGCGTGTTAATCGCTTCAAAAACGTCTGTTACCTCTCCACGTCTAACAATGAGAGGTTGTCCGTGTTTATGCAGTTGATTGCGAAGATCAAGAAGGCATTCCTCCACAAAGGCCCAATGGCGGGCTGACATATCTGTTTGCTGCCAAAGCTCATCTTCTATGATGTAAAGCGGAAGTGTTAAGCCTGACTGTGATGCCGCAACCAAAGCACGATTATCGTCAACGCGAAGGTCGCGTTTAAACCAAGCTATATTGATAGCGATTTTGTAAGGGTTGGGTTGCTGCCTCATTTCGAGATACTTAGTTCTCACCAGCCCAGTTTAAAGGTCATGGTGCAATTTTAGCGTATTCAGCTGTAACGCCAGAGGCTTGTTTTGGTTCTGTTGGTGAAAGCGCAAGAATTAAAATGATGGCGCCCGCTTACCTACGACAAAATATCGTTAGCCAAATTTTGACCACTGATAAACGCAGCTTCAACGCGCCCTTGAATGCACCAGTCGCCACAAACGCCGATGCGTTGCGCCTTATCGATAAAGTGGCTGCCATTTTTTTGCTTTTTTGCGTTCGCATAACGCCATTGGTGCAACGCCATGTGGTCAGGTGATTGAACATCATGGCCAATGATAGAGACAGTCTTTTCATGGAGAAGACGCATCACATCATCACGATTGTCTTCGCTATGCGCATCTGCCCAATCATTAGTGGAATGGATCAGTAGGCTCGTTCCGCCAGATTTTCCGGGTTTAGAGCTGTTTATGGATATCCAGCTAATCACTTCATCATGGACTAAGGCTGCATCATATTTGAAATCAAGCACATCATTGAAGCCCAACATGAGTGAATAGCACCCCTGTAATTTGATCTTCTGAACGTCGCTGTAAAAAGAGGCCGATGATGGGAGCAGGGCGGTTGCTTGTTGCGCAGGGATTGCAGAGATTACCCAATCATAATGGCCTAAAGAAACATCGTCTTGATCGCGAATTTCCCATTGGTCGCCGACTTTAATAAGAGAACCTACGTGGGTGCCGAGTTGAATATTCAAACCATTGCTAAGATGTTTTCCAACTGCATTCATCCCTGGAACACCAACATAATGAGGTGATGCCTCGTCCCACTCTTGATGTTTTGAAACGTCACCACCTGTGATCTGTACAAAACGTGCGTTCCATGGCGCAACAATGCCTGCTTCGATCATAGGGGCAATATATGATTTGAAAGCAGCCGTTTTCACGGTAAAGAATTGCGCCCCATGGTCAAAAATGAAGGGTTCGGATCGTCGTGTTGATAGGCGACCGCTCGTGCCACGTGATTTTTCAAAAACGGTAACATCAGCATGTTGGTTTAATTGGTTTGCAACTGTTAGCCCTGACAGGCCTGCGCCAATAATTGCGATTTTCATCATTAAATTGCTGTCTTTATCTGCTGCCAACTATCATCCGCTACTTGCAAAGCACACATCATCACGTTGGCCATGTTTCATCTACGGGTTATTTGTAAAATTGCCGACGGTCACTAAAGTCGCGCACGCGTTTGCGCCATGTTTGATAGCTGCCCCGCTTTAAGTTGCGCCGCATGAGTTCTTTTACGTCTTTTTCAGCGATGCCATATTCTAATTTGATCTGCGAGAAGCTGACATGATCAGAAAGGGCCATTTGAACAATTTCACTTACATGTTCGGGTGCATATTTGGGTTGTTTACTCATAGTCACCAACTAACGCTTTGTTTTATGAAAACAAGAGGTGACATCTCTGTATTTGTTAAATTAAGCAATTGGCCTGTGATACACGATCTAACTCAAAAACTCCCTCATTAATCCCTTGCCTTCACGCCGCGTTGCTCCACTTTGACTGTATGGCAAGCAAACTTATTCTCATTCTTGGTGACCAGCTCTCAACGCAGCTTTCTTCACTACAATCAGCGGACAAAAAACATGACCACATTTTGATGGTCGAAGTTGCTGATGAAACAAGCTACGTCCAACACCACAAGAAGAAAATCGCTTTCATCCTTTCAGCCATGCGCCACTTTGCAGAGGCCTTGCGGCAGGATGGCTGGAAGGTGGATTACGTTCCCCTTGATCACGCTCAAAACACGGGCTCGTTTAAGGGCGAGTTGAAGCGCGCAATTGCGCATCACAGCCCTCATCGCATTGTGGTCACAGAAGCAGGTGAGTGGTGCGTTCTGGAAGACATGCGGACGTGGCAGGAAGACCTTGGCGTTACGGTTGATATTCTCCCAGATGACCGTTTCATCGCGACACATGACGAATTTGCCAGCTGGGCATCGGGGCGCAAGCAATTGCGGATGGAGTATTTCTACCGCGACATGAGGCGCAAGACAGGCCTTCTAATGGAGGGAGATCAGCCTGAGGGTGGTAAATGGAATTTTGATTCAGAAAACCGCAAGCCTGCCAAAGGCGATCTCTTTATGCCAAGGCCAAAGCGGGTTGAGCCAGACGATATTACTCAAGAGGTTCTGGCGCTTGTGGAGCGCCAATTCGCGCATCACTTCGGCGACCTTGAACCCTTTTGGTTTGCTGTAACATCAAGCCAAGCCGAAGAAGCACTCGATTATTTTATCGCTGAATGCCTGCCATCATTCGGCGACTATCAAGATGCGATGCTGACAGGCGAACCGTTTCTCTATCACTCGCTCTTATCGTTCTACATCAATGCAGGATTGCTTGACCCACTTCAGGTCTGCAAGCGGGTAGAGGTTGCTTATTATGCCGGTGACGCCCCTTTGAATGCTGTTGAAGGGTTTATCAGGCAAATCATTGGTTGGCGTGAATATGTTCGCGGTATTTATTGGTTGAAAATGCCCAATTATGTGAGCCTGAACTTCTTTGAAAACAAACGTTCTTTACCCAATTTTTATTGGACGGGCAAAACGGATATGGCGTGCATGGCAGCCGCAATCACTCAGACCAAAGAAGAAGCCTATGCCCACCATATCCAGCGGTTGATGATAACTGGAAACTTCGCCTTAATGGCAGGCATCGACCCTCACGAAGTGCACGAATGGTATCTCGCCGTTTATGCTGACGCCTATGAATGGGTCGAACTGCCCAATACACTTGGTATGAGCCAGTTTGCTGATGGCGGATTGTTGGGATCAAAGCCCTATGCTGCAAGCGGCAACTACATCAATAAAATGTCGGATTATTGCAAATCATGCCGCTATGATGTGAAGCAAAAAGTCGGCGAAGGAGCGTGCCCGTTTAACGCACTTTATTGGGACTTTCTCGTGCGAAATGAAGACAAGCTCAAAGGCAATCACCGCCTTGGTCAAGTTTATCGTACTTGGTACAAGATGGATGAAGAAAAACGCAACGACTACCGTTCAAGTGCAGCCAAGTTTCTTGAAACACTCAATTGAGCTTAATGGGAAGGGTCGTTAAAACGTTGCGGCAGAAGCGTTCGTCTCACGGGGGTGAGGGCTATTGGCAAATATTCTCTTTGATAAAACAATTTGTGCCGATGCACCCTTTCCACCCTTCAGCTTTGATTGATTGCGATTTTTCATTGAATACGCCGTCAATAACCTTAACTGACTTGATCTTATCAAACCTGAAAATTCGTTTGGAAGCGTAGTCTCTACCCTTCGTGCAGCCACGACTTTGCCAACCATGCATATATAATTTGCCGTTATGACCGATTGCGACTTGGTGCACATCAACAAGACGCGGAAGGCATCCTTTGCTGACATCTTTATCGTAGACGATCTCGACAACTTGGTTGGTTTTTGCAGCCTCACAAAGCGGAGCTTTGTGCGTTGATTGGGCTTGTGCAGATGTGGAAAGGGTGAAAACCAATGCTATCCCGACATAACTTAATTTCACTACTCAACTCCTGAGATCATCTGTATTCACTTAATTCTCAATACATTGAATTGCTCACCCTTGCAAAACAGCATCTCCCTAGAGGAAAATGCTGTAATGCAAACGATGCGTAGCTTTCATGATCCCCGTTTTAGAGGTCATGCCAAATTAAGCTGCTTTCACTTCATTCAGGAAGTTTTCAACCATACTGCGTAGCTCGTCAGATTTTTTGGTGAGTTGGTCTGAAGCATCAAGAACGGATCTTGCTTCATTGCCAGCATCACCAGCGATCTGACTTACACGTGTGATCGTGGTTGAGACTTCAGCCGTGCCTTGTGAAACGTCATTGATGTTATTGGCAATTTCAGACGTCGTCACATCTTGTTCTTGGACGGCGGAGGAAATGTTTGTTGCGACATGCTCCATGCCGTCAATAATGCCGACAATATCATCAATCGCGGAAACAGCATTTTGAGTCTCATTTTGGACCGCACTGATCTGTTTACTAATCTCTTCTACAGCTCCAGCCGTTTGCCCAGAGAGACTTTTCACCTCGCTTGCAACGATCGCAAAGCCTCTGCCTGCCTCGCCTGCACGCGCCGCCTCAATCGTTGCATTAAGAGCCAAAAGGTTCGTTTGTTCAGCAATATCATTGATCAACGTTACAGCGTCACCAATACGACCTGCTGCATTCACAAGCCCTTGAACGGTCTTTTGCGTTGCGTTGGCTTTTGCAGCGGCATCATTTGAAATTGTCGTGGAATGAGTGACCTGTTCGCCGATCTCAGAAATTGATACGGAGAGGCCTTTTGTCGCCTCAGCAACCAAGCCGATGTTCACAGATGCACTTTCAGATGTAGAGGCGACAATCTGCGCTTGGTCGTTAGTCTCATCCGATATCGAAGACATGCGTTGAGCCGTTTCTTTTAATATCGACGTCGAATTTGAAACGGTATCAAGTACGGATCGGATCCCTGTGTCGAAGTTTTTATTTATAACCTCGATCTTCCGCGCTCGGTCAAGCTGGTGCGCTTGATCAGCAGCACGTTCTGCCGTGCGTTTCTCGTTCTCAATTATATTTTCTTTAAAGAACAACAACGCACGCGACATCTCGCCAATTTCAT
>JBDVXS010000063.1:0-8160 GCA_039964305.1 Hyphomicrobiales bacterium
AATTGAAAAATATAAGTCTGTCGCGACTGTTGTTGCCAGAACCAAAAATCTCGATTTACTGAATTATGCCGTAGATAAGATCAATGTCCAACTTACCTATCTTGAGAAGGTGCGGGAAAATGTCGATCAAGCAAAAACGACAGTGCCAGAAGCCGTCCTTTATTTCTCCCATACAATCGACAAAGTACTAACTGGCATCCATCAAATTCGTCGTCTGACAGATGATACGATGTTGTATCGCAATCTCTCTGCTTACTACTCTCATTTGCTGTATACGGAAGCGGCTGGCCTCGAGCAGGCAATGGGTGCTGTCGGTTTTGGTGCTGGGAAATTTGAAAACGATACGTTCTTAGAATTCGTTGCACATGGTGAGCGCCAACAGGCTCTTTATGACATCATCATTGGCTATTCTACGAAAGAGCAGAAAGAGTTTCTTGAAGATTTTTACGCACAAGCGCCTATTCAGGACTATGTAAAAAAGCGCAAGCAAAGTGCGATAAACACAATCAACAAGACTGAATTACCTTATGAAGGAAATTCATGGTGGCAAGCATCAAGCGAGCATATCGCGTCGCTGAAAAAAGTTGAAGATTATCTGGCTACAGGTTTGATCGCGGTGGCCCATGCGCGCGCAGATCAGCAAAAGGGAAGCTTCTTTTTTGTTCTGTTTTCCATTTTAGCCATTCTGTTTGTCGGCCTATTCGGGATGTACTTCATCGTTCGTTCTGTCACCCGCCCAGTTGCCTCCTTGTTAGGAGATGCTAACCGACTGGCTGGTGGTGATACGCAGGTGTCATTTGCAGATGCTAGAGGTACTGATGAAATTGGACAGATCACAACAGCCGTCTTGCGCTTTCGTGACAACATTTCTGAGCAGTTTAAATTGCGCGAGCAAAGTGATGCAGCACGTGAGAACGATGCAAAGCGCCAGCAGGCAGTAGAGCAGCTGGTTAAAGACTTCCGTGGTGAAGTTGAATATGCCCTCAATTCCGTGGATGGTGAAGCCGACCAAATGCGTGGTACGGCCAAATCTTTGTCTGATGTTGCAAGCAACACGACGGACAAGGCGCAGTCAGCAACCAATGCATCAAACACCACATCAAATAATGTTCAAGCCGTGGCCAAAGCAACGATTGAGCTAACATCGTCAGTTGAAGATATTGCAGCGCGTGTTCGTGACACCAAGGACATCGTCAATCAAGCTGCAAGCTCTACCAAAGAAACCAATGATAAGGTGAATACACTGCATTCAGCGGCTCAAAAAATTGGTGAGGTTATTTCGATCATTCAAGACATTGCAGAACAAACCAATCTTCTTGCTCTGAATGCGACAATCGAAGCGGCTAGGGCAGGTGAGGCCGGCAAAGGCTTTGCCGTTGTTGCTGCAGAAGTGAAAAACCTCGCATCGCAAACATCCAAGGCGACGGAAGAAATTTCGGCCCATGTGGAGAGCATTCAAGAATCAACGGGTGATACCGTGATGGCTATTTCTGCGATTGCTGATCAGATGACGACTGTTGATGAGTTTACAAGCTCGATCTCGACCGCATTAGATCAGCAAAACCATGCCGCCAACGAAATTAATTCCAACGTGACCCGCGCAGCAGACGGTACCAATGAGCTAACGCTTGTGGTCCATGGTGTGACGGAAGCGGCAGGTCACACCAATAAGTCTGCTGATGAAGTGCTTGAAGCCTCTGAAGCGCTTGCTGGTCAAGCGCAAAAGCTTCGTGGCACGGTTTCTAATTTCCTTAGCGCCGTTTCTTCAAGCTAACCTGAGCGATCACTGGTTCAGCTCAAATTGATTCTATCTTGTGCAAGGTGGCGCCTTGCCATGTTCGCACTGATGACGAGTCGCAAAGGCTAAGCCCATATAATTGTGTCGACTCACCACGCTATTTTGCCGCGCAAACTCAGCTAATGGATTGCCCCGCTGCACAAAGTAATTTCATTGACTTCCATTCGGCTGAACTAAAATAAATCAAAGCGCTTACTCAGGCGTCAGCGAAGGCCTTAGAGGCCGCTTTCTTATTCTTGGTAGAAACTTGGGTTAAACCTAACAAAACCGCTCCAGCAGGCAGTGGGCGGCGGCGTTTACCAGTCCTCACACATAGCCTATTGCGCTCTAAGAATCAGTCGGGTTAAAACCGCGTAAATACAGTGATTAAATAATTCTGAATCACCCCCTTGACGGGATGGATTCCTAAGAGTAGTTTCCGCTCACTTTCGAACAGGCGGTAAGTTGTGTCGCTTTACCTGCAGTCTATGCGGTAAAATTCCAACTTAAACGGTGTTCGTGACACATGATTAAACCACTAGACGCATGATTTCTCCGGAAATCCTCTGCTCGTCGAGCGCTCGCTGAGACCAGTGTAGCGCATATTTCGCTAATTTGCGGAAGATGCGCCCGGTTTTTGAGTTCGCTCGTATTAGTATGAGAACTGAAAGGCCTCTTATGCCGACGATCAACCAGTTGGTTCGCAAGCCGCGCAAAGCGCCGGTAAAGCGTAACAAAGTTCCAGCGATGGAAGCGTGCCCGCAAAAACGTGGTGTTTGTACGCGTGTGTATACGACAACACCGAAAAAGCCGAACTCGGCTCTTCGTAAAGTAGCCAAGATTCGCCTAACAAATGGCTTTGAAGTCATCGGCTACATCCCAGGTGAGGGTCACAACCTTCAAGAACACTCAGTCGCGATGATCCGCGGCGGTCGTGTAAAAGATTTGCCCGGCGTTCGTTACCACATCATTCGTGGTGTTCTCGATACGCAAGGTGTTAAAGATCGTCGGCAGCGTCGTTCGAAATACGGCGCGAAGCGTCCGAAGTAAGGGTTAGAATATGTCACGTCGTCATAGAGCAGAAAAACGCGATGTCATTCCGGATCCAAAATTCGGTGATATCGTTATTACAAAATTCATGAACTCCGTCATGCGCGACGGTAAAAAGTCGATTGCTGAACGCATCGTCTACGGCGCGCTTGATCAGATGGAAGAAAAAACAAAATCTGATCCAGTTCAAATGTTTCACGATGCACTCCAAAATGTGATGCCTCAAGTTGAGGTTCGTTCACGTCGTGTTGGTGGTGCAACGTATCAAGTACCTGTTGAAGTTCGCACAGAGCGTCGTCAGGCTCTCGCAATTCGTTGGATGCTTACAGCCGCTCGCGGTCGTAATGAGCGTACAATGGTTGAGCGTTTGTCTGGTGAGTTGCTAGATGCAGCTAACGGACGCGGTACAGCAGTTAAGAAGCGTGAAGATACACACCGGATGGCTGAAGCCAACCGTGCGTTCTCTCACTATCGTTGGTAGTAATTATAGATTTCGGATCATCCTCCCGAACGGATTTGAAAAATGGCACGTGAATATAAAATAGAAGACTACCGTAACTTTGGTATTATGGCTCACATCGATGCGGGTAAAACCACAACGACAGAGCGTATTCTTTATTACACTGGTAAAAGCCACAAGATTGGTGAAGTTCATGATGGCGCGGCCACTATGGACTGGATGGCGCAAGAGCAAGAGCGTGGTATTACAATCACATCTGCTGCGACAACCACATTCTGGGAAGGCCGTGATGGCAAGAAGCGCCGCTTCAACATCATCGACACTCCTGGCCACGTTGACTTTACAATTGAAGTTGAGCGTTCACTCCGCGTTCTCGATGGTGCTGTAGCACTTCTCGATGCAAACGCTGGTGTTGAGCCACAAACAGAAACTGTTTGGCGTCAGGCTGATAAATACGAAGTTCCACGCATGATCTTTGTCAATAAAATGGACAAAACAGGCGCTGACTTTTACCGTTGCGTTGAAATGATCCGTGATCGCCTTGGTGCGGTGCCGGTTCCAGTTCAAATCCCAATCGGTGCAGAAACTGAACTTAAAGGCGTTGTTGATCTTATCGAGATGAAAGCGTTGATCTGGCAGGGTGAAGACCTTGGCGCATCATGGGATGTTGTAGACATTCCTGCTGATCTTGCAGACAGAGCCGCTGAATACCGTGAAATGATGATCGAAGCTGCTGTTGAAGCAGATGAAGATGCAATGGAACAGTACCTAGAAGGTAATGAACCAGACGCTGAAACACTTCGTCGCATTATTCGCCGCGGTACAATCGACAATATGTTTGTTCCAGTGCTTTGTGGTTCTGCCTTTAAAAACAAAGGTGTACAGCCGCTTCTAGACGCTGTTGTTGATTTCCTACCATCTCCGATCGATATTCCGGCGATTAAAGGTATCAACCCTAAAGACGATAGCCCAATGGACCGTAAAGCGTCTGATGAAGAGCCACTTTCTATGCTCGCATTTAAGCTTATGGATGACCAATACGGCGCGCTAACATTCTGCCGCATCTATTCAGGTGTTTTGCAAGCAGGTGTTACTTTGACAAACACAGTCAAAGAGAAAAAAGAACGTATCGGTCGTATGTTGCTTATGCATTCAATCGAACGCGAAGAAATCAAAGAAGCTTATGCTGGTGATATCGTTGCTGTTGTTGGTTTGAAAGACACAGTAACAGGTGACACCCTTAGTGATACCTTGAAGCCGGTTATTTTGGAGCGCATGGAGTTCCCAGAGCCAGTGATTGAGATCGCTATTGAGCCAAAAACTAAAGTCGACCAAGAGAAAATGGGTCTTGCCCTTAATCGTCTTGCTGCTGAGGATCCGTCCTTCCGCGTTAAAACAGACGAAGAATCTGGCCAAACAATTATGGCTGGCATGGGTGAATTGCACCTCGACATCTTGGTTGATCGTATGAAGCGTGAATTCAACGTTGAAGCGAACATCGGTGCACCACAGGTTGCTTACCGTGAAACGATCACGAAGAAATTCGATGCTGACTACACTCACAAGAAGCAGTCTGGTGGTTCTGGTCAATTCGCTCGCGTTAAGATCGAATTTGAACAAAACCCAGAGGGTGAAGAGTTTGTATTCGAAAGCAAAATCGTTGGTGGTGCTGTTCCAAAAGAATACATCCCTGGCGTTGAAAAAGGTCTTGCAAGCGTAATGGATGCTGGCCCAGTTGCTGGTTTCCCAATGCTTGGTGTTAAAGCAACACTTTATGATGGTGCTTACCACGACGTTGACTCAAGCGTACTTGCTTTTGAAATCGCGGCACGCGCTTGTTTCCGCGAGAATAAAAACAACCTTGGTGCGGTTCTTCTTGAGCCAATCATGAAGGTAGAAGTTGTATCTCCTGAAGAGTACACAGGATCTGTAATTGGCGATCTGACATCACGTCGTGGCCAAGTTCAGGGTCAAGATGTTCGCGGCAACGCAAACGTAATTGACGCTATGGTGCCTTTGGCCAACATGTTTGGCTATATCAATACACTGCGCTCTATGTCTCAGGGCCGTGCGCAGTATTCAATGCAATTTGATCACTATGAGCAGGTGCCAACGGCATTGGCTCAGGAAATTCAATCGAAACTGGCCTAGTGGCCTTTAACTAAGACGACCGCTAGGTCATCGATAACGGAAGAGAACGGAGAGTTCTGATGGCAAAAGAGAAATTTGAACGTAATAAACCACACGTCAACATCGGCACAATTGGCCACGTTGACCACGGTAAAACAACGCTAACAGCTGCGATCACTAAATCATTTGGTGAATTCAAAGCTTACGACCAAATCGATGGTGCTCCTGAAGAGCGTGCACGTGGTATCACGATTTCAACAGCTCACGTTGAGTATGAAACAGAGAACCGCCACTACGCACACGTTGACTGTCCAGGTCACGCCGACTACGTGAAAAACATGATCACGGGTGCGGCTCAAATGGATGGCGCGATCCTCGTTTGTTCAGCTGCTGATGGCCCAATGCCTCAGACACGTGAGCACATCTTGCTTGCACGTCAGGTTGGTGTTCCAGCGCTTGTTGTTTTCTTGAACAAAGTTGACCAAGTAGATGACGAAGAGCTTCTAGAGCTTGTTGAAATGGAAGTTCGTGAACTTCTAGAATCTTATGATTTCCCAGGCGACGATATTCCAATCGTTGCAGGTTCAGCTCTTGCAGCCCTCGAAGACAAAAACCCAGAAATCGGCACTGAAAAAATTGCTGAATTGATGGCTGCTGTTGACGATTACATCCCAACTCCAGAGCGTCCAATTGACCAACCATTCTTGATGCCTATCGAGGACGTGTTCTCAATTTCAGGTCGTGGTACAGTTGTAACTGGTCGTGTTGAACGCGGTGTTGTAACAGTTGGCGAAGAAATCGAAATCGTTGGCGTTAAAGAAACACAGAAAACAACCTGTACAGGTGTTGAAATGTTCCGCAAACTTCTCGATCGTGGTGAAGCAGGCGATAACATCGGTGCTCTTATCCGTGGTATCGACCGTGAACAAGTTGAGCGTGGCCAAGTTCTTTGTAAGCCAGGTTCAGTGACACCACACACGAAGTTTAAAGCAGAAGCATACATCCTCACAAAAGACGAGGGTGGTCGCCACACTCCATTCTTCACTAACTACCGTCCACAGTTCTACTTCCGTACAACTGACGTGACTGGTGTTGTGTCTTTGCCTGCTGGCACTGAAATGGTTATGCCTGGTGACAACGTTTCTGTTGACGTTGAGCTTATCGTACCAATCGCCATGGAAGATGGTCTACGTTTCGCGATCCGCGAAGGTGGCCGTACCGTTGGTGCTGGTGTGGTTGCTTCAATCACTGAGTAGTTTTAAAGGGCGCGCTGCCTTCGTGTTGCGCGCCGTTTTTAATCGTCGTCTTAGGACGATATTGTAACAAGTTGGCTGACCAAAACGTTGTTTACGTCAGCTGTATGAAACGCATCCCTTGGGGACCAAGTTTATGAACGGTCAAAACATTCGCATCCGTCTCAAGGCGTTCGATCACCGCATCCTAGATGCGTCGACGCTAGAGATTGTGAATACAGCAAAGCGCACCGGTGCACAGGTTCGCGGTCCTATACCGCTACCGACCCGTATTGAAAAATATACGGTAAACCGCTCGCCGCACATTGACAAAAAGAGCCGCGAGCAATTCGAGATGCGCACGCATAAACGGCTTTTAGATATTGTCGAACCGACACCACAAACAGTGGACGCGCTTATGAAGCTCGACCTTGCTGCTGGTGTTGATGTTGAGATCAAACTCTAGTTTTAGATTAGAGCTTAGAACAGGAAGAGGACGCCATGCGTTCAGGAGTGATAGCACAGAAGGTCGGTATGACCCGCATCTACAACGATGCAGGTGAGGGTGTACCCGTGACCGTTCTGAAACTAGACAATTGCCAAGTTGTTTCCCAACGCACACAAGACGCGAACGGTTACACAGCTTTGCAACTAGGTTCTGGTTTTCGCAAAGTGAAAAATACACCTAAAGCAATGCGCGGACATTTTGCCGTTGCTAAGGTCGAACCAAAGCGCAAGGTCGCAGAGTTCCGCGTTGACGCAGAAAACCTCATTGAGGTTGGTGCTGAGATGACAGCGGATCACTTTGTATCTGGCCAACGCGTTGACGTGACAGGGACATCGATCGGTAAAGGTTTTGCCGGTGCGATGAAGCGCCACAACTTCGGTGGTATGCGCGCCTCTCACGGTGTTTCGGTCTCTCACCGTGCCCACGGTTCAACTGGCCAGTGTCAGGATCCGGGTAAGGTGTTTAAAGGTAAAAGAATGGCCGGCCACATGGGTGCCGAGCGCGTGACGACACAAAACGTTGAAGTTGTTAAAACTGACGTTGATCGTGGTCTGATCATGATCAAGGGCGCTGTCCCTGGATCAAAAGGTGCTTGGATCTTGGTTCGTGATGCCGTTAAACGCGCCCGTCCAGATGATGCTCCACTACCAGGCGCATTCAAGGCTGTTGGCGGTTCTTCTGATGCGGCACCTGCTGCTGAAGCAGAAAGCGAAGGTGAAGCATAATGGAACTTTCAGTCACAACTCTTGAAGGCAAATCTGCCGGCAAAGTTAAGGTATCAGACGAAGTATTCGGTCTTGAGCCTCGCGCCGACATTTTGAGCCGCATGGTTCGTTACCAACAGGCTAAACGCCGCGCTGGTACGCATTTCGCCAAGACACGTTCTGACCTTGATGCAACAGGCAAAAAGTTTGTTCGTCAAAAAGGTTCAGGTGGCGCTCGTCACGGCGACCGTAAGGCACCTCAGTTCCGTGGTGGTGGTAAAGCATTTGGTCCAAACGTT
>JBDVXS010000064.1:0-6331 GCA_039964305.1 Hyphomicrobiales bacterium
GGACAACACGCACGGGCACACCTAAGTGTACGCCATCATAAAACACAGGCTTATTCGAAACCAGAGAGGTTTTATTCGGTGGGCGTGGATACCCACTATACCCCGTCACGAAGGCAGCACTTGGCCCGCTTACATGATAGAAAAATCGATCGCCAAGGCTTTGCGTCAATGTTTCGAGTGTTTCTTCTGCAAGCAGGTTGCCATTGGTGGAAATGACCCGTTCCAAAATAGTGAAACTGGCAGCCAACAGGGTTTTGTCATTTAGATCGTTCGAAATTTTCTGAGACGAGTAAAATGTTTCCAATGAGACAAAAGCAGCAACAATGATGAGGGGCAGTAGGAGGCCTAGCAACAATTTCGTGCGAATGGATTTCATGATGTATCTCGCAAACAATAGCCTAGGCCGCGGACAGTTTTGATTTCGATGCCGCTCCCTACGATACGTTTTCGCAAGCGATGGATGTAAAGCTCTACCGTAGTCTCATCAACCGCAGCGCCGACACCATAAAGATGCTCCAGTATTTGAGGTTTTGAGAGAATACGTCCCTTGTTTTGGATTAAAGTTTCCGCCAACGCATATTCACGTCGGGGCAATTGTAGGTCTTCGCCGTTAAAACGCAGTTGAAGCGAGGTTAGATCGAGTTCGAGCTTTCCAATGCTGACTGTGGCGGCCATCAGTTTTTCAGAACGTCGAAGCAAAGCACGCGCTCGGGCTTTCAGTTCCGCGAGATCGAAGGGCTTCGTTAAATAATCATCGGCGCCTAGATCAAGCCCTGCAATCTTGTCATCTATTGCGTCGCGAGCGGTGAGCAGCAAGACGGGCGTTTGTTGTTTGCGCGAGCGTAGAGATTTTAAAACATCCAATCCTGATTGACCGGGAAGATTGATATCCAAAATTATCAAGTCCGGCGTTTCAGATCGTAAAAACCGTGACGCATCTTCACCATCATGCAGACAATCGACACCATGCCCATCTGCTTGGAAGGCTTTTGCAAGCCCATCAGCGAGTGGTTTGTTATCTTCGACAATGACGATGCGCACAGTTGTTCCTTAAAATATTTTTTGAAAGCTATATGAAAGGTTCGTTTGCAGAAATACAATAGCGAGTTTGCGGTTTGGGAGGGCCGCAGTGTAAAACGCATGACCCTCCCATATTTTATGAATAAGCGATTTTGGGAGAAAATCATGAGACAAACATCGAAAATTTTATCACTTTTAGCGTCATCAGCTTTTGTGATGGGGGCGAGCATTGCGGCCCATGCCGACGGCCACGGCGTCGATATGACAGGTAAAACCATTGAGTGGACAATCCCATTCTCTGAAACTGGAGGTTCTGCAAAATGGGCTAACTTTTTTGCGCCACTCTTGTCAGAAGCGCTACCGGGCAAACCCGCAGTTGTTGTGAAATTTATGCCAGGTGCCGGTTCCACAAAGGGAGCGAACTGGTTCCAAGAACAAAAGAATGGCGATGGAACGGTCATGTTTGGTTCTTCAGGATCAACACAGTTCCCTTATCTACTTGGCGATCCGCGGGTTCGTTATGAGTATAACGACTGGAACCCAGTTATGGCTTCTGGCACAGGTGGCGTTGCATATTTGAATGCTGAAGCTGGTGCCAAATTCGATGGCTCTGCAAATAAGCTAAAAGACGTTACATTCATCTACGGCAATCAGGGCGCCACGCGTCTTGATATCGTTCCAGCACTTGCTTGGAAAATGCTGGGCATGAAAGTCGAGCACGTCATGGGTATTAAAGGCCGTGGCGATGGCCGCAAAATGTTTGAGAGCGGCGAGGCGACAATCGATTACCAAACATCGTCTGGTTACCTGAAAGGTTCTGCTGAACTTGTCACTGCAGGTAAAGCGGTTCCTATGATGACATGGGGTTCGTTGGATGCTGATGGCAACATCGTGCGCGACCCAACATTCCCAGAAATCGCAACATTTAAAGAAGTTTGCGAGGCGACTGATGGCTGCGAGACTTCGGGCGAAGAATGGGATGCTTGGAAAGCATTCTTTATTGCTGGTTTCCCATCACAAAAAATCGCATTCTTGCCAGCAGGTACGGATGCAAAAGTCATCGATACATTTGTTGAGGCTTTTGACAAAATTAAAGCCCGTCCAGACTTTGCAGAAATCTCACTGAAGCGCCTCGGTAAGTATCCGATGTTCACAGGTGCAGACGCAAAATCAGCACTTGGTAATGCCATCACAGTTCCAAGCGAAGCGAAAGCGTTTGTCGTGAAATGGCTAAAAGATGACTTCGGTGTTGAGCTGAAGAAATAGGTAAAACAGCGGCTCAGTCAGTTTCTGGCTGGGCCTTATTTTCCGTATTTATAAATGAGATTGACCAATGGATATTTTTCTTGAGGCATTTCCTGCGCTGAGTTCTGCGTTTTCTCAAATTCTACAGCCTTCTGTCTTATTCTACCTCGTTATTGGCGTTTGCATGGGGCTATGTGTTGGTGTTTTTCCGGGACTTGGCGGTATCGCTGGTCTCTCTCTTCTGCTCCCTTTCATGTTCGGTATGGAGCCAATTTTAGGCTTGGCGTTGATGATCGGCATGGTCGCCGTCGTTCCGACTTCAGACACGTTCGCATCTGTCTTGATGGGCATTCCTGGCTCGTCCGCCTCACAAGCAACGGTGCTGGATGGCTTTCCAATGGCCAAGAAGGGCATGGCTGCACGCGCGCTATCCGCCGCTTTCGCATCTTCACTGTTTGGTGGATTAATAGGTGCTGCATTCCTAACGCTATTCATTCTTGTCGCTCGTCCAGTTGTCCTGCTTTTTAAATCACCCGAACTATTGATGATCTCTGTCTTTGGTCTCTCAATGGTTGGTATTCTCGCAGGCCGCATTGCCATTAAGGGCATTGTTGCCGCTGGGGTGGGCATGTTGATAGGGACAATTGGCGAAGGCCCGTTTAATGGCGAATTGCGGATGTCGAGCTACGATTTTCCGTATCTGACTGATGGCCTAAAACTCGTCATTGTTGGCCTAGCCATCTTTGCCGTTCCAGAAATCATCGCTTTACTGCGTCAAGACAAAGCCATATCGGAACGGTCCAGCATTGGTTCTGGCTGGATAGATGGGGTGAAGGATTGGTGGGCGAATAAATGGCTCTCCATGCGCTGTTCTATTATTGGTGTTGTGGTGGGTGTGATCCCGGGTCTTGGTGGATCAGTTGTTGACTGGATAGCCTATGGCCACACCGTTCAAACGGCCAAAGAAAAAGAAAAATTTGGCAAAGGTGATGTGCGCGGTGTTATCGGGCCTGAAAGCTCAAACAACGCCAAAGAAGGCGGTGGATTGGTGCCGACTCTTTTGTTTGGTATCCCAGGTTCTGGCTCGATGGCCGTCTTCATTGGCGCGCTCACCTTGCTTGGCACGGGCATAGATGTTGGACCGTCTCTACTAGAAAACAATCTTGATTTTACCTACTCGATTGTCTGGCTCTTAGCGCTTGCAAATGTTGTTGGCACTATCTTGTGTATTGCCCTTTCTGGCACGATTGCACGCCTCACCAATATTCGTTTTGCCCTACTGGCGCCGTTTATTTTTATGATCATCTCGTTTGCCGCGTTCCAATCTGGGCAAAATTTGATGGATCTAGTGGCGCTATTTACAATCGGTTTTCTTGGCATTTTGATGCGACGGTTTGATTGGTCTCGGCCTGCTTTTCTTATTGGCTTTGTTCTGTCCTCACCGGTAGAAAACTACTCAAACAATGCCAGCCAGATTGCAGGCATCCGCTTCCGTGACAGTTTTGAAACGGGCCTTGGATACGTGCTCTCACCTATCGTGATCATATTGATACTTATCACGTTGGTGTCCGTCGTGGTTGGGTTGCGTCAGGCTAAGAATATTTTGGCTGAAGGTGATGTGCCCTCAGGCGGAAAGCGAGCGCCGCTCTTATTCCTACTCACAATTTTGGGGTTCATTACATACGCTCTAGTCGACGTTGGATCTATCCCAGATTATGCCGCGGTTGATCGTGTTTTCCCATTCTTTGTAGCCTCGGTCTCGCTTGTGGGCGCTTTGGTGCTCTTGGTTCAAATGATGATCGTTCCTGAAACCCATACCCTGTTTGCTGATCGTGAAAAATCGACAGAAGGGGCGGAGAATGTCTTTGGTTTATGGCCGACGTTGGCTTGGTTCGCCTTCTTGTTGGTCCTCACATCTCTTGTTGGTTTCATTCTGGCGTTGGCTGCCTTCTTAGTCAGCTTCTTACGGATCAGAGCAGGGCTGAGCTGGCTTTATGTTGGCGCTTATTCCGCAGCGGGCATTGCGTTCATGTGCCTCATGGCTTCACTGCTCAATCGTGATTTCCCGCCGGGGGTACTTCAAGCATACGTCACTTTGCCTTGGCCATTTAAATAAGGAGCACTGCCTATCGCAAACAAATATCTCTGCCAACTGAACCGCCGACGCGTAGCACGTCACAGTCCTTGATTTTATCGAAGATAAAAAGGAACTAGGAGGTATTTTCAGCATGGCGAGTAATATGCCTGCAATGTCAACTTGGCTGCCTGATATGGATATGGGGCCGGAGCCCAGCACCATACAGAATGGGCAAGTCGAACACTGATAGCAGGTGTGTGGCCAGTCTTGTTTCATTACAAGACTGGCTTTCACACGTTTGGGTTTAGCTTGTAAATTGTTGCGACCATTTCGCCGTGAAGATTGGTGAGTTTTATTGCGTACTCAGCCAAAAGAAATTGAGCGCACCGAGTACGGTTAAAACATCCACTAGCCCAGCATGATTATCGTTTGTCATGCGACGAAGAAATGTTCTGCCAATCCAATTGCCAGGGATTGTGATAAGGCCGCACAAAATACCAATCAGTATGAATTCACTCGACAATAGATTGGTCGAGCCAAATACGCCAACGCGGGTAATATTTGTTAGCAGCGCGATAACAGCCAATGTCGCAACAAACTGCTCTTTGCGCAAACCATAGCCCAGCATAAAGGGTACAAGGAGCATGCCTGGGCCAATTGAAACGCCCGAAAGTGTTCCATAAACAACGCTGACGCTCGATAACATAGTGCGGCTTGTTTTAATCTCTCGCGCTTTCGCCCATCGCCGAAGAGGGATCGAAATCAAGATAACGCAACCTAAGATGAGCGCAATCAAGCTTGAGGACATCCGGCCATACACGAGGGCCATAATGATGATGCAGGGTAGGGCGGGAATAGAAACAGCGAAGAACGCCGATTTTTCAAAGTCCTTGGCATTTAAAAGCGCGCGGGCGCTATGGCTAATTAAGAGGGAAACGCTAACAACCGGAATGATCGGCGCGACACCAATAATGGGTGCCAATGCAGCTGATAAAAGAAACCCACCCGCCACACCGGTTGCCCCATGCACCGATGACGTGATGAGTGCAACAAGCGCGACACCTAAAAGACTCCATAAGCCATAGTTCTCAATCAGCGCTTCCAATCAAAATCCAATCATTTTTGGGTTTGATGTATGTCAAAAGAACGTGGATGATTTGAGGGGACGTGTCTACTATTGAGACAATTGAGCGATGATACGGTGTTGCCCGTCATCTTGGGGCGATGGATAAATTGCATCTTAGATTAAGCGAGAGTTTGGCTCCTCAGTTTGTCAGCATGAGCATCTTAATGATCGCGCAAGCCGACCCTATCTTTCCGCTTAAAGAAGTCGCCGACATCGTGACAGATTAGTCTTCGAAGCATGACTTAATTCATCTCCAATTGGATAATGTGATTTAAAATCATTATCTTATCAAATTCGATAATTTGTCTCCCTAACTTCTTTGGAATTGACACGCTCGATGTCTAGGAGGGAGCTTGAGCATTCAAAGAATAATTCAACATAGAATGTATTTTTTCTAAAGTGTACAATACTCATATTATGATTTTCATTTTCCATTGTTGTTATCTGAGGCAGAAGGCATGAGGAAATTTTGCCGTATTGGCGTTTTGTTGATGTGTGGTCTTTTGTTATCAAGCGGCATTGCTCGAGCTCAATCATCGGAACTTGTGATTGCTCTTTCAGGGCTATTAGAGCGCTTAAATACGAGAGAAGGGCAACAGCTTATCGTTGTGCCTCCTGCTGAGAATGATTTACCTATTGGCCGTGATGTTGTGATTGATGAAGTTGCCGCTGTCCTAGAACAAGCAATAAGGCTTAGTGGTAGCAAGATTAAAGTTCGTCCACTACCTCGTGACATCAATGCTGTTTTTGCTGTGCTGAATGAAACGGAGAGCCGAAGTGAATGGCAAGATAAGCTCCAGCGCTACCTTTCCACAACAAGCGTTGAGTATGGTCTGCTCACCAAAGTTATCTATAAAGATAAC
>JBDVXS010000065.1:0-17011 GCA_039964305.1 Hyphomicrobiales bacterium
AGGCGCAGGCATTAGCGGTTTTGCTGATCTTAAGGGCAAAAAAGTCAATGTCGGTAACCCAGGTTCAGGCCAACGCGCAACGACTGAAGTTGTGATGGAAGGCTTCGGCATGACAATGAGCGACTTTGCTCTTGCTTCCGAACTTAAAGGCTCTGAAATGGCGCAGGCGCTTTGTGATGGTAAGATCGACGCAATGATCTACACAATTGGCCACCCAGCTGCCGCTGTAACAGAAGCAGCGACAACATGTGATGTTGAACTCGTGTCAGTGAATGGCGGACCAATCGACAAGCTTGTAAGTGACAATCCATACTACCGTGTCGCGACTATTCCAGGTGGCATGTACAAAGGCTCTGACGCTGAAACAACAACATTTGGTGTTGGTGCAACATTTGTATCATCCGCCGACGTTTCAGATAAGGTGGTCTACACTGTCGTGAAAGCGGTCTTTGATAACTTTGAAGACTTCAAAAAGCTTCACCCAGCCTTCGCGAACCTGAAAGAAAGCGAAATGATCGCAGACGGTCTTTCCGCTCCGATCCACCCAGGTGCTGCGAAATACTACAAAGAGCGCGGCTGGCAATAAGCTTCGTTTTCAACGGCTCGGAGAAATCCGGGCCGTTTTTATTTTTATGAATATTATTTTGGGATAGTAAAATGGGTGTGGATAATAAGGTTGTTGATGCGGATCAACTGGTAGCAGAAACGGAAAGCGGTGCGCGTAACGCGGCAGGTCTTGCAGGTAAAATCATCATAGGCATCGCCTTTGTATGGTCAGTGTTTCACATTTATATCGCCTCAAGTATTCCGTTCTTTATTACAGAACACACAAGCCTCAATGTTGTCTTTAACAACCAAGAAGCGCGTCAGGTTCACCTTGCTTTCGGCCTAACCTTGGCGATGCTCGCCTATCCACTCTTTAAATCTAGTCCGCGAGATAGGGTCCCCCTTTATGACTGGGTGTTGGCCATCTTAGGGGCGGCGGCTTGTCTCTATTTGCTCTATTTCAAAAACGATATTGCTGGCCGTGCTGGTTTGCCAACCGCTGCTGATTTGACAATGTCGACCATTGGTATGGTTGCTCTTGGTATTGCTGTTTACCGCGCCCTTGGCCTTGCCCTTGTTTTGGTTGCCAGCGTCTTCGTCTTTTATGTTTTCTTTGGCCATTACGATTTCATGCCAGAGGCTATCCAGTGGAAGGGTGCTTCTTACGGCAAAGCCATGTGGCACTTTTTCATGCAAACAGAAGGCGTCTTTGGTGTCGCCCTTGGTGTGTCAGCCTCGATGATCTTCTTGTTTGTATTGTTCGGTTCACTGCTTGAAAAAGCGGGTGCGGGCAATTATTTCATCAAGGTTGCCTTTGCCCTTCTCGGCCACTTGCGTGGTGGTCCTGCAAAAGCTGCCGTTGTTGCCTCTGCACTTTCTGGGCTTTATTCAGGGTCCTCAATCGCCAACGTTGTTACAACAGGTACGTTCACGATCCCTCTTATGAAGCGGACAGGTTTTTCTCCTGAAAAAGCTGGTGCTGTGGAAGTGGCGTCGTCAACCAATGGTCAGCTCACACCCCCAGTAATGGGTGCAGCGGCATTTCTCATTTCCGAGTTTACGGGTGTCTCTTATCCAGAACTCATCAAACATGCCTTCTTGCCTGCGATCATTTCGTACATCGCACTCGTGTACATTGTGCACCTAGAAGCGTTGAAGCTTGGCCTTAAAGGTCTTGAGCGCCCAACACCGCTTGGCAGTTTTGCTCAGCGTCTTGTTGGCGTCTTGTTCGGCTTCATTGCAATGACCGTTCTTGCAGGTGTGGTTTATTATGGTCTTGGTTGGATTAAAACCGCCTTCCCAGGTATGGGCTTTTGGTCCGCTGTAACCTTATTCGTTGTGTCTTATCTGTTCTTGTTATCGCGCGCGGCTCGTCATCCAGACTTAGCCGTCGATGACCCAGATGCACCAATGACAAAATTATCTCGCCCGGGAGAAGTCGCCGTTACAGGTTATCATTTCTTATTGCCCATCGTAATTTTGATCTGGTGTATCTTGATTGAACGCTTGTCTCCAACCTTGTCTGCCTACTGGGCAACAATAGCGATGATTTTCATTGTCTTTACGCAAAAGCCTTTAAAGCGGATGTTCCGTGGCGAAGGCGCGATGATGCAAGGTCTAAAAGAAGGCTGGCAAGATTTCTTCGATGGCATGATCGCGGGTGCTCGCAATATGATCGGTATTGCGGTTGCAACAGGTGCGGCTGGTGTCATTGTTGGTACGGTGTCACTTACAGGTGCTCACCAAGTGGTTGGTGAATTTGTTGAATTCTTATCAGGCGGCAATCTCATTGCGATGCTAATGCTTGTTGCTGTGATGAGCTTGATCCTCGGCATGGGGCTTCCAACAACCGCGAACTACATCGTGGTGTCATCCTTGATGGCCCCAGTGATTGTGGCTGTTGGTGCGCAATCTGGTTTGATTGTGCCTTTGGTCGCGGTGCACCTCTTCGTGTTTTACTTCGGCATATTGGCGGATGATACGCCGCCTGTGGGGCTGGCCGCCTTTGCGGCGGCAGCGATTTCAAAGGGCGACCCGATTAAAACGGGTGTCCAAGGTTTCGCCTATGATATTCGAACCGCATTGCTGCCGTTCTTGTTTATCTTCAACACGGAGCTCTTGCTGATTGATGTCTCATTCACCAAAGCGATCTTCATCTTCATTGTTGGGGTTGTTGCAATGATGCTGTTTGCGGCGGCAACGCAAGGTTATTTCTTTGCCAAAAGCCGCATATGGGAATCGGCGTTGCTTCTGCTCGTTGCGTTCACTCTGTTCCGACCAGGGTTCTGGCTCGATTACGTACAGCCGCCATACGATATTAAGGCGGGCGCGGAAGTGGCAGAACTTGCGGCAGCAGAGCCAGATGAAGGCAATTTGCGATTGGTGGTTCGTGGCCCAGATTTTGATGACCTTGATAAAATCAGAAACCAAACGGTTCTGGTTGAACTTGGACCATCAGGTGAGGGTATCGACCGACTGAGCAAAGCAGGGCTACTCGTCAAAATAGAAGATGGCAAGGCGATCCTTGATGAACCATTAGCGGGCACCAAGTTCTTCACCTCCTTCCAGTCGTTTGATTTTTACGGCGATGAACCAGTGGTGATTTCAGAGGTGCAAACCAAAGCAGAACGGTGGGCGAAGGAAGTTTTCTATATCCCAGCGCTGATACTTCTGTTTATCGTGATTGCGTTCCAGCGCCGTCGCCAAACAGTGCCTGCATTCTAAACAAGGAGACCATCAGTGGCTGATCATGTATTCGCTAGAAACAGTGCAGCCGCCGATCTACCCATCGCCAAGCGTGGCGATGGGGTCTATTTGATCGATCAAAACGGCAAGCGCTATCTTGATGGCAGCGGTGGAGCCGCTGTTTCTTGCCTCGGGCATTCCAATCAAGCGGTGACAGAGGCCATCAAAGCTCAGCTTGATGATTTTGCCTACGCACATACGGGGTTCTTTACATCACAACCTGCGGAAGCTTTGGCTGATAAACTCATCAGCTTCGCACCAAAAGGCATTGACCGCGTTTACTTCGTCTCTGGCGGGTCGGAAGCTGTTGAGGCAGCGCTTAAGCTTTCGCGCCAATATTTTCTTGAAAAGGGTGAGCCACAACGAAGCCGCGTTATTGCGCGGCGTCAAAGCTATCACGGCAACACGCTTGGGGCCCTTGCAACAGGTGGCAATATGGCGCGGCGTCAGCAATTCGATCCGTTGCTTATGGAAACTCATCATATCGCGCCATGTTATGCCTATCGTGGAAAACGCGATGATGAGAGCGAGCTTGATTATGGATTGCGCGTTGCCAATGAACTTGAGGCAGAAATAAACCGCCTTGGCCCTGAAACAGTTATGGCCTTTGTTGCTGAAACGGTTGTTGGCGCAACGGTGGGTGCTGTGCCACCCGTTGAAGGGTATTTCAAGCGTGTGCGTGAAATTTGCGATGCCCATGGCGTGCTTCTCATTCTTGATGAGGTAATGTGCGGCATGGGGCGAACGGGCACTCTGTTTGCCTGTGAGCAAGAAGATATCGCGCCTGATATTGTAACAATTGCCAAAGGTCTGGGCGCTGGCTATCAGGCAATTGGTGCAATGATGTGCACTGCAGAAATTCACGATGCCATTCAATCAGGATCGGGTAGCTTCCAGCATGGGCACACCTATCTTGGCCACCCAACCGCTGCGGCGGCGTCACTTGCGGTGCTCAATGAAATCATGGATCGCGATCTGTTGAGCAATGTGAAAGCCAAAGGCGCAGCCTTGCATGCAGCCCTTGATGCTGAGTTTGGCCAAAATCCGCATATTGGCGACATTCGTGGGCGCGGGCTATTTCGGGGCTTAGAGTTTGTCGCAGACCGCGAAACAAAAACGCCGTTTGCGCCAGAATTAAAAATAGCCCCCCGCCTAAAAGCGGCCGCCATGCAAGAAGGTTTGATGTGTTATCCAATGGCTGGAACCATCGACGGCAAAAAAGGCGACCACGTTTTAATCGCCCCGCCTTTCATCATGGATGATGCCCATGTGGATGAACTTGTTGGTAAACTTTCAAAAGCAGTAGACGCCGTTCTGGCTTAATTGGGCCACCACCAACCAATTTCACCCAATTGCATACCAATTTGTTGAATTGGTTGAATTTCTGAGATAGGGTGCGGCAATTCGATATTGTGAGATACGATTATGATCATCGCGCCACCAACAGATATTGTCGCACCAAAACCTTCGTTGATCCTCCATCCGGGCATTCGCGCCTTGGCGGATAATGTGGAGCGCTATGTGGCTGAAGGCGGTGGTTCGGTTATCATTGAAATTAGCGCTGGCGATGTGATTGAGGTGGTCGACGTCGAAGGCTGCCAAGCCTGTGAGCTTGTCGGTATCGGCAAAGATGGTCGTTTTGATGCGGCCGTTCTTGGTGAAAAACCAACCAATGATGCGGATGGCTTCAAAGCCATTCTCACGAATGGCGATGACAGTGCCAGCAAGGCGCTTGCGGCTTTAAAGCGTCGTGACATTGACGTCAAAGATGCAAAAGCCGTGCGTGTTTTTGGCGAAGCATCGCTTGCGGGCAGCAAGGTTGAATTGGCGGTGCAGCAAGAGGGTATTGTTATCATCGCTGCACCGGGTGGTGTGATGGATTTTGATACGCAAAATACCGCAACCCCGATTGAGATTTTCGTTCGCCGCACAAAGGCGCGCAAGAACAAGAGCCACCCTTTGCCAGAGCCGCTGGCTGATCCTGTGCAGGACATCCGCATTGCTTGTGCAACGGCTGAAAGCTTCACGGTCAAGGAAGGCGAATATATCCAGATCATTGATGTGGATGGTCGTCAATGTTCTGACTTCCAAGCCTTCTCGCGCCGCAAGTTGGACGCAGGAAACGAGCAAGCCTTAGATGCCACAGTGACCCGCTCATTGATTGGTTTGATCAACCCAATTCCGGGCCTCCCTGCCAAATCATTCGATCAAGAAATGGAACCGTTGGTCGAAGTCATTCAAGACACATGTGGCCGCCATGATGTGTTTATGACGGCGTGTAATTCGAAATATTATGACGAGATGGGATATCCGGGTCATGTTAATTGCTCGGAAAATTTCAATGAAGCACTCAACCCATTTGAGGTGAAAAACCGCCGTGGTTGGGAAGCGCTTAATTATTTTTATAACACCGGCATTGATGACGCGAACCAGATTTATTTCGATGAACCTTGGTCACGCCCCGGCGACTATGTGTTGATGCGCGCGCTCACAGATTTGGTGTGCGTTGCCTCTTCTTGTCCTTGTGACATTGATGCAGCCAATGGCTGGAACCCGACGGATATTCATGTCCGTGTTTATGCCGCAGATGAAACCTTTAAACGAGCAACGGCCTTTCGCATGACACCAGAAGCTGACGCGGTCCTTACCAAGGAAACCGCCTTTCATTCCTCATTCGCCAAACACACCCGCGACTTCACGGAGTATAACGGGTATTGGCTGCCAAACCGCTTCAACAACGAGGGGCCAACAGAAGAATATTGGGCAGCCCGCGAACGTGCCGTGATTATGGATTTGTCGCCTTTGCGTAAGTTTGAGGTGACAGGCCCAGACGCTGAGGCGCTGTGTAATTATTGTTTAACCCGCAACATCCGCAAGCTTTCAGATGGCCAAGTGGTCTATACCGCCATGTGCTATGAGCACGGCGGCATGGTGGATGATGGAACGCTTTATCGTTTAGCGCCTGATAATTTCCGCTGGATTGGTGGCTCCGATATCTCAGGTATTTGGATGCGCGAACAGGCGGAAAAACTTGGCCTTAAAGCGTGGGTGCGTTCGTCAACCGATCAAATGCACAATGTTGCTGTTCAAGGCCCAAAAAGCCGCGAGATTATTAAGGAAGTAATCTGGACACCACCTGCGCGTCCTGCCGTTGATGAGATTGATTGGTTCCGTTTCACCGTTGGCCGCATTGGCCACTATGACGGCGTGCCTGTTGTGGTGTCTCGTACAGGCTATTCAGGTGAACTTGGTTATGAAGTGTTCTGTCATCCTCGAGACGGCGAGGCTGTGTTTGATGCGCTGTGGAAAGCAGGCGAGCCGCACGGCATGAAGCCGCTCGGCCTTGAAGCGCTCGATTGGTTGCGCACAGAGGCAGGTCTCATTTTCAAAGACTATGAATTTGATGACACCACGGACCCGTTTGAAGCAGGCATTGGCTTTACGGTGCCGCTTAAAACCAAGGAAGATGATTTCATCGGTAAAGCGGCCTTGATTGAACGCAAAGCGCATCCGCAGAAGAAATTGGTCGGGTTAGAGATCCATAGCCAAGAAGTGGTTGGTAATGGCGATTGTATTCATATTGGCCGTGCGCAAATTGGCGACGTTACAAGCTCTATGCGCTCACCCATTTTGAAAAAGAACATCGCCTTGGCTCGTGTTGATGTGGTTCACAGCGAGGTCGGTACTGAGGTGGAAATAGGTAAGCTCGATGGTCACATGAAGCGGCTGCCTGCAACGGTTACTGCCTTCCCGCATTACGACCCAAAGAAAGAACGCCCGCGCTCTTGAGCGTGTTCTTCAGTCAATCACTGTCAAAATTTCATCCAGCGGCTTTTTTATTTTTGCAGCCGTTGGAATGGTCGCATTGTCAGATGCATGGCCAACAGCAATAATCATCAAAGGTTTCTCATGAGCTTCGCGCCCTAAAATCTTGGTCAAAAACTTCATCGGATTGGGCGTGTGGGTGAGGGTGGCAAGGCCTGCTTTATGAAGGGCTGTCAGTAACAACCCGCAAGCAAGGCCGACACTTTCTGTCACATAGTAATTCTTCGCCCGCTCGCCCTTGTCATCTGCACTCCATTTTTGTGCAAAGACAACAATCAACCACGGTGCCTCTTCTAGGTGTGGTTTGTTGGCGTCTGTTCCAATCGGCTTTAGCGCGTCGAGCCATTCGTCCCCAGCTGCACCCTCATAGAATTTGCGTTCTTCTTCTTCGGCCGCCTGTCTGATTTTTGCTTTTAGATCGGCATTGCCAACAGCGACGAAATGCCAAGGTTGCTGGTTTGCGCCAGATGGCGCGGTGCCTGCCGCCTTGATTGCATTTTCAATGATGGTGCGCGCAACGGGCCGCTTGTCGAAGTCACGAATGGTGCGCCGTGTCTTCATCGCCTCATAAAAATCAGTCGTTGCTTGCACCATTTCTTCGTCAGTCAAAGTGGTTCGGCCTGATTGAGCTAACGGCTCGCGATCACCTTCATGCGTCATCGTTCAGCCATTCGTAATTGAGTTTATGAAGTTGCGATAAAGCGCGCGCGAATTGCTTTCAAAATTGGCCATATTCGCAGTGGCTGCATTGTCCATATCCGTTAAACCGCTCGGTCCAAGGCTTTCCTCTAAGGCTGCAGCATAGGCTGGTACATCGCCCCAATTGCGCACGGTATCTGCTTCAAGTTCAATGTGATATTGCGCCGTCCATGCATTGTTGCCAACCCGCATAGCTTGGATGGGGCAGGCTTTTGACGAAGCGAGCACAACGGCATCATCTGGCGCTTGTGCCACCTCAACAGAATGCCATTGCAGGCATTTTTGCGAAGCAGGTAAGGAGCCGAAAACAGGGTCGTTCTTGCCTGCTTCTGTGAGCTCAATATCCAAGATACCAATTTCAGGCGGGCGGGCAGGGCCGCATGTGCCGCCAACGGCATCGGCCAGCAATTGGTGCCCGAGACATAGCCCGAGATAAGGGCGCTTAAGCTCGCGAACCCAGCGGCGGATAGCGCGTTTTTCTTCCATGAGCCAAGGGTGTTCCACCACATCCCAAACATCCATCGGGCCACCCATAACCCAAAGTGCATCATAGTCTTCTAACGTTGGAATAGGCTCACCTTCATCTAGTTCAACCGCATCCCATTCAATACCGTCTTCGGCAAGGTAAGTGCGTAAGGAGCCGGGGTGTTCAAGGGCGATGTGTTGGAATACGAGCAGTTTCATTGGGTTGTTTCTCCCGTTGTAACTGGTGTGAAGGTTATTTGCAGGTGATGCTATCTGACCTATCCATAGTGGGTAGGAGATGGCAAATGAATTTTGCCATCCCCTTATTCAACTTAGTTCTCGAGGTAAGATTCGAGGGTGTCATCCATCGCATCTTTCCAAGGGGTGTGATGCACGGGCGCCATGCTGCCCGTAATCACAGACTGGTAGCTATTATCGCGGAACGTCATGATGCCTTTTTTCTTGTCTTTCTTCCATTGGAAGAAGGCTTCATTGGCACCATCTACGTTGAAACTTGGATAGTCCGTTTCAGCAATCAGCTCTTTAACGTAATCACCTTGGTAGCGGATGCAGGCGTAATCATCTTCGTTCTGGTCTTCGCGATCTTCACGGTCTTTAACGTCTGCATTCATTGCGGCTGTATCAGGTAAATCGATCTTACCCAACATAACATCACGCGCCCACCATGCTTGAGCATCAAACATGTTGAACGTGTACCACTGGTCTTGCATGCCAATGTAGAAGAGCTTCGGATTGTTGACGAAAGCAACCCCCTTATAAAGCATCGCCGTTGCCAAGCGGTTGGCGGTAACAAGCGCCAAATCGTCTGCCATAAACGGGAAGTGGTGCTGATAGCCCGTGCATAGAATGATAGCGTCAACCTCTTTAACCGTGCCGTCTTTAAACGTGCAGGTATTGCCGTCCACTTTTTGTAACAGCGGCACTTCTTGCCAATTGTCTGGCCAGTCATGGCCCATGGCCGCCGTGCGGTGGCTAACGGTGATGGTCTTCGCGCCATATTTCCAGCATTGTGAGCCAATGTCTTCAGCAGAATAGCTGGTGCCGATGATGAGAACATTCTTGTCTTTAAATTCCACAGCATCACGGAAATCGTGGGCATGCAGAACACGCCCATTGAAGCGTTCTAGGCCGTCAAATTCTGGCACATTCGGTGTTGAGAAGTGGCCGTTTGCCACAACCACATGATCGAACTCTTCACTCGACTTTTCATTTTTGACGAGATCGTGAGACAAAACAGTAAACTTGCCGCTGCCCTCGTCATAAGTAACAGAGCGGACAGGGGTTCTAAAGCGGATCAAGTCACGCACGCCTGCTTTTTCAACACGGCCTTTGATGTAATCAAACAAGACAGCGCGCGGCGGATAAGAGGCAATCTGCTTGCCGAAGTGTTCTTCAAAAGAGTAGTCCGCAAACTCGAGGCCTTCCTTTGGGCCGTTTGACCAGAGGTAGCGATACATTGAGCCGTGTACAGGCTCACCATATTCATCCAGACCAGTGCGCCACGTGTAATTCCAAAGACCGCCCCAGTCGTCTTGCTTTTCAAAGCATACGATTTCTGGAATGTCTTCACCGTTTGCTTTAGCTGATTGAAACGCACGAAGCTGTGCCAAGCCTGATGGCCCCGCTCCGATTATCGCTACTCTTTTCGTCATATTGCCTTCTCCCTGTTGGCCTTCGAACAATCCCCTCAAATCCATGATTGTTCGGTGCTTATAATTCTCAATTCTTTGTTTCTAAGCATACAGTTATCTTAGTACAAGCAGCCCAAGATCACCAACATTTTAAGGTGTTTGAAAGCATGTTTTTTCAAGGCTTTTGCTTGATTGTCGCATGCCTCTCACTTATCGTCGGAAAAACAAAAATTGGCGTCATTTACATGAGCTTCAAATCTTTTTCTTTCTCCCACGCGATAACACGTAAGCCTTCGCGTTCCATTATTGACGGGTTGCGAGCCGTTGATGTGGGGGCACCTGATCTTGCGGCTTTCGAGCGGCATCACGCGGATTATGTGGCGCTTTTAAAGTCGACAGGTGCTGAGGTTGTTGAACTTGAGGCACTGGAGGCTTTTCCTGATAGTGTTTTTGTTGAAGACGATGCGCTTTGTTTCCAAGAGGGCGTCGTTCTAATGCGCCCAGGTGCGCCGTCTCGCTTGGGTGAGGTGCGCGAAATCGCGCCCGCTCTTCGTGCACTCTATAAAGACGTGCGGGAGATTAAAGGGCCGGGCTTTATTGAAGGTGGCGATATTCTTGTTACTGAAAAAGAGGTTTTGGTTGGACGTTCTGCCAGAACAGATGCCGCAGGCGTTGCTGAACTCACGTCCCTCGTTGCCGATTGGGGCTATAGCGTTCGTGAAGTGATGACGCCTGAAGGGGTGCTGCATTTTAAAACAGATTGCTCGCTTCTTGATGAAAAAACCATCCTCTCCACAAAACGCCTTGCAGCAAGTGGGTGCTTTGAGGGCTATGACGTTATTTTTGTCGAAGATGGCGAAGAGGCTTGTGCCAACACCATTCGCTTCAACGATTTTGTGATTATGCCAGCTGGTTTCCCGAAGACAGCAGCGAAACTCAAAGACCAAGGCTATAATGTGCGCGAAATTGGCAATTATGAAGCAGCAAAGCTGGATGGCGGCATGTCCTGTCTCTCTCTCCGCTTCTCACCTGCCGCTTAATTGCGTCTCTCGTATTTCAACTCATTTGGCATTAGGACTTAGGTCAAATTTATACAGCAACTGTATAAAGTGAAAAACATTGACGACTTTGTTGTAACCGCGGGCACCATACTTTAATAAGCTGGTTTCGGGGCAAAGTACTGAAACTTGTTAGGTGCCAGATGAATAAAACAGCAATTGCGAAATATGACGATATCAAAGATCGTAAACCAGAATATGCGCTTGTCGGTGAAGTCGACCTTGTCATTGTAAAGTTTGATGATGAGATTTCTGTATTTTACGGCCGTTGCCTGCACCGTGGTGCGCTTATGGCGGATGGTTTCGTGCGCGGTAACAATCTAATTTGCGGTTTGCACTATTGGGATTATCGCGTTGATTCGGGCGTGTCCGAATATGCGAACAATGAAGTGCTACCAAAATTCCAATCTTGGGTAGAAGATGGCGATATCCTCGTTGATGAAGATGAGATTTTGGCATGGAATCAAGAGCATCCGCAGCCGTTTAACCGTGAGAAGTATTTGGGCCTTTATGCTGATACGAGCCACGGTACGGAAGAAGAGCCACACACAGGCCTTATCCAACAATATGCCCGCGATGGGCTTTCTAAGACAGGTCATCATGGCAAAGTAGATGCCATGGGTGTGCCACGTAACCAGTTGCCAGATTGGGATGATATTCAATTGCTAACGGCACAGCTTCATAAGCCACCCCTTTTGGATAATGATCCTGTGGGCACTGAAGTCATCATCGGCCCCAATGCACAAAAACCGCTTCGCCTTGATATTCCGCTTTTCGTCTCAGATATGAGTTTTGGCGCTTTGTCTGAGCCTGCAAAAATTGCGCTTGCGCGTGGTGCAGAGTTGGCGGGCACGGGTATTTGTTCTGGTGAAGGCGGTATGTTGCCGGAAGAGCAGGAAGCGAATTCTCGCTATATGTATGAACTTGCCTCCTCACGCTTTGGCTTTTCGTGGGATAAGCTTGATAAGGTTCAAGCCTTCCATTTCAAAGGTGGGCAAGGTGCCAAAACAGGTACAGGCGGGCATTTGCCGGGTAGCAAAGTGCAAGGCAAAATTGCCGAAGTGCGTGGGTTAAATGTGGGCGATGATGCAATCTCACCGTCGCGCTTTCCTGAATGGACATCGGCAGCAGAAATCAAAGAATTCGCTGATGAAGTGCGCGACCGCACAGGCGGCATTCCAATCGGCTATAAGCTCTCAGCACAGCACATCGAAAAAGATATTGATGCGGCCTTAGAAGTTGGCGTTGATTATATTATTCTCGATGGTCGCGGTGGCGGTACGGGGGCGGCTCCGATTATCTTCCGTGATAATATTTCCGTTCCAACCATTCCAGCCCTTGCTCGTGCACGACGTCATTTGGATAATCTTGGTCGATCTGATGTCACACTGGTGATTACGGGTGGACTTCGAAAACCTGCTGATTTCGTCAAAGCAATGGCGTTGGGTGCCGATGCGATTGCATTGTCTAATTCCGCCATGCAAGCCATCGGCTGTATTGCTATGAGGGCTTGTCATACCAATGATTGCCCCGTTGGCATTGCAACACAAAAGCCGCATTTGGTAAGCCGCTTGGTTGTTGAAAAATCAGCCCGCCAGCTGACCAATTTCTTTGAAGCTTCAACAGAGTTGATGCAAGTTATGGCGCGGGCTTGTGGCCATAGTCATGTGTCAGATTTTAATGCAGACGACCTGACCACATGGAAGCGGGAAATAGCTGATCTGTCAGGTGTCGCTTTTGGCGGTGTTGCAAATTAAGGCATTAATGCCTTGATTTCGTCATGCAGGCTTTGCGGGATCGTGAAGCCTGTTTGGGGTGTTTGTTCCCGCATTTGAAAACGTCGTTCACCGGGCAGGCGGGTGCCTTCTTGTTTGAGAATTTCTGCAAACAGTTTTTCACCATGAGCAAGCACGGTATCAATCGCGCCAAATTTCGATGGGTCGATTGCAATAATCAACTCGCCGCCTTTGGGTGGGCCACCGCGTCCTGCATCATCGTCTTGTGATTCAAAGCTCAAAAATTCGCCGATAAGCGGCCCTGCTAGCAGTTCAATCATCATGGCCAGTGAGGCGCCTTTATAACCGCCAAAGCCTAATTGAGCGCCTTGTAAAATAACATTGGGATCAGTGGTTGTTTCACCATCTGGCCCAATGCCAGCCGTTTCTGGCACATCGTGACCATCACGGGCGGCAATTTGAATTTCACCACGCGCCATGGCGGATGAAGCCTGATCAAAGACTAAGGGTGGTTTGTTTTTACGCGGCCACGCAAAGCCCATAGGGTTCGTGCCAAATAGTGGCTTGATGCCGCCAGCAGGCGCGACATAGGGATAGGCGGCCGTCACAGCGATGGCGCAAAGCCCTTCATAGGCAAGTCGTTCCACCTCTGGCCACATGGCGGCGATGTGAAACATGTTGGTGAAGCCAAGCACGGCAACGCCGTTTGTCTTGGCACAATCAACAAGCGGTTGATGGGCAATTTTCTGGCCCAGTGGTGCATAGCCATTATCACCGTCAACACGAATGGCGGCGGGCGCGAGCTGCTCTACGGTGGGTTTTGCAGAGCCATTAACACGGCCAGATTTTACGCCGTTGGCATACCATGGCAAGCGAAACAGGCCATGCGAATGGCAGGCATCACGCTCGGCATCAATCATCCGATCAGCAATCGCCTGACTGTTTGTTTCATCGCACCCATTATGAGTGAGACAATCAATGGCTAACGCGTGGGCTTCGTCTAGGCTGAGCTGAACGTTTGTCATTAAATCACGGCCTTTTCTAGGAAGGGTGTCTGCGTCTCAATCCTATCGTAATGGAACGGTGTGAGGTCAAGCGTTCTAAATTCGCCATAGGTCAAAAGCTCAGACATGCCACGCCCAAGGGCTGGCGATTGCTGGAAGCCATGGCCAGAAAATCCATTGATGAAGAAGAAGTTTTCAACCGTAGTGTGTGGACCCACAATCGCGTTTTGATCAAAGGTGTTAAACGCATAATGCCCCGCCCAAGAGTTCACCAATTTGATCGCCTCAAACTGTGGAACGCGGTTGGCGATAGCAGGCCATGCCTTTTCTTCCCAAACGCGGTGGTCTTCGACAAAATCATCATAATCAACGGGCACGTCATCCTCATCAAATGGCGGGCAACCGGCCAAATAATACGTGCCGTCTGTGCGCATATGAACGCCTGATGGGTCAATGGTGAGAGGGAGGTCGCGGTCTAGCGGTTTTGCGGCGTCAAAAATAAACGTATAGCGCTTGCGCGGTTCCACTGGAATTTCAATGCCTGCCATGCGTGAGGTCAACACAGCACGCGGGCCAGAAGCATTCACTACCTTGCCACAGGAAACCACATCACCCGTTTTTAACGTTACGCTTTCAACAGCAGTGCCTGCTGCATTCAATGTCATGTCGGTTACTTCGTTCGTGCAATATTCAACGCCTTTTTCACGGGCTGAACGCTTCCACCAATCAAACAATGTGTTGCCGTCAAAATAGCCTTCATCTTTCAAGTTATGGTTCGCGCCAATGATGCCATCTAGATTGTAAAACGGATAATCGCGGGCAATGTCGTCGGCGGTCATGAATTTGGTGCCAGCACCGAGGTCTTGCTGAATTTTCTGACTTTCGCGCAAGGTATCTGCAAAACCCTGATTGTCCGCCATATACATATAGCCATAGCTTTGCAGCACCACATTAGGCACGCGCTCATCATTGCCCATGAATTCTCGGAAGTTCTTGATGAACTCTGCGCCAAACTGAGAAATGCGAACATTAATTTCATTCGAAAACTGCTGGCGAATACAGCTATTTGTATGAGAGGTGGAGCATGCCTCATAGGTTGGGTCACGTTCAACCACGAGGATAGAGCCATCAAAATCTGGATTGTTGGCTGTGAACCAAGAAACAGACGAGCCATACATGGCACCACCGACAATGACGATGTCATAATTTTTTTGTTTTGGCGTTTGGAAATCGGCCATAGACTAGCTCTCCTGGGTAACTCAGAACTGTTCGTTCATTTGAAACGCTACTCTTTCAGAAAATCAACGAGATGCAAGACCAGTTATTGGGCTTTTGGTGGGCCAGTTACCAGCAGACATTTCACCATGCAGAAAGCATCAAATCAGCGCGGCGGTCATAGAGGGTTGCTGCTTGCGTGTTGCCTGCAAGTGCTGCGGCCTTTGCGCGGTCTCGCAAGAGCCACGACACATTGGGTGCAGTGCTTAATTTCTCATCCAAAAAAGCGCCCGCTTTGGCGTGATTGCTGGTTGCAATAAGGGCTGAGGAATAAGAACGCTCAACAATTTGTCGTTGCACGATAGAGCCGCCCAAGCGCTGGAATGTTGGCAGCAAAGGTTCGAAAGCGGCTTGCGCCTTTTGCTTATCTTGCGGGTAAAGGCGAATTGCATCGACCAGCGGGCGCACAACCGTTCGAAAAATATCGCCAACCTCGTGGTCGCTGTCTTGGTGTGCAGATTTTAGCGTGTCGAAAAAACGGGTTGAGGCGTCTTTATCGGGTGCAGAGGCAAAGGCGAGGGCTGCGTGCATATCAAGAAACGGGTTGGAATGGGTTTCGGCATAACGTTCCCACTTATCCGCTTCCGCGCTCCAGCGATTACCGACATCAACGCCGCAAAGCTGCAAGCGCCAAAGCAGCGAGGTGCTGTCTGTTAGGCGAAACTGATTGTTGGCTGGAATATGGGCAAGCTCCTCATCGAAAAGCTCAAGGGCAGCATCAAACTCTTGCGCTTCCACAAGCCGCAAGGCCAAGTGCCACCAGATGTGCGCGTTGAGAAGGTTTTGCTCTTTCCATATCGGTTGATTGGCTTTGAGAAGACCCATGCCATCTTGATGGCGGTTTTGGCTTTCAAACACATGGGCAAGGCAATGCATAGACCAGCAATCTTCCGCCTCTAAACTCAAGCCCAAACGGCCATAGGCTTCTGCCTCGGCATAGTGTCCGTTTTCTTCCAATGCAAAAGCATATTGACCGACGGCGACATGGTAGGCTTCGCCCTCAGGATTGGCGGCATCAAGGGCTGATTTCGCAGAGCGCAACATGTCGTCCAGCGCACCCACCATAAAGAAACTTTCATGCGACCCTTTAAGCGCCATCACATCATTGGGCCGCTTGGTGAGGCACGTGTCCCAAATATGTCCCGCCTGACTAAAGTTGCCTGCGGCCATCGCTTCCATAGCATCAAGATGCAAGCGCTCATCAGCGCTCACCCCTTCGGCTGCTTGACGGGCGGCAGCAAGGTCTTTTTGCACGGTGCCAGATTGCGGATCGAACCCACTCAAAAGCTTCATCACCCCGCAATAAACAGGGCCAAGCAGAAAGTCAGGATCGTTGGCTGCTTTTAGATCACCAATGGGCGCGCCACGAAACCTGAGGTAATCGCACATCGCTGCGTTCCAGATGCCAATGGTCTCTGGTTTGCCAATTGTAATGTCATTGCCGAATGTATCAGGGGTCTGCATGGGGAGGCTCCGCGTCGTGTAGGGCTATTTGACGGGTTTGGAGCGTGAAGATCAAGAGGGGTACTTTTCTTTCACTCGATTGCCTCCCCAAAGACTGTGCCTTGAAAGACAACCAAATTTAGTCGTCTTTCTGCAATCTTACGGGTCAAAAAATATTTGTAAGTTTCCACTACAGTGTGGCTGATTTTAGCGCATGACTAGTGGTTTGAACTTTGTCGTTTATATGGTCATAGCCTTGAATTGAAACAGTCTCTTCAATTGCGGATTGATGTTCGACAGAACCCCAAACCACCGTCTTGTTGCGCCCATCGTTTTTTGCAGCATCCAGTGCTTGTCGGGCCTTTTTGAGAGCTGAATCGATTTTTTTGTGCGCTGGCAAATGGCACACACCTAAGCTGATTGTGACCTTCAACGTTTTATCGTTGAACGGTATCGGTAGGTTTAAAACTTTGTTCCGGATGATTTCAGCAATCGTTTCAGCTTCTTCAACCGGAACTTCATGCAGGAAGATGCCAAACTCTTCGCTTCCTAGTCGACCGAAA
>JBDVXS010000066.1:0-2833 GCA_039964305.1 Hyphomicrobiales bacterium
AAAACGGTATCGCACTGCACGTCACCCGTCGCCGTTTTCACAACGGGTTTTTCGCCGGTTGTTACATCAGTCACAAAACTATTTTCAAAAATTTGCACACCAGCATCAAGTGCAGCCTTTGCCAATCCAAAGGCGTATTTCAAGGGGTGCAGATGCCTTGCCCCTAGATCAAGCGTGCCACCATGATAATCTTCAGACCCAACCAGATCTCGCACCGCCGACTTATCGAGAAATGAAATGTCGCTGTAATTATATTCGTTTTGAAGAAATTCAGCGTAATGCTCACTTTCTTTCACATAAGAGCGCTTATGGTCTGCGTGAATAATGCCAGCGCGGTAATCACAATCAATTTGATGCTGGGTGATCAAAGACGTCACAAGCGCTTTTGCTTCTTCGGCCAAAGTCCACATTTCGTGGGCGGCTGATTTGCCCATAATCGCCTCCAGCTCATCTTGGTCACGGCGCTGCCCTGTCCCAAGTTGCCCGCCATTGCGACCCGATGCCCCCCATCCAACACGATGCGCCTCAACCACCACAACTCGCCTGCCCGCTTTGGCAAGATGCAAAGCAGCAGAAAGCCCCGTGTAGCCTGCACCAACAATGCAAACATCAGCAGAGAGCTTTTCATCCAATGCAGGCAACGTGGCCAACTCTGACGCCGTTGCCGCATAATAAGACGACGGGTATTCACCCCGTTTATCATTCACTGTCAGCAGATTGAGAACCACGCCCCACCTCATTCAAAAACGAACAACCTCTAGGCCACATGAATGGCACAGTAAGCAGCCTCAATCCAGCATCACATCGCGCTCACGCGGAGATGAAAACCGTTTATTCGTCCCACTTTACGCAAGCTGATATAGTTAATGGAACAAAGGAGGATACCATGACAAACAAAACTGAACATTCAATCTGGGTACATTTTGCAATTTCATTGATTATCGCGCTTAGTATCTGGGGTGGCGTTATTGCGACCGCATTGGTGTAATCCAGTCGCACGTCGCAACCATTTGCTTTGATCGCAGCAATTGATCACACAACGCTAGGTGTGATATGGAGTTTGCTGGTATCTTTATGAGCATGGCGCGACACAGTGACTATTCATTTCCATTTTGTCGCCTCACAGGCGGATGACGCACAAGAAGCGTTTCAAGAATGCACCAACCTTTATGGTCAGTGCGACGCAGAAGAAGCCAGCATTATTGTGGCCCTTGGTGGCGATGGCATGATGTTGCACACCGTCAATTCCTTCCTAAATAAAAACAAACCAATTTACGGCATGAACAAAGGAACCATTGGTTTCTTGATGAATGAATACAGCGCAAAGGATTTGCCCAAGCGCGTAGAGCAAGCCGTTAGCACCCGTATTTATCCGCTCTCCATGACCACAGTCGATGTGGATGGTAATATGTCTCACGCGTTGGCACTCAATGAGGTCTCGCTGTTTCGCCAATCGTATCAAGCCGCAAAGTTGCGTATTTCCATTGATGGCAAAGTGCGGCTTCCTGAGCTGATATGTGACGGTATTTTGTGTGCAACGCCGCAAGGCAGCACGGCCTATAACTTTTCAGCACAAGGCCCGATTATCCCAATTCGCGCGCCCCTTCTAGCACTCACACCCATCAGTCCCTTTAGACCAAGACGTTGGAACGGCGCACTGTTGCCAAACCAGTCTCACGTTAAAGTCGAGGTGTTGGAGCATGACAAACGTCCAGTGAACGCAGTGGCGGATCATACTGAGATTAAGTCTGTTGCCGAAGTGCGCATCCATGAAGACCAAAGCCAAAGTGCCGTGATTATGTTTGATGCGAGCCATTCTTGGGAAGACCGAATTTTAGACGAACAGTTTAGAAACTAGGTCTTTGCCTACCTTCAACAAACACACCTAAACGTCGAGATCTTCGACAGCTCCGCCACCGCCCATAACGCGTTGTGCAAGCGCTGCTTCCATATATTTATCTAAATCGCCGTCAAGAACAGCTTGCGGATTGCCGCTTTCTACGCCTGTGCGCAAATCTTTGACCATTTGGTATGGCTGCAAAACATAAGAGCGAATTTGGTGGCCCCAACCAATATCCGTCTTTGTTGCGGTACTGGCGTTTGCTTCTTCTTCGCGACGTTTCAACTCTTCCTCATAAAGGCGAGCCCGCAACATTTGCCAAGCAGTTGCTTTGTTTTGGTGCTGTGAGCGACCATTTTGACACTGCGCAACGATGCCCGTTTCAATATGGGTGATGCGCACCGCACTGTCTGTCGTATTAACGTGCTGTCCGCCCGCCCCTGATGCACGGTAGGTATCAATGCGCACGTCACTTTCAGACACTTCAATCTCGATTGAATCGTCAACTACCGGATAAACCCAAACGCTTGCAAAACTGGTGTGGCGTCGATTTTGGCTATCAAACGGGGAAATACGGACCAGACGGTGCACGCCTGATTCTGTTTTACCCCAGCCATAGGCATTTTGACCTTTAATCAACAAAGTCACGGATTTGATGCCAGCTTCTTCGCCGTCTTGCATCTCCAGCACTTCAACTTTGTATTTGCTGCGTTCAGCCCAGCGCGTGTACATGCGCATGAGCATAGAGGCCCAATCTTGGCTTTCTGTGCCGCCTGCGCCTGAATGGACTTCGATATACGTATCATTGCCGTCAGCTTCGCCAGACAGAAGCGTTTCTACCTGCTTGCGGGCAATCATCTCCAGCATGTCGGCAAGGCCTGCCTCGGCTTCGGCCACAACATCAGCATCATCTTCCATCTCGCCTAATTCAATGAGGTCGATGGCGTCGTTAAGATCGGTTTCAACTTGGGTAACGGATGACATTTGGTCATC
>JBDVXS010000067.1:0-5928 GCA_039964305.1 Hyphomicrobiales bacterium
CAGGCGACGGGATGCACGAGCACCCAACACAAGCCCTGCTCGATGCCCTCACCATTCGCCGTCACAAGGGCCGCCTCCATCGCCTCACCGTGGCGATTTGTGGTGACATACTGCATAGCCGTGTTGCTCGTTCCAACATCATCTTGCTCAACGCTATGGAAGCACGCGTGCGCGTTATTGGTCCGCGCACCCTTCTACCCGCAGGTATTGAACGCATGGGTGTGGAAGTATTTCACGATATGGAAGAAGGCTTGAAGGGCTGCGATGTCGTGATGATGTTGCGCCTCCAAATGGAACGCATGTCTGGTGCATTCGTTCCCTCAAGCCGCGAATATTTCCGTTACTATGGCCTTGATGCCAAAAAGCTGGCCTTCGCCAATGATGATGCACTGGTTATGCACCCCGGCCCGATGAACCGCGGTGTCGAGATTGCCTCAGAAATTGCTGACGGCCCACAATCTGTCATTCGTGAGCAAGTGGAGATGGGGGTCGCCATTCGGATGGCGGTGCTTGAAGCGCTTGCAGAACACTTGCCAGAACGGGAGGCTGCGAAATGAGCAATTCTCTCACCAACCCACCTTTAGCTTTTGTCGATGCCCGCGTTGTCGACCCTAGTCAAAACTTGGATGACCAACGCACAGTGCTTGTTGAAGATGGTAAAATCAAAGCCATCGAAGCGCATGTCGCGCCAAGTCTCTTGGAAGCTGAATACGAGATTATTGATTGCCGCGATAAAGTGCTCATTCCAGGTTTGATTGATTTTCAAGTCCGCACGGGAGAACCAGGCAGCGAGCATGAAGAAACACTGGTTAGCGCCTCACAGGCAGCTGTTGCTGGTGGTGTCACCACAATTGTCACGCAACCAGATACCAATCCGGTGATTGATGATATTGCGCTGGTTGATTTCATTACCCGCAATGCGGGCGCCAATGCTTTTTGTAATGTTAAAGTAATGGGTGCTTTGACAAAGGGCTTGGCTGGCAAAGAAATGTCAGAACTCCGCCTCATGCGCGAAGCAGGTGCTGTCGCCTTTACCAATTGCAAACGCCCCCTCACCGATGCCCGCATCATGCGCCGTGCGCTTTCTTATGCCCGTGACTTTGATGGCCTTGTTATTCATCACTGTGATGAGCCTAGCCTTTCAGAAGGCGGCGTGATGAACGAAGGGGAAATGGCAACCCGCCTTGGCCTCCCTGGCATTCCAAAGATTGCGGAAGTCATTATGCTAGAGCGCGATCTGCGCCTCGTGGAGATTACAGGCGGGCGTTATCATGCAGCCAGCCTTTCATGTGCAGAATCCGTTGATCTCATACGCCAAGCCAAGAAGCGCGGGCTTAATGTGACGGCTGGGGCGTCGGTTAATAATGCAACGCTGAATGAAAACGACATTGGCTCCTACCGCACCTTCTTCAAGCTTTCTCCGCCTTTGCGATTAGAAGAAGACCGCATGGCCGTGGTTGAAGGCATTAAAGACGGCACTATTGATGTGGTTCACTCTGACCACACACCGCGCGATGTGGATATGAAGCGCCACCCCTTCGCTGATGCATCAAATGGCGCTATCGGCCTTGAAAGCTTGTTGGCTGCCCTTTTGCGGTTGGTTCACAGCGATGATTTAGATCTTGCTGATGTTATCCGCGTAACAGCAAACAATCCAGCAAGCCTTATCAGCCAACAAAGTGGCACAATTGAAAAAGGCGCTAAGGCTGATCTTGCTCTGCTCGATATCGACATGCCGTGGATATTGAATGAAGCTGATTTGAAATCATTTTCTAAAAACACAGCCTTTGAAGGCGCACGTTTTACTGGCCGCTGTATTCAAACATTTGTAGACGGGGTAGAAGTCTATCGTTTAGACTAATTCTGCGATTTACAATCTAAACCTGATTTTTAAGCGGTGGACTGTTAGAAAATGCCCGATTTTGTCAATAATTACACAGCACTTCCAACTGTTTTAATATGGGCAGCGTTTGGTTATTTGTTGGGGTCTATCCCCTTCGGGCTTTTAATCACCCGTTTTGCTGGCCAAGGCGACATTCGCGAAATTGGCTCTGGCAACATTGGCGCAACCAATGTGCTGAGAACGGGCAATAAGAAACTCGCCGCCCTCACCTTGCTCGCTGATGCACTAAAAGGCACGTTTGCCGTCTGGATAGCCTTTTATTTTGCAGGGCAAGATTTCGCAGTAATTGCAGGGCTTGGGGCATTTTTAGGGCACTTGTTTCCCGTATGGCTAAAATTCAATGGTGGCAAAGGTGTTGCCACTTATATTGGCATTTTGGGTGGATTATTCTTTCCAGCCCTGCTGATATTTGCCGTTGTTTGGCTGGCTGTCGCCTTCCTCTCCCGCTATTCTTCTCTCGCCGCCTTACTTGCAACACTCGCAACACCATTTGTACTTCGCTACTTTGAGGCCTTTCAATTCTCAGAACTCTTCATGCTTCTCACCTTGCTAACTTGGATTAAGCACCACGAGAACATCAAACGGCTTTTCAAAGGCACAGAAAGTAAGATTGGAAAAAAAGGATAAGTTTGGCTCGACCATCGCTCACAGATGAACAACGCATTGCATGGCTTCGCTTGGCACGGACCGAGCAAGTTGGCCCGATTTCCTTTTTCAATTTCATCAATCGATTTGGCTCTGCAGAAAATGCACTGGAAGCCCTGCCTGACATCGCTTCTAAGGCCGGCAATAACAAATTTCCCACCATTTGCAGCAAGGAAAGTGCCGAGCGCGAAATAGACGCGGCGCAAAAACTTGGCGTTCGCCATATTGCGGCGGGAGAACCTGACTACCCAACACTCTTGCGCCAAATCGATGACCCACCGCCTTTTTTGCTCGTGCGTGGAGACTTCGATTTCAATCAACGGCCAATGGTTGCCATCGTTGGCTCACGCAACACCTCAATTGCGGGGCAGAAAATGGCAACACAACTTGCAACTGGCTTGATGGAAGCAGGTTATGTGATTGTTTCTGGCCTTGCCCGCGGCATCGATACAGCCGCACATAATGCCTCCATCATTGGCGGAACGGTCGCGGTTATGGCGGGGGGGGCATGGTGAAGTCTACCCTCCAGAAAATTTAGCATTGTCCAACAGCATTGTTGAAAATCAGGGTGCTATAATTAGCGAAACACCGCCTTGGCTTTCCCCTCGCGCACAAGATTTTCCGCGCCGAAACCGTATCGTGTCAGGGCTATGCAGCGGCGTTATCATTGTGGAGGCGGCGCGACGGTCAGGCTCTTTAATCACGGCACGATTGGCGGGTGAGCAAAATCGGCAGGTTTTCGCTGTTCCAGGCTCCCCACTAGACCCGCGCTCACAAGGAACCAACAGATTAATCCGCGAAGGCGCTACACTTGTTCGCACCGCAAATGATATTGTTGAAGACCTTCGCCCTTCTGAGAGCTTTCAGGAGTTGTTGCCAGAAGGGGGCCAGTCCCCCTTCCGCTTTGAGGCTAATGAAGTTGATGATTATCTCAACAACAAGCTTCCTGAGAGCGACATAGAACTGATTGCTGAAAACCTTAGTGCAGCCCCAGTCCACATTGATGATGTAGTCCGCTTTACAGGCCTATCAGCGCAAATAGTCGTGGCCTGCCTGTGTGAGCTCGAATTTTCAGGACGCGTTGAAAGGCTTGAAGCCAATATGTTCAGGCTTACCTAAGCAATTGTCGCTGGTTTTCGAAGTTCCGGCTTTTCAATGCGATCAGATGCTTCAATGCGGGCCATATCAAGCAGATAAGCAAGAAAGCTCATATCTGCTCGCGTGGCCATGACAACGAGGTCAGAACAGAGCCCCTCAATATACCTTGCGGTTTCGATTTGAAAGGCGCCTGATTCGGGTTCATTCAACTCATCAGAAATTGACTTAGTTTCTGGGCTACAAGACAGTAAATACGAATTACTCTCCATTTTTTTGCTGCAACAACGACTATTTGACATCTACAAAACCTCCTTATTCGTGTATTCAACTAAATTTATTGCAGCACATACATGAATTTACTCAAATTTAGTAAATTCATTTCACAATCAGTAACATTTACTTGTTCATTTATATCATAATCAAAACTCATTGCAACCTATGAGTTGAAATGCTTTACTAAACACAACCTTAGGAATATAAGCATTACCCATTATTTGGTTACGATAACACAACCCTAGGTAGATTGCTAGAAATATATGCAACCTGCATGGGTTTTTTCGTTAGTTCATTGAAATGCATCTTTCCTGCCAAAATCGAGGTTAATGCGTCACTTCGCGGCACTTTTAAATGCAATTTCCGAGAAATAGGGATTGTCCCTTTCCAATAAATGCGCCAAATAGGCTCGACCTAAATCGCTTTTAAAAAGAGTTTCGCATGAACGTTGTCATTGTTGAGTCGCCCGCCAAAGCTAAGACGATCAACAAATATCTTGGTTCCGATTATCAAGTCTTTGCCTCTTACGGCCATGTTCGCGACCTTCCGCCCAAAGATGGGTCGGTTCGTCCTGACGAAGAATTTGCCATGGATTGGCAGATGGATGCCAAGGCGAAACAGCGCATCAATGAAATCGTGAAAGCCGTTAAGGGCTCCGACAGATTGATCCTCGCGACTGACCCGGACAGAGAGGGTGAAGCGATTTCTTGGCACTTGTTGCAAGTGCTGGAAGATAAAAAGGCGCTTAAGGACAAAGCCGTTGAGCGCGTCGTCTTTAATGCGATTACGAAGAATGCTATTTTAGAAGCGATGGACAACCCGCGCGAGCTGGATAGCCCGCTGGTGGAAGCTTATCTTGCTCGTCGTGCGCTTGATTATCTGGTTGGCTTTACGCTCTCCCCTGTCTTGTGGCGCAAATTGCCGGGCTCCCGTTCTGCGGGTCGTGTGCAGTCTGTGGCTCTCCGTCTCATCTGCGAACGTGAGCGCGAGATTGAGGTTTTTAACCCGCAGGAATATTGGTCGATAATCGCCAACATGAAAAACGGCGAAGGCAAACCATTCGATGCCCGCCTCACTGCTTTTAATGGCGACAAGAAACAACGTCTCGACATTAACAATGGTGAAGAGGCAACCGCAATCAAGACGATGCTTGAAGCCTCTAGCTTTAAAATTGAAAGTGTTGAAGCCAAACCGCAAAAGCGCAATCCTTATCCGCCATTCACCACCTCAACGCTACAAATGGAAGCCTCACGTAAACTCGGCTTTTCTGCCCAGCGCACAATGCAAGTGGCCCAGCGTCTTTATGAAGGCATCACCCTTGGTGGTGAGACAACGGGTCTTATTACGTACATGCGTACGGATGGTGTTGATTTGGCGGCAGAAGCTGTCACTTCTATTCGTGACCAAATTCAAGCCTCTTATGGTGGCCGCTATGTACCGTCTGCCGCGCGTACTTATAAGTCTAAGCTAAAGAACGCTCAGGAAGCGCACGAGGCTATTCGCCCAACAGATGCTTTCCGTCGTCCTGAAGAGATGAAGCAGTATCTGGAAGAAGAGCAATACAAGCTCTACGACCTGATTTGGAAACGGACCATTGCTTGCCAAATGGCATCAGCAGAAATGGAGCGCACCACTGCCGAGATTTTGGCTACAGGTAATGGCCAAACAGCTAACCTACGTGCTTCTGGTACGGTTGTTCGCTTCGATGGCTTCTTGACGCTTTATACAGAAACCAAAGACGACGAAGAAGACGAAGATACAAAACGCCTACCTGCTCTTTCTAATGGCGAGAACGTCAATAAAGACAAGATTGAAGCAACCCAGCATTTCACTGAGCCGCCTCCCCGCTTCACAGAAGCAACAATGGTGAAGCGGATGGAAGAACTCGGCATTGGCCGCCCATCTACTTATGCTTCTACGTTGGGTGTGCTGCGTGATCGTGATTATGTGACGCTTGATAAAAAGCGCCTGATGCCAGAAGACAAGGGCCGCTTGGTCACAGCCTTCTT
>JBDVXS010000068.1:0-6729 GCA_039964305.1 Hyphomicrobiales bacterium
TCGTTCCCTTCGCCCTCCTCACGCCTTTTGAGCCTGTTTGGATTGTTGCGGTCTTACTTCTGGCATGGTTGAGCGAATACATCGGTGTGATGGGTGTTACGATTGGTGCAAGCCGACGCTATGACGGGCCAATGGGCAAAAGTGATCGCGCCTTCTTGTTTGGTGCGCTTGGCTTGGCTGCTTGGACTTTTAACGGTCTATCACCTGTTTTATTCTGGCTACACCCACTTCTCGCTCTATCCCTTGTGGTGACCTGTGCAAAACGTCTTCGCGGTGCTCTTCGTGAAGCTGAAGGAGCAAAACCATGAGCACCCTCACCGCGCGCATCGCAGCCCCAATCACCCGATTTGCTATTCGACAAGGGTCGCAACTGATAACGGGTGCGCGCGCTTTTTACCACCATGATGATGAGCAACAATGTTTCAAACGCCCCTGCATCTATTTCGCAAACCACCGCTCCCATGGCGACTTTGTGCTGTTGTGGTCGGTCTTGCCTCCCAAACTTCGCTCCATAACCCGCCCTGTTGCGGGGGCTGATTATTGGCGAAAGTCTGACTTTCGTCGTTTCATCGGCGAAGATGTTTTCAACTCCCTTTTGATCGAACGCGACGCTAAAGAGAGAACAGAAGACCCGATTGATAAAATGGTCAATGCCGTTGCCAACGGCGATTCCCTCATCATCTTTCCTGAAGGCACCCGCAATATGGGTGAAGACAAACTTCTGCCCTTTAAAAGCGGCCTATTTCATCTGGCAAGAACCTTGGCTAAACGCTCAGTTGAGGCCGACTTCGTGCCTGTATGGATCGACAATCTCAACCGCGTTATGCCGAAGGGCGAAATCATACCCGTACCTCTATTATGCAAAATCCATTTTGGTGCTACCGTCCCCTTAAACGGAGCTAACAAAGTTGCCTATTTGGAACGCGCCCGTGAAAGCCTTACAGCTTTGTCTGGCGAAAATCGGGGGAACTTATGAGCTCTTCGAACTCATCAACAGAACCAGCTAATGCTGCCGTCGACTCGATGTTGTCGCGGCCTGAATTGATGTGGCTTTTTGGCGGTATTTTTGGCCTCTTGGCCCTGGCCTCGCTCATTTCATTCTTGTTGAAAACCTTCTCCAAGAAAGCCGACACTAAAACCCTCGAAAACTTGCAAGACCGGGTTAACTCTTGGTGGGTGATGATTGGCCTTTTGGCTATTGCCTTCCTTATGGGGCACACCAGCACAATCGTCTTCTTCGCGCTTTGCTCCTTCATGGCGCTGCGAGAATTTCTCACCTTATCGGATACAAGAAAAGGCGATCATTGGTCGCTAATCTTGATGTTTTTCGTCGCCCTACCCCTACAGTATTGGTTGATCAGCATTAGCTATTACAGCATCTATTCGATCTTCGTGCCGGTTTATTGCTTCCTGCTCTTACCCGTCATTGCGGCCTTGCGCGGTGATATTGTTCGTTTCTTTGAGCGGGTTGCAAAAGTACAATGGGCGCTAATGATTTGCGTCTTCTGCCTTTCCCATGTGCCCGCCCTGTTAAACCTCACCATACCGGGCTTTGAAGGCCGCACAATCATGTTGATTGTCTTTTTGCTGCTGGTGGTTCAGCTGAGCGATGTCATGCAATATGTTTGGGGTAAGCTATTCGGTAAAACCCTTATCGCACCTTCATTGTCACCTTCCAAAACATGGGTAGGCTTTGTGGGTGGTGCATTGTCCGCCTCATTGGCAGGCGCTGCCCTCTTCTGGATTACCCCATTTAGTCCGCTGCAAGCTGGTCTCATCTCGCTTGTTATTACTGCAATGGGTTTTCTCGGCGGCCTCGTAATGTCTGCTATCAAACGCGACTGCGGCGTCAAGGATTGGGGCCACACAATCAGGGGCCATGGTGGCTTTTTGGATCGTCTCGATTCCGTCGTATTCGCCGCCCCTATCTTCTTTCACGTAACCCGTTTTTTCTATTCAACGAGCTAAGGTCAATACAATGTCTTTCTTCAAGAACGAACTTTTCAAAGACAAAACATTCTTCCCACTGTTTCTCGTGCAGTTCATCGGCGCGTTTACAGACAATGCTTTAAAGAGTGCTTTCTCGTTTCTTGTGGCGTTTAAAGGGCTTGACCTATTGGGCTTCCCCCCAGACTTCGCCTTAATGCTCGGCGCGATCATGTACATCCTGCCGTTTGTCTTATTTTCTGGCATATCCGGCGACATCTCTGATCGTTGCGACAAAGCAGACATTATACAAAAAACAAGACTAGCCGAGATTGTTCTTGCTGGACTAGCGGGCATTTCGCTCTATTTGGGCTCAGGCTTTTTCATGCTGATTTGTATGTTTTTATATTCTACACAATCCGCATTTTTCGGGCCTGCGAAATATTCAACATTGCCACAAGTTCTTAAAAAAGAGCAGCTCGTGGGCGCCAATGCCTTGTTTGAAAGTTCAACCTTTGTCGCCATCCTAGCAGGGCTTCTAACGGGTGGTTTTCTTGCTGGTAATGACCTAACCCCAGCGCTTGTTGTTCTCCTTCTAATCGCGTCTATCACGAGTTATCTCATCTCAAGAATGCTACCCGCCATTCCTTCTTTCAACAAAGAACAAGCCGTCCCGCTCGCACCCGTTGCAACATCGGTGACAGCTGTAAAAGAAGTTCTTAAAAACGCCCGCCTAACGCGTCCTGCTATCGGCATTGCATGGTTTTGGGCGATTGGCCTCGTGGTCATCAGCATCTTCCCAATCGTTGCCAAAGAAGACCTTGGCCTCTCTGCAAACGCAGCAAATGGACTAATCGGCGCTTTTGTTATTGGTATCGGCCTTGGTACAGCCTTAGTTTCAAAAATGCTCGATGGGGAAATTTCCGCGAGACATGTGCCATTCGGCGTTCTTGGGATGGCGATATTCTTGGCCGACTTATGTTTTTCAATCAAAGCTTATCCCGCAGGCTTAACGGACCAAAGCCTTGGAACGCTACTCACCACTTGGCACGGGTCACGCATTATCATTGATATGATCGCCATTGCAGCCTTCGGCGGTGTATTCACCGTCCCGCTTTATGCAATCTTCCAAGCGAACACCAAAGAAGAAACCCGCTCACGCGCGATTGCTGGCAGCAATATCTTAAACTCATTTATCATGATTGCGCTTGCGCTAACGGCGTCTGCCATCATGGCGCTTAGCGTTAGTTTTGCTGGCCTGCTTCTTATTCTTGCTGTCATCAATGTGGGCATTACCATCTATCTCTTCCGCATGATGCCAGCCGATTCTTTAAAGGTCGCACTTGCTGCAGTTCTGCGTTTGCTCTTCTCTGCCCGCGTCAAGAACTTGAGCGCCTATGGTAATCCAAATGAACCCGCCGTCGTCGTGGCGAACCACACCTCTTATCTCGATGCTGTGTTGATGGGTTGCTTACTGCCGGGCAGACCAGCTTTTGCGGTGAATACCAATATTGCAAAAGCATGGTGGGTGCGCCCCGCTTTCTGGTTGTTCGATCTCATTCCAGTTGACCCAACCAGTCCCTTGTCTGTGCGCAAAATGGTGCAAATCGTTCGCGATGAAAAACGCCGCCTCATCATTTTCCCAGAAGGCCGCCTCACCGTTACAGGCGCTTTGATGAAGATTTATGCGGGACCAGCCATGATTGCGAGCAAAGCAGATGCTCCCCTCATCCCTATTCGTATTGAGGGCGCGCAATTTTCTAAGCTCTCTTATATGAGCAAAAAACTGCCAACCAAATGGTTCCCGAAAATCACTGTCACCGTGCTTGAAAAACAGGTGCTTGATCTACCCGACCACCTAACAGCACGCGGCAAACGCGCTGCTGCTGCGGCAAGTCTACACAGTGTCATGACGGCAATGGTTTTTGATACAAGCCCAATTGATACCACGCTCTTCGCGTCCCTCATCACCGCCAAAAAGACCTATGGCAAAATGAAAGTGCTTGAAGATATTGAGCGCACGCCAATTGGTTATAAGCGCGTCATCACCGGCGCCTTCGCACTTGGTAATGTCATGGCAGACTATAGCCAGACCAATGACAATATTGGCCTGCTGCTGCCAAACTCCAATGCCTGTGTGGTCGCTTTCTTTGGGTGCCACGCTTATAACCGCGTTCCAGCCATGTTGAACTTCACAGCGGGCAGAGCAGGCATTCAAGCAGCCCTCACCGCTGCCAGCATAAAGACCGTTTTCACCTCGCGAAGGTTTGTTGAAAAAGGCAAACTTGAAGCGCTGGTTGAGGCTATCGAAGAACAGGCAACTGTTGTTTATCTGGAAGACTTGCGCGGCAAAATAACGGGTGCTGCCAAAATGAAGGCCTTGCTCCAAGCAACCTTCCCGTCGATTGCGCTACGCCTGTCTGGCGGTGCTGCCACGCAGGCTGACGATCCTGCTGTCATCCTGTTTACATCAGGCTCGGAAGGCTTGCCAAAAGGTGTGGTGCTCAGTCATCGCAACATTCAAGCAAACCGCTATCAAGTCACCTCGATGATTGATTTTTCAACCAGCGATACGGTGCTCAATGCCCTGCCAATGTTCCACTCATTCGGCTTAACAGCGGGCACACTTTTGCCGCTTCTTTCAGGTGTTAAATCGTTCCTTTATCCGTCACCGTTGCACTACCGGATTGTTCCCGAAATTGCCTATGACAGTAATGCGACGATTATGTTTGGCACAGACACCTTCTTGTCTGGCTACGCAAGAATGGCGCACGCTTATGACTTTTATTCCCTGCGCTATGTCTTTGCAGGAGCTGAGCGTGTGCGCCCTGAAACGCGCAGAACGTGGAATGAGAAGTTTGGCCTGCGGGTACTGGAAGGCTACGGCACGACAGAAACCGCGCCCGTGCTTTCCATCAACACACCAATGGCCAATCTCCCCGGTTCCGTTGGCAAGCTTATGCCGGGCATGACGGCGAAACTCGAAGACGTACCAGGCGTAGATGAAGGCGGCAGATTGCATGTCTCTGGCCCGAACGTCATGAAGGGCTATCTCAAAGTTGACCTTCCAAACATCATCCAACCACCAGAAGACGGTTGGCATGATACAGGCGACATCGTGACCATTGATGACGCTGGATACATCACCATTAAAGGCCGCGCAAAACGGTTCGCGAAAATTGGCGGTGAGATGGTTTCTCTCGCAGCCGTCGAAGCCTTGGTTGGCGAATGCTGGCCAGAAATGATTGTCGCAGCCGTTGCCCTGCCGCATGACAAAAAAGGCGAGCAAGTGGTGATCTTATCGGAAGACAAAGATGTCGATATGAAGAAGCTTTCCACCTTCGCAAAATCACGCGGTGTGGCCGACATCATGACCCCGAAAACGGTGTATAGCGTGGATGCCATTCCGTTGTTGGGAACAGGGAAAGTCGACCTTGCAGGCGTCAACAAACTTGGCAAAGAGCTGTTTGAAAAATCGCAGTCTTAGAGCTGAAGACACAATGAGAGCTTAGGTGCATTAACGCTGCACCTAAGCGCTTATTTGTTTGATGAGAACGCGTGCTTGTATTGTTCGCGCAGGACATTCTTCTGTACTTTGCCCATCGTATTGCGCGGGAGCTCATCAACGACGATCAATGTTTTAGGCTGTTTAAACCGCGCAATCTTGGTGCTGATTGCTGCTAAGATTGCATCACAATCCAAAGCTCCGTCTTTAGCGACCAGCAGCCCAAAAACACCTTCACCAAAATCTGGATGCGGCACGCCGATCACGGCAGATTCCAAAACACCCTCTTGCTCATCAAGCAACAGCTCAATCTCTTTTGGATAAATATTGTAGCCACCAGAAATGATGAGGTCTTTGTTTCGACCAACGATTTTTAAGTAGCCCTCTTCATCAATCACACCAAGGTCACCCGTGATGAAAAACCCATCGGCACGAAATTCTTCCGCCGTCTTCTCTGGCATTCTCCAATAGCCTGAGAAGACATTCGGGCCTCTAAGCTCAATACTGCCAATTTCGCCATCGTCAACTTTTTGACCACTCTCAGGATCACAAACCTGCATCTCAACACGGGGTAGCGCGAAACCAACAGTTCCCGCCTTCCGCTCCCCATCATAAGGGTTCGACGTGATCATATTCGTTTCCGTCATGCCGTAGCGTTCCAAAATACGCTGCCCCGTTAGTCGTTCAAACGACTGGTGGGTTTCAGCAAGCAAGGGTGCACTGCCAGAAATAAACAGCCGCATGTGCTCAACCAATTCTTTCGTAAAACGGTCATCACCAAGCAGTCTGGTATAAAAGGTCGGCACGCCCATCATCGCGGTTGCATCAGGGAGTTGCGCAATCACCTCATCATTGTTGAAAGCGGGCAAGAACAACATGGATGACCCCGCCAACAAGGTCACATTAATCGCGACGAACAGGCCGTGTGTGTGGAAAATTGGTAAGGCATGGAGCAGAACATCGCTTGACGAAAACTGCCACAATTCAACCAATGATTTCGCATTTGAGAGCAAATTATCATGGCTCATCATCGCGCCTTTGGAGCGGCCCGTTGTGCCCGAGGTATAAAGGATAGCAGCAAGACTATTCGCACCACATTCGGCGTTGTCAAAAGTAGGTTCAGCGGTAAGTGATTTATCACTAAAGGAACCAGCGCTTTTGCCATCCGTCGTTAAAACACCGAGAGTTTCAATTGCAATGTTTCGATCTTTTGCGATTGCGTCAAAGGCATCCTGTTTATTCGGGTCACAGATGAATAAAGCAGGTTCAGCGTCTGATAAAAAGTAGTCAACTTCATC
>JBDVXS010000069.1:0-10054 GCA_039964305.1 Hyphomicrobiales bacterium
GCAATCTTCCTGCATGGCAACGCTGTCTGTACCTTCTGGCATGGAGGCGCCCGTGAATATGCGGGCAGCGCCATTTTCAGGCACAGCGCTCGGTGATAAATCACCGGCGGCAACGCGCGATACGATGGGGAAATGCCCCCCATTTGCTTCATAAGATTGGTGAGAAAACGCATAGCCATCAACGGCTGCATTGTCGCTTAAGGGCACATTGCGGGGTGCTGTAATTTCTTCGGCAATGATGCGCCCCGTTGCTTCTTTCAACGGGATAACTTCTGTGGTGCCAAGCGCTGCTAGTTGCGCCTTTAATATCTCTAACGCTTCCTCATGCTTCAGCCTGTCTTTGTCATGCAAAAAGCAGTCGTTAAGGTCAGGTTTTGTGCTGGTTTGATTTTCCAATTCAGCCATCCTGCCTGTCCGCGTTGTCATTGGAGATGAGGCCCACGTGAGCAAGCACGAAATCACTCAGCGCATTGATGTCATCAATGTCGAAATTGGGTAGGTCGCTCTCAATTTCACGGTCACGCGCAACGGCGACGACGCTTGGGTCTAAAGGGGCAATTTCTTCTTGAGAGCGGGCTTCGACACGGCGGCACTCAATTTTTGCGTGCGGTTCGCGTTTGTAGCCTTCAATAATCACCAAATCGACGGGGGTGAGGCGTGTCAGCATATCGTTGAGCGTCGGTTCATCATCACCGCGTAATTCATGCAAGACGGCCCAACGCATTTTCGAACTAATTGCCACTTCCTGCGCACCGCTTAAACGATGTTCGTGGCTATCACGTCCAGGGTGGTCCATGTCGAATGTTTCGTGGGCGTGTTTGACCGTTGAAACGGAGAAGCCACGGCTGGTAATTTCACGCACCAGCTTGCACACAAGCGTTGTTTTGCCTGAGTTCTTCCAGCCCGTTACACCAAAAACACGTTGTTCGCTCATGCGGATGGCTCCGTTGTTTTATTCTCTGCCAACAATCGTTCTGCAATCGCGAAATCTTCTGGCGTGTTGATATTGAAAAAAGGGTCTGTGTCTTGGTCTTTAAAAGCAGGTTCTTCAAACTCCGCCATCGCCCAAGAGTGCTGGTCGACCCAAGCAAGTACCTTGCGGTTTTCTTCATCTGATAGCCATGCTTCGAGATGATCGGCTAAGCTTACAGGCCAAAGACCAAAAACAGGATGGCGGCGACCATTTGATCCCGCTAACACAATGGTTTCGTCCGTCTTTGCTTCTGTCAAAAACCGTTCAACTAACGTCTCAGGAAAAAATGGTGTATCTGCCGCGCCTGTCACGATGAAGGTCGGTGGATTATCTAACGCGGCTGCATAGCGCATACCCGCCAGAACACCTGCTAGTGGGCCTGCAAACCCCGCAATCGTGTCTGGTACGACAGTGGTTTCAAACCCTGCAAACCGTGATGGATCACCATTGGCATTGATAATTATGCCATCTGTTTGTGCACCAAGCCGTTCAAATGCATGTTGCATCACGGGCTTGCCGCCAAGCGGCATTAAGCCCTTGTCGCCGCCGCCCATTCGTCTGGAAAGGCCACCAGCAAGCAATACACCAAGTGGTTTCATTCTGCTGCCTCCGCGCCTTTGCGGCGATGCTTCTTGTCTTCATCAGCACCAGAAAGGTCGTCATCAAAAATAAGCCGTTCTTGCCCCGCCAGCGCCACAAACCGTTTTCCGCGTGCGCGGCCAATGAGGGTGAGACCTGCTTGTCTTGCCAAATCAACACCCCAAGCGGTGAAGCCTGAGCGGGAGATAAGAATCGGGATGCCCATCCGCACAGTCTTAATCACCATTTCTGAGGTGAGGCGGCCTGTTGTGTAGAAAATCTTGTTGGCAGGATCGATGTTGTTTTGGTGCATGAAGCCCGCGATTTTATCAACGGCGTTATGACGGCCCACGTCTTCCATATAGGCGATAACGCGGTCTTCTTCACACAACACACACCCATGTATCGCGCCCGCTGTTAGATAGAGCGATGGTGTTGTGTTGATGGTTTTGGTCAAAGTACCAAGCCAGCTGGTTTTAAGCGCCGAGCCTTCGGGAAAAGAGAACCCTTCCAAGCTTTCCATCAAATCGCCAAATGTCGTGCCCTGTGCACAGCCAGATGTGCGCACTTTCTTCTTCATCTTGTCTTCGTAATTGGTTTCACGCTCAGTGCGCACTACGACGACGCCAAGGTCATCATCAAAATCGACTTCTGTAATGATATCATCAGCATGAAGCATGTTTTGATTGAGCAAAAAGCCGATGGCCAGAAGGTCAGGGTGGTCACCAATCGTCATCATGGTAACGACTTCTTGGCTGTTCAAATAAAGCGTCAATGCGCGTTCTGTCACCACATTGGTTGAAACGCGTTCGCCGGCTTCATTGATGCCTTCTACTGTGGTGGAAAGCCCTTCGGCTTCTGGGTCGGGTTTAATGCTGAATTTACTCATGTTTTCAGCATAAGCATGGTTTGCGCGCGGTGCAATGAATTTGCCCTGTAAAAACAAATGTAAAAAGCAAAACGCCCGGTCAAATGCCGGACGCTTTTGTATTACCCCTATAATTGAGTTCAGTTTAGTGGTCTTGTTTGATTGGCCTTTTGCGCATTTGTGACAGACGGTCCATCATTGACCAGAATGCTTTTGAACGCTCATGGTGGCCGCGCTTGATGTAAGTTTCTGTATTTGTTTGGTAAATTGAGTTTTTCATTTCACTATTCCATTTCTTGGGAGGAAGGTTTGCGTTGTTGTTGAACCAGATATAGGCGGCAAAATTGCTGCTGACAAACGGGGAATTTTCAGCTATCACTTAAAATTATTTTATGTGAAGCGTTTTAATGACAAACTAGGAAGCCAATAAATGCCGGATAGATTACCGCCTCTCAACGCTTTGCGGGCTTTTGAAGCGACAGCGCGTCATATGAGTTTCTCAAAAGCGGCGGAGGAGCTATTCGTCACCCCGTCTGCGCTGTCTTATCAAGTGCGCCAGCTTGAAGAGCATTTGGGCCAGAAACTGTTCGAACGATTGAACCGCGCCATTGCGCTAACTGTGGCAGGTGAAAAGCTCTATCCAGGCATTCATACTGGGTTGCTTGCTATGAGTGAGGCTGTCGGCAGTTTGAAAAATGCGACACCTGATAATGTGCTTGTCGTTTCAACCGGACCGGCCTTTGCCGCCAAATGGCTTGCCCCGCGCATGTATCGCTTTATTGAAGCGCATCCCGATATTGAATTGCAGCTTTCTGCCAATTTGAAATTGATTGATTTTAACAGCGATGATGCTGATGTTGCGCTGCGTTTTGGCTATGGCGATTATCCTGACCTTCATGTTGAGCCGATTTTTGATGAAGTGGTGACGCCTATGTGTGCGCCTGAACTTATCGAGAAGGGATTGAAGGAACCGTCAGACCTCAAGAATTTCACGCTGTTGCATGACGATTCCATGCGTCACATTGATCGCGCGCCTGATTGGCAAGAATGGTTGCGACGTGCTGGGGTCACCAATGTTGATGCAAGCCGAGGCATGCGTTTTAGCCATGCTGACCATAGTATCGATGCGGCTGTTGAGGGGGCAGGTGTTGCATTAGGGCGTTCTTCGCTTGCGGGACGCGAATTGCAATCGGGCCGATTGGTGGCACCTTTTGATATTCACCTCAGTACATCGGCAGCCTTTTGGTTTGTCTGTGCACCAGCAGATTTGGAAAAGCCGAAAGTTGCGGCATTTCGCGGGTGGTTGATGCAAGAAGCGTCAGAACACAGCGTTAATCCGTAAGTTAAGCCGCTAATTTCTTCGCGGCTTTAATCCGCACCCGTTCGCGATAAAGCGTATAGAGACCTGTCGCTGTTACAATTGCGCTGCCAAGCAGGGTCATCCAGTCTAGTTTATCGCCGAAAACGATAATGCCGAGACCGATTGCCCATAGAAGGTTGGTATATCTAAAGGGGGCGACAATTGCGATTTCGCCAATGCGCATGGCAGCGACGATGAAGTAATAAGCAACCGTCAGCAACAAGGCCGATGCGATAAGCCAACCCCACTCGATGTTTGTGACAGGCTTGAACTCAGCAAAGAAGTAGGTTGCGAATGCACCGCTTATGGTGATGGCGATGGCGGTGGAAAAGGTGAGATTGAGCGAGGACACATCTTTGGGCGCTTGTTTGGTGACCAAATCTCGAGCGGCTGCGAAAAACACAGCGCCTAATATATTGATGGAATAGACGTTAAAGTCTGCAAGGCCCGGGCGCACAATAAACAACACGCCGATAAAGCCAACAGCAATGGCACTCCAGCGCCGCCAACCGACTTTTTCACCCAAAAACAAAACACTGCCAATGGTAACGGCAAGCGGCAGGGCTGACAAAATAGCGGCAGCATTGGCGATTTCTACGTGCTGTAACCCTGTCAGGAAGCAATAAGTCGCCCCAACTTCACACATTGCCCGCCACCAGATGATGGGGCGGTTTAGTTTGGAGAGTGACGAAAACCCTGTTGTAAAGGCAATTATCGCGCCGATTATCGCGATGGTGAGCGCACCACGCAGGAAAATCACCTCAACAATTGGGAAGCTTTGTCCCAACACTTTGATGATGGCATCATTAAAGGTGAAGGCAGCCATGGCGATAACCATGAAGAGGCTGCCCGTCATATTGGGCGATAGCATTATGTGGGAACCTTTAGCCGCCGGTCATGCTCATATGGCGCCCAACAGATGGTTTTTGCTGGCGGTCAATGATGAAATCATGGCCTTTGGGTTTGAGAGAAATAGCATTGTCGATGGCTGCATAAAGGGCTTCGTTGCCGTCTGACTGGCGCATTGGCGCGCGCAGGTCAGCAGCATCATCTTGGCCAAGGCACATATAGAGTGTGCCCGTACAGGTGACACGCACACGATTGCAGCTTTCGCAGAAATTATGGGACATCGGCGTGATAAAACCAAGTCTACCGCCTGTTTCCTGCACCTCAACATAACGCGCAGGGCCGCCCGTTTTATAGGGAATGTTGGTCAGTGTGTAATCGGCAAGAATGTTTTCGCGCACATGCTTCAGTGAAAGATACTGGTCGGTGCGGTCTTCGTCGATTTCACCCAATGGCATTGTTTCGATAAGTGTCAGGTCATGGCCTTCACCATGGGCCCATTTCATCATATCGATGATTTCGTCTTCATTGTCGCCTTTAAGTGCTACGGCATTCAGCTTGACGGATAGGCCAGCCTTTTTTGCAGCAGCGATACCATCCAACACTTGGTCGAGGTCTCCACGACGGGTGATTCTCTTAAATTTATCAGCATCCAGCGTATCGACGGAAACATTCACACGACGAATGCCAAGGTCAGCCATCTCATCAGCGTATTTTGTTAGTTGTGAACCGTTTGTCGTGAGCGTCAATTCTTCCAAGTCACCATTATCAAGATGACGGGAGAGGGCGCGGATGAGGGTCATGATACCCTTGCGAACAAGTGGTTCGCCGCCCGTTAGGCGTAATTTCTTCACGCCTTTATCAATGAAGGCTGTGCAAAGGCGGTCAATTTCCTCAAGGGTCAAAACTTCACGCTTTGGCAAAAACGTCATGTCTTCTGACATGCAATACGTGCAGCGGAAATCGCAGCGATCGGTGACAGAAACACGCAAATAGGTGATGGCACGTTGGTATGGATCGATAAGTTGCGGAGTATCTTCACTGACAGAGCGAAGTGGCAACGTCATTGGTTCAGGCGCTGGACCGATATGTTTGGGTCTTTTGTCTTTTGAAATAATCGTCGCCAAAGCCGCGCCTCCAACACACACAAGCCACCAATATTACTAACCTATCTGCATTTTTACCGAAAGCAAGCAAAAGGCAAAAATCGATTCGAAGGACGTGGAATTGAGAATGGTTAGGGGAATGTTATTTAGAATGAATTTTTGGGGTTTTAATTCTTGCAAGCATAAGATATTGAAGCGCTTACTGTGACCGCATATTGAGGCCTCATGGCGGAGTGGTGACGCAGCGGATTGCAAATCCGTGTACCCCGGTTCGATTCCGGGTGAGGCCTCCAAACCCCTGATGGCATAGAAGAAATTCTTCTGCCTTTGCGGTCAAATGAAAGATTTAACGCGATCTCTAGCAGAGCGGGGAAGACAGTGATGATTGATTTTGATACAGCACGTCGACAAATGGTTGATTGTCAAATCAGGCCTAATGATGTGACTGACTACGATATCATTGATGCGTTCAGTACGGTGCCACGTGAATTGTTTGTGCCGCCGAGCAAAAAAGCGATTGCCTATAGCGATGCAGATGTGGACCTTGATGGCCGTAGCCTTGGACAAGTGACGCCGCTGGCAAAAATGTTGCAAGCGGCTGATATTGCAAGCAGTGATGTTGTTTTATGCATTGGATCGGGTGCTGGCTATGGTGCAGCGATCGTTTCAAAACTTGCAAACAGCGTTATTGCTGTCGAATCAAGCGAAGATCTTGTTTCACGCTCAAGCGAAACATTGATTGAACTTGGCTATGACAATGTTGCGGTTATTCAGGCTGATTTAGAAGTCGGCTGCCCATCTGAAGCGCCATTCGATGTGATTCTCATTGAGGGAGCCGTTTCAACCTTACCACAAGCATTACTTGACCAATTGCGCGACGAAGGCCGATTGGTTGTTGTTGAAGGTGAAGGTTTGTCCGGACAAATCCGCGTTTACAGCCGCCATGGAGACGATATCTCAGCCACAGGGTACGGAAATGTTGCCGTTCCGCGCCTTCCAGGCTTCGAAAAAACTGAAGAATTCGTGTTTTAAATCAATTGGTTGCCGCTTTTTCGGAAGCGGTGCGAGAAACTTTTGATTTTTTGCCTTAAAACATAATTAATCAGTCAGTTTGTTAACTATATAAAATTAAAGTCATCACAGTTTAGTGTGTGGCGTAATTTTATTTCGATAGTTGCGATTTGAGTGTGCGGCCAAAAGTCTTTAAAAGACATATTAATGGCCTACGAGATTAGGGTACAGGTGGATGAAATCTATCAGAAGCAAAAAAGCGAAGTCTTTGATTGTTGCTTTGGGTTTGTGCAGCGGACTTGTTGCCGTTCAGCCCGCGGCATCTGATTCTCTTTTTCAAGCTCTTGTTTCTACTTATTCCAATAATCCGACATTGAATGCCGCTCGTGCCGCTCAACGCGCTCAAAATGAGAATATCAATCAAGCGATTGCGGGAAGAAGGCCAACGGTTTCAGGCACTTCATCTGTTGGTGTGGAAAGTAGCAGAAATTTCATAAGCGGCGGTTTTGGTCTCAGCCAAAACAACGATGTGGCAAATGGTTCTGCTGGTGTGACGTTAACGCAGAACCTGTTCAATGGGTTCCAAGTTTCAAACAACATTAAATCTGCTGAAGCTGGTGTTAAAGCTGGAATTTCCAACCTTCAAAACACGGAGCAGACAGTTTTGCAGCAGGCTGTTACAGCTTATGCAGATGTTTTCCGTGATCGTAAAATTCTCAATTTGCAGCAACGCAATGTGAAATTTTCGCAAGAACAACTGAGAGCATCACGCGCTCAAGCTGAAGTGGGCGAGGGTACGCGGACTGATGTAGCGCTTGCACGGGCGAATGTTGCTGATGCTCTTTCAGCACTTGCTGGTGCAAAATCAAGCCTGATTGCAAGTGAAGCGACGTATCTACAAATTGTTGGTAATCAACCAACTAAGCTTTCAACTGCCACAGGCGCAGCAAAGCATATTCCATCGTCACTTTCTGCTGCCCTTAAAGAAGCAAGAACCTCTCACCCATTAATCAAAGCGGCTCACCACAACGTTGATGCTGGCCAGTTTAATGTGAAAGTTTCAGAAGGCACATTGTTGCCCACTGTCAGCCTAAATGGTTCCTACCTAAGAACCTTCCAAACGGGCACTCAAGATACAAACTCCGATACTGGGTCTGTAACGGCCAATGTGTCTATCCCGCTTTATCAAGGCGGTGCGCGGTTCTCGAGCATTCGTCAGGCACGACAAACTGTGTCACAGCTTCGTATTCAGGTTGATGAAGTACGTCGTTCGGTTGAACAGGCTGTACGGGCTGCGTGGGCGGCACTTGATGCGAGTAAATCTCAAATCAGATCAGCACAAACCAATGTCAGTGCCTCGCAAACTGCGGTGAATGGTTTGGTCGAAGAACGCCGTTTGGGGGAAGCAACAACCCTTGATGTTCTCAATGCGCAGTCAAATTTGATTACGGCGCAAGTGTCATTGGAAAATGCACGCCGTGACCGCCTTGTTGCGTCTTATGCGTTGCTTTCCTCTATTGGTAATTTAACTGGCGAGCGCTTACGTGTTGCTAAAAGCACCAATGTGAGAACGCCAAAATTCCATTATAAAGCCACGCGTGACCGTTGGCTTGGCCTTAGATCCCCTGGAGCTAAGTAGGTAAACGCTGCTTTTTTGGCGCTGTGGGTTATAAATTAACCAAATTGAAGATTTAATCTGCGGATAAGCGAAAGTGGTGCTTGTCCCCGTTCCTTGAGAACTGCAAATACTTTAAGCTTAAGGTCGGCGAATCAGTCCCGATCTTTTTTGACGTCTTTTATCGTCACGGTGGAGAGTAACTATGTCGAGCGCAAAAGCTGCAACAGAACCGTCTATGGAAGATATTCTTTCTTCTATACGGCAAATTATTGCTGATGAAGATGCGCCAGCTGAGGAAGCTGAGCAACCCAATGATCAGTCTGCGGTTGATGACGCTTTTGATTCAATCGATGTATCTGGCGACGAGGAAATGTCGAAAGACGACGTGGATGCTTTATTCGATGATGTTCCAGTGGCTTCCGATGACGATTTAAGCTTCGATTCAATCGACGATGATGACGACGACGATGACGTTTTGGAGCTTTCTGCGCCAGAACCAGAGGTCGCTGCAAGTGTTGAAGAGCCGCAAGCTGAAGAAGATGTGGCAGAAGATGACGAGGGCTTGGCTTTTGAAGAGCAAAGCACCGTTGACGTTGATATCGTGCCAGCAGCTGAACCCGCGCCCGCACCTGTTGTCGCGACAACAGAGGCGGCTGCTTTGATCAGCGATAATGTTGCAGCATCCGTTAAATCTTCGTTTGGTGCGTTGCATGGCGGCATGGGTATTTCGTCTTCAAGCACAATTGAAGGCTTGATGTCTGAGATGTTGCGCCCAATGCTGAAAGAATGGCTTGACGAAAATCTGCCTGAAACCGTTGAGCGGCTTGTTCGGGAAGAAATTCAGCGCATTCAAGGCCAATAGGGCCTTTTCAAACCATAAAATTGACGATGTGTCTGCAATCAAGTCGCAAATGCTTTGCTGTGGCTTGACCATGCTGTCCCATCGTCCTAACACGATCTCAATCATTAGATAGAGAACATCCATGCTTGACAAAAATTATGATGCCGCGAGCGTTGAGCCTCGCATTTATGACACTTGGGAAAAGGCTGAGGCCTTCCGCGCGGGCGTGAATGCGCCTGACGGTGCGGATCCATACTGCATCGTGATCCCGCCACCCAATGTCACTGGTTCGCTTCATATGGGCCACGCGCTCAACAACACGTTGCAGGATATACTCGTGCGCTTTGAGCGGATGCGTGGGCGTGATGTTTTGTGGCAGGCAGGTACTGACCATGCGGGCATTGCGACGCAAATGGTGGTGGAACGCCAACTGGCTGATAATAATGAGCCAAAACGCCGCGAATTGGGTCGTGAGAAGTTTCTGGATCGCGTTTGGGGCTGGAAAGAAGAATCCGGTGGCACGATCATCGGTCAGCTTAAACGCCTTGGTGCATCTTGCGATTGGTCGCGTGAGCGTTTCACGATGGATGAGGGCTTGTCTGCTGCCGTTCTTGAGGTCTTCGTTACGCTTTACAAAGAAGGGCTCATCTACAAGGGCAAACGCCTTGTAAACTGGGACCCGAAATTTGAAACAGCGATTTCTGACCTTGAAGTTGAGAACATCGATGTTGACGGCCATATGTGGCACTTCAAATATCCGCTCGCGGATGGGGAGACATATGAGTATGTCGAGAAGGACGAAGACGGCAACATCACTTTGCGTGAGACGCGCGATTATATCTCCATTGCAAC
>JBDVXS010000070.1:0-1862 GCA_039964305.1 Hyphomicrobiales bacterium
AAATCAGGGGCAAAACATGTGGCAAGCCTTATCAATGCCAATATGGATGTGTCCTACCCGTTGAGCATTCCGTTGGAAAATCGCTTATTCTTAGGCTTCAATGATATTGTTGAAGAAACGCCGGGGTTTACACCGCCTGAAAAAAAGCATGCGCAACAACTCATCGACTTTGTTTCCAAGTGGGATCAAGCTGCCCCCTTGGTTGTGCATTGCTGGATGGGCGTGTCTCGCTCGACGGCTGGTGCCTACATTACCCAATGTGCGCTCATGCCAGAAGCGGACGAATATGCGCTTGCTGAAGAACTTCGTGCCGCCTCACCTGAAGCAACGCCCAATATGCGGCTTATTCACTTTGCGGACGAAATTTTAGGCCGTGAGCGCCGCATGATTAAGGCGATTGATGAAATGGGTCGCGGTGCAGAGACATGGGAAGGCGTGCCCTTTGCCCTGCCCATTCGCTAACGTTTAAGCCTTAGCTGGCTCTCCCACACGCGCCTCTTTAATCGGCCAATGTAAAATCGCCGCGATGATACCGAGCGCGATACCAATATACCAAATTCCATCATAAGAACCCGTCTCATCAAAAATGAGGCCGCCCAACCAAATGCCCAAAAACGAGCCTAGCTGGTGGGACAAGAAGACAACACCAAACAACATGGCCATGTATCGGGTTCCAAACATCGCAGCCACAAGCCCTTGTGTCGGTGGAATAGTCGATAGCCATAACAAGCCCATTGCGCCAGAAAACAAAATGATGGTCGTCGTCGTAACAGGCAAGAAAATGAAAATTGAGATCACAACCGCGCGGGCGATATAAATGAAGGTTAGTACATAGCGCATTGGCATTTTCGCTGAGACCATACCTGCGGTGAAAGCGCCAATAATGTTGAAAAACCCAATCATTGCGATGGAATAGCCACCCCATTTCGGGTCAAGGCCAAGGTCTTCAATGAAGGGCGGCATATGCACCGTGATGAAGGCCACATGGAAACCACACACGAAAAATCCAACGGTGAGCAACCAATAAGACGGATGATTGAACGCCTCCGCCAGTGCTTCACGCACCGTTTGGTCTGCACGGCCCGCTTCTGCCTGCGCTTTTGGTTTTCCTTTTAGGGGAATAGCCAAAAGCGGCACCAGCGCCACAAGGCAAGCCATAAACAAGAGCGTAAATTCAAAGCCATAGGTTGAGACAAAGTTCTGCCCAAGTGGCGCGAAAATAAATTGCCCCGCAGAGCCCGCCGCCGTGCCTAAGCCGAAGACAAGAGTGCGGTGTTGCGCAGGCACAATGCGTGCAAAGGCTGCAAGAACCAAGAAGAAGGCAGAACCTGCAACACCCAAACGAACCAAAACACCAGCCGTCATTTGTAGCGTAAGCGGGTCAGAGGTTGTTGCCATCAAAACGAGGCCAAGCACGTAAAGTACAGCACCAACACTTAGTGTTTTCCACGTCCCATATTTATCAGCCAACATGCCCACAAAAGGCTGTGCCAAGCCCCAAACAAGATTTTGGATTGCAATTGCAAGCGCGAAGACCTCGCGACTCCAATCATTCGTTTCTGTCATCGGGGTAACGAAAAAGCCCATGGTTGAGCGCGGGCCAAATGTCAAAATGGCGATAAGGCAACCACACGTAACAATGAACGGAACGGAAAGGCTCGTTTTTGAATCTGGCATAATGCCCCCCATGAATAGAGCGACATAATGATTGAGCAACAAAGCAGTTTCAATCGCTAAATTTTGATGCATTCATCAAAAAAGAAAATGGCCACGCCCGAAGGGCGTGACCATCAAAATACTAGTCCGGAGAAACTAGCGTCTTAAAACTATCTAAGACCAACCACCGTTTTTGGTGCGGTAGA
>JBDVXS010000071.1:0-4750 GCA_039964305.1 Hyphomicrobiales bacterium
GGATTTTGCCTTCCATGTACCAATCCACGATTTTTGGAACGTCTGTGCGACCTTTTGCACCACCAAACGCTGTGCCGCGCCAGTTGCGGCCTGTGACGAGTTGGAACGGACGGGTTGAAATTTCTGCGCCCGCAGGTGCAACACCAATAATGATCGACGTGCCCCAACCTTTATGGCAGCACTCAAGCGCTTGGCGCATAACATCCACATTGCCGATGCACTCAAAGGAGTAGTCTGCACCGCCCTTGGTAAGGTCTACAATGTAAGGAACAAGATCGCCTTCCAGTTCGGCTGGATTGACGAAGTGGGTCATGCCAAACTTTTCGCCCCATGCCTTACGCGCAGGGTTGAGGTCGACACCAACAATCATGTTAGCGCCGGCAAGTTTTGCGCCTTGGATTACGTTGAGGCCAATGCCGCCAAGACCGAATACAACCACATTGTCACCGGGTTGAACTTTTGCGGTGTTGATCACAGCGCCAATGCCTGTCGTGACACCGCAACCGATGTAACAAATCTTATCAAACGGCGCATCTTCACGCACTTTCGCCAAAGCAATTTCAGGAATGCAGGAATGCTCCGCAAACGTGGATGTGCCCATATAGTGATGGATCTTTTCACCGCCAGCAGAAAAGCGCGACGTGCCATCTGGCATAACGCCTTGGCCCTGCGTTTCGCGGATTGATTGGCAAAGATTGGTTTTGCCCGATGTACAATAATCGCACTCACGACATTCTGGCGTGTAAAGCGGGATCACATGGTCGCCTTTTTTAAGGCTTGTGACACCCTTGCCAACATCAACCACAACGCCTGCACCTTCGTGGCCGAGGATGGCTGGGAAAATACCTTCAGGGTCAGCACCTGAAAGCGTGAATTCGTCCGTGTGACAAATGCCTGTCGCTTTCATCTCAACGATGACTTCGCCTTCTCGTGGTCCATCAAGATTGACGGTTGTTACCTCAAGTGGTTTGCCTGCTTGAATGGCAATCGCTGCGCGTGTTTCCATGATTTCATCCTAGGTCGTTCTGTGTTTTTTCGATTTCTACACGGATATGGAAAACAGGCAATTAAAAAGAATGAGGCCAATCCATCGAAATAGTTGGGACGAGATTAAACTTAATTGATTTTGCAAAACCGCGCCTTTCCCGCAGCTCTATTAACAGCTAGAGAGGAACGAAGCATATTTGTGGGAGAAATACAGATGTCAAATACATTTCGCGCGATCGTTACCCGTGAGACCGAAGACGGGAAGGGCGTTTCAGCGCTCGAAGAAATCAATAAGTCAGATTTGCCAGATGGTGATGTGCTGATCAAAGTCAGCCATGCAGCCGTCAATTATAAAGACGGTCTGGCACTTTCTGGTCTTGCTCGCATCATTCGAGAGTTTCCGCATGTGTGCGGTGTGGATTTTGTCGGCGAAGTGGCTGAATCAAATCACGCATCTTTCAAAGAAGGTGACAAAGTTGCTGCTAACGGCTGGCGGATTGGTGAAGTTTGGTGGGGCGGCTATTCTGAATATGCTTCCGTTAAAGGCGATTGGTTGGTGCCATTGCCACAGGGTATGAGCCTTGTTGATGCCTCCACAGTTGGTATAGCAGGCCTAACGGCTGGTATTTCGATTAATGCGCTCAAAAATATGGGCGTAACGCCAGATAAAGGCCCCGTTCTCGTAACTGGTTCATCAGGCGGTGTTGGCTCGTTTTGTGTGCGCATGTTGAAAGGCCTCGGCTACGAAGTGGCTGCGGTATCTGGTCGTCCAGAAAATGAGGCCTATTTAAAAGAATTAGGTGCCAGCGAAGTTATCCCGCGCGATGATTATGCAGAAGGTACGAAGAAGCCGCTTTCAAAAGAACGTTGGGCGGGCTGTATTGATAATGCGGGCGGTCCTGCTTTTAACCAGATCGTCACGGAGCTTAATTACGGTGGCGCGATTGCTGCTGTTGGTCTTGCCGCTGGTAGCCGCGTTCAGATGGATTTGATTACGCTATTTGTGCGTGGCGTGAATATTTTGGGCATCGACAGTGTGCAAGCCCCCGTTGATGTGCGTAAAGCAGCGCTTGATGTTGTGAACCAAACAATGACAGCAGAAGATTTTGCTACCATTCGCCATGACGCAGTGCTTTCAGATGTACCAACTCTCGGCAAAGCAATCCTAAAAGGTGGCATCAAAGGCCGCGCAGTTGTTGATGTGACGAAATAGAGCAGCTTAATAATCCGCTCGATCAATAGTTTGCACTATGCGTTTCGGCTATAATCGTGTAGGGTAAAATTAATATGTATACAAACAAATAAATGAGGTTGATCCATGCTGGATAAAGCGAAAGCAGTAACACCAGAATTAGCAAGAGCGAAAGCACCGGATATGGTCTGGGAAGATCCATTCTTGCTAGAAGATCAATTGGACGAAGACGAGCGCATGATCCGTGATAGCGCGCATCAGTTCTGCCAAGAACGTTTGATGACCCGTGTCTTGGAAGCCAACCGTCATGAAACTTTTGACCGTGAAATTTTCAACGAGATGGGTGAGCTTGGTCTTTTAGGTTCAACCATCCCTGAAGAATATGGCTGTGTTGGTGCAAACTACGTCTCTTACGGCCTTGTCGCTCGCGAAGTAGAACGGGTTGATTCAGGCTATCGCTCTGCCATGTCCGTGCAATCTTCCCTCGTTATGCACCCAATTTTTGCTTACGGCTCAGAAGAGCAGCGCATGAAATATTTGCCAAAATTGGCAAGCGGCGAATATGTCGGTTGTTTCGGCCTAACAGAGCCAGACCACGGTTCAGACCCAGGCTCTATGGTCACCCGCGCTAAGAAAGTGGATGGCGGTTATTTGGTGTCAGGCGCGAAAAACTGGATCACCAATTCACCAATCGCCGATGTCTTTATCATTTGGGCAAAGTCGGACGAGCACGATAATAAAATTCGTGGCTTTATCTTAGACAAAGGCATGAAGGGTCTTGAAGCACCGAAGATTGAAGGCAAGTTCTCATTACGTGCCTCTGTCACGGGCATGATCCAGATGGATGAAGTCTTCGTGCCAGAAGAAAATCTTTTGCCAAATGTGCAAGGTCTTGCAGGTCCGTTTGGTTGCCTCAACAAAGCACGCTACGGCATTGCATGGGGTGCTATTGGTGCTGCGGAATTCTGCTGGCATGCCGCACGTCAGTACACAATGGACCGCAAACAATTCGGCAAACCATTGGCGCAAACGCAGCTGATCCAAAAGAAACTTGCCGACATGCAAACCGAAATCTCCCTCGGCCTCCAAGGCGCGCTTCGCCTTGGCCGCATGATGGATGAGAAGTCTGCCCCCGTTGAACTCATCAGCCTGATGAAACGCAACAATTGCGGCAAGTCACTCGACATCGCCCGTACGGCTCGCGATATGCACGGCGGCAACGGCGTTTCAGATGAATACCACGTCATCCGTCACGTCATGAACCTTGAAGCTGTGAACACCTATGAAGGCACCCACGATGTGCACGCGCTGATCTTGGGCCGCGCCCAAACGGGCTTGCAGGCGTTTATGTAGGGCTTTAGGTTTGGTGAAATATTCGCATTAAAAGTAGTGGAAATTCACTCTAGATCTGGTCGCTAAATGATTTCTAAGATTTTGCAAAAGATACCAATTGTTAGGCTGGTTAGCTTCAAAGGTTTGTGTGAACGAAGAGAATTTGAGCGGGCGGTAAAGTATTATGAATCTAAAAAATTTGGGACGAAATATCAGGTTTTGGCTGACTTATTCTATGCATCAGCGCTAGGGGAGCTAAAGGACTATAATCGAGCCATTGAACAACTGGGTGAATGCAGTGAAAATTTAGAAACAAACAAATATTTTAACGATGATACTGTTCTGTTTTTAAACAATTATATTTCAACTAACAGATCAAAATTTCGTAATTTAAAACTTCATCAGGATGCGGATCCAGTGGAATCACTAAACATGAAATTGAGAGTTTGTAATGTTCCTAAATACATAAGAAGTTTTTTTTATCATGGTGCTGTTTATTGATCTGAGAATTGATTTTCATTTCTCTGTAATCAGGTGAGAGTCGTGATGTTTTTTCAGTCACCATAGCAGCAGGTGCCATAGTCTCGGTAGGCGAAGGTTTCCATATCCTCCGATCAATCTACTTTTGACAATCAAGCTGTATCCCACCACGAATATTCGCAATTCCAATCACGCATTAGTCACTTTCGATTTTGAATTCAGATTTTTTCCCCTTACCGTCTAACGAAGCAGGTCCAAGGTGGCTTATTATTATATGGACAAGAGGAATAAGAGCATGTCTGATATTGAAATCGCACGCGGCGCGAAGAAGAAAGCAATTCAGGAAATCGGCGCGAAGCTGGATATTCCAACAGAAGATCTATTGCCATTTGGTCATGACAAAGCAAAAATTTCTGCTGAGTTCATCAAGGCCCAAGCGTCTAAAGAAGACGGCAAGCTTATTCTTGTTACCGCGATCAACCCAACACCTGCTGGTGAAGGTAAGACAACCACAACAGTGGGTCTTGGCGATGGTCTAAACCGTATCGGCAAGCGTGCTGCGATTTGTATTCGTGAGGCCTCACTCGGCCCATGCTTCGGCATGAAGGGCGGTGCTGCTGGTGGTGGTTACGCGCAAGTCGTTCCAATGGAAGACATGAACCTGCATTTTACAGGTGACTTCCACGCAATCACATCAGCCCACAACCTTTTGGCCGCGATGCTTGATAACCACATCTATTGGGGTAACGAGCTAGAAAT
>JBDVXS010000072.1:0-6809 GCA_039964305.1 Hyphomicrobiales bacterium
AATTGATGCTTGGCAAAGGTTAGTGCAGCACGCGGCGGCGTCGCTGGGTTCAGGCTCACGAACACGGGGTTCGTTTCATCAATATTTTGCAGCATATTGGCAAAGTAGCTGACACAAACGCCGGTCTTTTCCTGTGTTTCATCAGGGGTTTCAATATAGTTCCATGCGGACCATACACCGCGCCGCTTTGGCATGAGGTTTTGATCGCGGTGCAAATACACATCATTGTCGCGATAGTGTATGGCGCTAAGGATGGCCTTCTCTTGAGAACTGGCGTCATCAAGCGCTTTTAGGGTTTGGTCTGTATGTCCTGCAAAGATGATGTGATCGAACACATCTTCATGGCCATTTTGATCCGTTACGTGAATTTGACCATTGTCTCGGGTCACTTTCACCACTTCCGAATTCAAACGAATATTGTGCTGAAAAGGTGCGATGATTTTGGAAACGTAAGATTTACTGCCGTGAACAACAGTCCGCCATTTTGGGCGTTCAGAGCGCTTGTGCATTAAGCGGTGGTTATCAAAGAACTGGATGAAATTGATTGCTGGAAAATCCAAGATACTCGAGTGTGGTGTCGACCATATGGCGGCGCCCATTGGAGCTAGATATTTATCTTCAAATGCTTTGCTGAATTTATGCTTGCGTAAAAAATCCCGCATCGAAAGGCCTTCAAGCGCTCCGTTTTTGAGGTCAAGTGGGGCGAGCTTGTTGAAGCGAAAAATGTCTCTAATCATCGTCCAAAAAGACAGTGAAAAGAAATTCCTCGTTTGTGCAAATACGGTGCTGAGCGATTGCCCTGACCATTCAAATTCGCCGCCTTTCATAGAAACGCCGAAGCTCATATCGCTTTCGACTGTTTCCACACCAAGATGGTCAAACAGTGCGACGAGGTTAGGGTAATTGCGCTCATTATAGACGATGAAACCGACATCAACATTCATCGGTGTGCCATCATAATCTATATCGACGGTACAGCTGTGGCCGCCAATACGATCGCGCCGTTCATACACAACCACCTCGTTTGCTTGGTCATTACTAAGCGGTTGGGTGAGGGCCCATGCCGCAGCGTTTCCAGAAATTCCTGAGCCGACAATGGCTATACGCATAATTTAACTTTCTGATCCTTTAGGCCGCGGCTTGTTTCATGTGTTGAAAAGCTTGAAGGGCACGGTCGCGAGCGAAGGCGTGATTTACGATGGGTTTTGGATAAGTCCGACCAAGAGTAACACCGCAAACGGCGAGTTCGTCGCTGCGGGCTTCCCAAGGTTTGTGAATGATTTTCGCGGGAAGCTTGGAAAGTTCAGGCACGAATTTGCGAACATATACGCCTTGCTTATCGAATTTTTCACCCTGCAAAATTGGATTGAATATTCTGAAATAGGGAGCCGCATCTGCGCCGCAGCCTGCGATCCACTGCCAGCTTGCCGTGTTGCTTGCAGGGCAGGCATCAACCAGCGTATCCCAAAACCATGCTTCACCTTCACGCCAATCAAGCAGAAGGTGTTTCACCAAGAACGAACCAACAATCATGCGCACACGGTTGTGCATCCAGCCCGTTTGCCAAAGCTGACGCATGCCTGCATCGACAATTGGGTAACCTGTTTGGCCTGTTTGCCATGCTTTGAGAAGGTGGTTTTTGTCTGACCCATCATACCAAGGAAAGTCATTAAACTTGACGTTGAAGTTCTTCGTTTGAAGATCAGGATTATGAAATAAAAGATGATGCGAAAACTCACGCCAACCGATTTCAGCGAGGAATTTGTCCGCATTTGTTAGCCCGTTTTCTTGAGCAACCGCTTTCGTCTTATGCCAAATGCGGGCAGGTGTAATTTCGCCGAACCTTAGATGTGACGAGAGCTTTGATGTTGCCTTGATAGAGGGCACATCGCGGCCTTCTTGGTAGCGCATTAGGCCCGCTTCAAAGAAGGTCTCTAAGGCTGCCTCTGCGCCTTCGCCACCCGGTTGCCATTCACCCTCAAACCCTGGCGACCAGTCCGGTTTTGTCGGCAGTAAATGCCAATCTTCCAGCTTGTCAGATGGCACATTAGTTTTCGTTGCACTTGCCGCTTCTGGCTTATCAAGCAATTGCGGTTCTTCGCCACGCGCCAAATGCGATTTCCAAAACGGGGTGAAGACTTTAAACGGTGTCCCTGATTTCGTTTTTGTGGTGAAGGGCTCGTGGAGTAGGGCGCCGTCGAAGCTTTGTGCCGTTATGTTTGCACTTGCTGCCCAGTCCTTGATGGAGCGGCCAAGGGCAACACCGTATTTGTCATAGGAGCGATTCCAATAGACATGCGTTGCGCCGATTTCTGCTTGTACCGCTTTAACAACATCAAAGGTGGTGCCGCGTCTTAGAATAAGCGATATCCCAAGTGTGGTGAGTTCCTTTGTCAAAGAGGCTAGGGAATGATGAAGCCACCAGCGACTTGCGCCACCGTGAGCGCGGTCTGCCTCATCATCTAAGACAAACACGGCAGTGACAGCGCCACCATTCGAAACTGCTTTGGTCAGTGCCGCGTTATCCAGCACCCGCAGATCCGCTCGAAACAGTAAAAGGGTTGAGGCATGTTTGGCCATAAAATTGTATTCCCCAAACGATGAGCGAAAAGGCCCATCCGTAACTACGCAGCTCTTATAATACGCATTCAAAGCCCAAGCGGATCACATTGTTATAGAAAATAATGCATTGCGCCATACGTTAAAGCACGTGCTCGCAACGCAAGGGTATATTTTTCCAAGCATTTACTCGATTGAGCCGATGATTTGGGGTTTTGGCCGTCAGCGGGTCAATTCATAGCTGCAAAAGTCTCATCATGTTCTGCCATCTGTCGAAGCAGAGCAGGGACTTGCCAAAAATGGGCATCCTCTTTTGCATAAGCCTCTGTTCTTTCAAGCAGTGTTTTTGCACCAATTTGATCGGCATGATGCAATGGACCGCCACGAAAACGAGGGAAGCCATAGCCAAACAAATAAACGGCATCCACATCGATGGGGCGAAGGGCAATGCCTTCTTCGACGATCTTTATCGCCTCTAAAATGATGGCTGTCATGGTGCGGTCAACAATTTCTTTGTCGCTGAACTTTTTGGGTGTAACGCCTGCTTTTTGCCGCTCGCTTTCAATGATGCCCGCAACTGCTGGGTTTGGAACGCGTTCACGTCCTTCATAGACGTAAAAGCCTTGACCCGTTTTACGCCCAAACCAACCGTTTTCGCATATACGGTCCGCAATCTCGACGTCGCGTTCGGCTTCTGGTTTGGTTTTTAATTGTCGCTTGCGCGATGCCCACGTAATATCGAGGCCTGCAAGGTCTGACACGGCAAAGGGGCCCATAGCAAAGCCGAATCCTTCAATAGCGGCGTCAATTTCGTGCGGGGCAGCACCATCTAACATCATATAGTCGACTGATTTCTTATAATTAGTGAGGATGCGGTTGCCGATGAAGCCATCACATACACCTGCACGCACGGCTATTTTTTTCATGCGCTTGGCAAGAGCGAATCCGCTTGCAACCACTTCAGGCGCTGTTTTTTCTGCGACAACCACTTCGAGCAATCGCATAATATGAGCAGGTGAGAAGAAATGCAGGCCTATGACGTCAGAAGGTCGTGACGTACAGGCGGCTATTTCGTCAACATCCAGATAGGACGTATTGGTTGCTAAGATCGCGCCAGCTCTCGCGATTTTATCAAGCTTTGTGAAGATATCTTTCTTCACGTCCATCTCTTCGAATACAGCTTCCACGATCAAATCTACATCGCTTAGGGCTCCAAGTTCGCTTTTAAGGGTGAGTTTGTTCGTGAGAATGTCATCGCGGGTTTCTTGAACCATTTTTCCGCGTTTAACCGCGCCATCAAGATTGCTAGTGATTGTTGCGCGTGTGCGCTCGATAGCTGCATCGTCACGCTCAATCAGGGTGAGGGGGAGGCCTGCCATTAACATGGAGGTGCCGATGCCCGAGCCCATTGTGCCACCACCGATAATACCGACACTTTCAATTGAGCGCGGTTCGGCTTTTGCCTCTGGAATTTTCTGCACAGCGCGTTCAGCAAAAAAAGCATGTTGTAAGCCAGCGCTTTGTGGGTTTTTCATGCATTCCATAAACAGCGCTCGTTCAGCTGGGATGCCTTCATCAACAGGTTTGGTAGAAAGCGCCACCGCGTCGATGCATTTTTGCGGTGAAAACAGAAAGGGCGATTTCGCTGTGATTTTTTGCCGCCATTCCGCCAAGGCTGCATCATCGGCCTCAACGATTAGATCTCCCGTTCTGCGATATTGTAGCTTGCCTGATAAAACATCATTCGCGCTTTCAATCGCAACGTCGCGCGGATCGCCTTCCACCACGCGGTCGACAAGGCCAAGGTTCGCCGCTTCATCCGCGCCCATATGGCGACCAGATGTGATCATTTCTAATGCCGCTGCAATGCCAACAAGTCGAGGCGTGCGTTGAGTGCCGCCTGCGCCTGGTAACAAGCCTAAAGCGACCTCAGGCAAACCGACCTTGCTTCCCTTTATCGCGACACGCGCATGAGTGCCAAGCGCCACCTCAAGGCCACCGCCGAGTGTTGTGCCGTGTAAAATTGAAATAACGGGCGTCTTTGTGCGCTCAATTTCGGTGCATAGATCAGGGAGAAGCGGTTCTTTGAGTGGTTTGCCAAATTCGGTAATGTCTGCACCAGCAATAAAGGTTCTGCCTTTGCCATAAATTGCAATCACGGTGATGGCCTCATCACCGTCAAGGTCATTGACTGCGGTTTGTATACCTTGTCTGAGGGCTGTGCTTGCCGCGTTCACTGGTGGGTTATTTAAGGCAATCAGTCCGATTGCGCCGACGCGTTCAATTTCTACCACAGACATGCTTGTTCCAATTTACAACGTTAACCTGACTTATTCTCATGTAAGGTTATCTCATTTGCGAAATGGGAAACAAGCTTATGTTTCAATATTTTGCCAGTAGCAGCTGAAGGGTAATGATCAACAACGATTATGCGTTGGGGAATCTTATACCCGACCAACCTTTCTCGCAGCCAGTCTTTGATCGCGGTCTCCGATATGGCTTTGCGCAGTTGGATGAAGGCGATGATTTCTTCATCATCTCCATAGCGGCGACCAATAACTGAGGCCTGTGAGATCGATGGATGCTTGCTGAGCATGGCCTCAACTTCTGGTGGATAGATGTTAAATCCAGCCCGTATGATGAGTTCCTTACTGCGCCCAACGATGTGCAGTGAACCATCAGCGTCCATCCGCGCTAAGTCGCCGGTTTTGAAATATCCATCATCGGTGAGGGCCGCTTTGGTAAGCTCAGGCGCGCGATAATAGCCATTCATCACATTATCGCCGCTAACCCAAACCTCGCCGATGCCTTCTTCGTTGGGATTATCTATTTTTAAACTGACACCATCAATAGCTGGCCCAACACTCGTATCGTCCCGATGGATGTTGCGATCTGTGGTGCAGACACCTGCTGCGGTTTCTGAAATACCGTAGCCATTGTTAAGATTGAGACCGAAAATCGCTTCAACGTTCTTCTTCAATGCAGGGTCAAGCGGAGCACCGCCTGCTGAAATAACTTTAAGATTGCTTGCATCGAATGACCGCTTTTCAGTCGCAAGATAATTGACAATTGCCGTGAACATTTGTGGCACGCCTTGAAAGACTGTAACGCCACTCTCTAAAGCCTCAACCACTTTTTCAACCTCAAACCGCCTCATGATTTGCAGGGTAGCGCCTGCTAACATGGTTTGGAGAAAAACAGTTGCGAGACCAAAAATATGAGTGCCTGGTAAAACAAGAAGGACGCGATCTTTTGGCGTGATATTGTTTGCTCGACCGGATGCCGACGCATTGAAGAGTAAGTTTTTATGGCTCAGCATCACTGCTTTCGGTGTGCTGGTCGTGCCGGTTGTATAGAGTAGGGCGGCTGTTTGGTTGGCGCTTTGGTCGACAGATTCTTTTTCTGTGTCTCTCGATTTTGACAGCACAATTTCTCCACAGTCCAGTGTTGCGACTTTTTGTCCCCCTAAGCGTTCAGCGTGGTCTTTGGCTTTATCGGAAGCATCGGTTGTGAAAAGTATAAATTTCGAATTACTGTGAGTAAGAATTGCATCGACTTCGTCGTTTGTTTGTCGAGCATTTATGAGTACAAACCAAACGTCCAGCTTGCTACACGCAAGCACTGTTGCCACATAAAGAGCACAATTCTCAGTAATTAATGCTAATCGATCGCCAGCGCACAAGCCGGTTTCCAAAAAAATATCATATAATTCATCGATTTGTTGTCTTAAAGCCCTATATGACAAAGAGGAATTATTGTAATCTACTATCGCAAGCGCTTCGTCAGGGGTGTTTTCGAAAAATCTATGAATGCGCAAGGTGTCACCATTAATTTGGAAAATATGTTAATCGATATGCACTTAGCAGAAATAACACTTTTTTATTGATGTGAAAAATGGATTTTTTTATTACTTGCGCAAGAGCCAATTAGAAAATAAGATGCTCATGTTTTCAGAGGCAGCAGGGATGGGTGTAATCTATCCATCTATAAGACTATCGTTGCATTTTCTTGCTTTTTTTTGTGAACATTATTGATAATTTTTATTTAATACATCGAAAAGTAGAGTTGGTTTACTCAAATACAGTAAATTACAACCCTGACTTGCTAGAGTATTAAGCTGCGTGATGGTACCTATCGTCACGGAATGAAAGTCACATGTGAGGATGCAGTTTTGGCACAAAGTGGTATTGATAATAAAAATAGTGAGATAATTGAAACGGTCTGTGATCTTGTTTCTGCTTACGTTTCAA
>JBDVXS010000073.1:0-7776 GCA_039964305.1 Hyphomicrobiales bacterium
CAACTGGCGAAATCTACATGGGCGAAGTGCCGCCTTATTCTGTTGTGGTGTCTGGCACGTTGCCGGGCAAACCATTGCCAGACGGCACACCGGGTCCAAATCTTTACTGTGCGGTTATCGTGAAGCGCGTGGATGAGAGAACCCGCTCTAAAACCAGCATCAATGAATTGCTGCGTGACTAACGGCTAGGCTGCAAAACAAAAGGCGCAAAGGATGAATTTGAGTTTTATCCTTTTTGACACAAAGGGCAGAATTTCCCGCTCCCAATTTTGGGTAGGATTTGTTGTGCTTTGTGTGCTCGCCGTGATTGTCAGCTTTAGCGTCTTTGTTGTTTTGGCGGTTCTCTACATTGCTGACGGCATTGCGGAGCAATCCAAGCAAATACTTGATCCGGTGACGGCAACGCTGGTTGCCAATGCGCTGCTGTTTTTACTGTTCTTTTTTCCAAGCCTCGCGCTTTTCGTAAAGCGCTTTCATGATCGCAACCAAAAGGCGACCGTGCTTTACCTGTTTTATGGCTTGTTCCTGACCTTCATGTTTTTGATTGGGGATTTTCCAAGGAGAGAGGCTGTTGGTGGAGAGATTGAAGAAGGTGCTGCCTTGTTGGTCGGGCTCGGCGTTATCGTCTATGTCTTGTGTGGATTAGTGGGGCTATATTTGCTCATTATCTGCGGTTTTTTAAAGGGCACGAAGGGTAGAAACCAATATGGTCCCGACCCAGTAGGCCCAGCGACGGGTGAGCAGGCATAAATTTGAATTAAGGCAAGCGCTTTAGACGCTTTTCCCCATGACTCACAATAAACCCTTATTTAGTGAATTCATTTTGGATTGTTGAAAAAATGGCTTGAATTAGGGGGGGCTTTCTGTCCTAAAGTGCCCGAAATTTGCCAGTGACTAATTGTATAATGGACGGGAACCATGGTTAAGAACCCACGACCAAATAAAACGCTCGATCGCGACCTCAAAACACGCGTTTCTCTAGAGCAGGCAACCGTTGCAACAAGACAGCAATTTTTAGCACCCTCCCTCGGTTTAGCCTTCATTATCGCCGTTGGATTTATCGTCAGCATTATTTTGGGGCTACACGCCGATAACTACATCATTATCGCGGCGGCCGCCGTTGGTGCCTACATGGCGTTGAACATTGGCGCGAACGATGTTGCAAACAATGTTGGACCAGCCGTTGGTTCAAATGCGCTCTCGATTGTTGGCGCTTTGATTATCGCTGCGATCTTTGAAAGTGCTGGTGCACTTCTGGCGGGTGGCGATGTTGTTGGAACGATTTCCAAGGGCATTATTTTCCCTTCTGCGGTTGGTGATCCGCATATTTTTGTTTGGGCAATGTTTGCCGCACTCTTGTCTGCTGCCGTGTGGATCAACCTTGCCACTTGGCTTGGTGCACCTGTTTCAACAACACACTCAATTGTTGGTGGTGTTATGGGTGCGGGCATCGCGGCTGCTGGTATGAGCGCCGTGAACTGGCCGAAAATGACGCAAATTGCTGCCAGTTGGGTGATTTCACCTGTGCTCGGCGGTTTGATTGCGGCCATGTTCTTATGGTTCATCAAATCGAAAATTTCAGATAGGTCGGACAAAATTGCTGCAGCCCAACGATGGGTGCCCGTGCTGATTGCCGTTATGGCTGGTGCCTTTTCCGCTTATCTTGCGGTTAAGGGTCTTAAAAAGATCATCAAGATTGATCTTGAAACGGCGCTTTTGATTGGTGCTGGCTTCTTTGCTGCAACCTACCTCATCACGCGCCCGCTCATCAAACGTCAATCGAGTGTGTTGCCAAACACAAAAGATTCCGTGCGCAAATTGTTCACGATCCCACTTATTGGCGCGGCGGCTTTGTTGTCTTTTGCCCATGGCGCAAATGATGTTGCAAACGCTGTTGGCCCGCTGGCTGCCATCGTGCACACCATTGAAGCGGGTGAAGTGGCGTCTAAAGTATCCATTCCAATTTGGGTCATGGTCATCGGTGCCTTCGGTATTTCCTTCGGCTTAATGCTGTTTGGTCCAAAACTCATCCGTATGGTGGGTGAGCAGATTACCAAACTCAACCCATTGCGCGCTTATTGCGTGGCTCTGTCTGCGGCGATTACTGTTATTGTTGCCTCATGGCTCGGCCTGCCTGTTAGCTCAACCCACATTGCGGTTGGGGCAGTCTTCGGCGTTGGTTTCTTCCGTGAGGTTCATTGGCGGACAACAACCGGCAAAGAGGTTGTGAATGAGGTTATTCAGCACGAAGTTGAGAAATCTGGCAGCAAAAAGCGCAAACACAGAAAGCTTGTGCGTCGCTCTCATTTCCTTACCATCATTGCCGCATGGGTTATCACAGTGCCTTCTGCAGCCATCATCTCAGCAATATTCTTCTTGGTGTTGTCTAACCTTGGTGGTTAAAGCCGGTCCCCGCTGAGTATGTGAGTTTGTCTGTTTAGCTCGTGGGGTATGGTTATGGAGATGATTTACACACTGCTTTCGACTGAAGGCCGTATTGGGCGTCGGCAATTTTGGATGGGAATGTTGGCTTTGTTAGCCGCGTCCCTTTTGATATTATTCCTTACGGTTCTGCTTATTAATTTGCAGGTCAAATCCATGGCCTTAATTGCATCATGTATGGTGATGTTTGTATATTCCAACTATTGCCTTTTCGTGAAGCGGCTGCACGATCGCGGCAGGAACGGAAAACTTTTCATTGTCTATCTTGCCCTTCATTATATACTCGTATTCGTTGTTCCGTCAGAGATATCAGATCCTAATGGCATTGTTGCCCATGGGGACAACCTGCTGTTTTGGGCAGTGCAGTTTGTCAAATTGGCGTTGTTCTTTCTCGCATTATATTTTCTAGTTATCTGCGGCGCCCTTAAAGGCACCGATGGACCAAACCAGTATGGGCGAGACCCTTTGGCGTGAGTTCGCTTAGGGAATAGAGTTAGCTGGCAATATCGGTTTAAGGGGCAAGATTAAATATCTATAGCCTCTAAAATTTTTCAACCCAAGGTCTTACCACCAACTCATCTGTCCAAGCAGAGCGTTGTTGATTGATTAAATGCACATAATTCTTCGCAATCTCGTCAGGGTCTAGCATCGAGGCTGGTTTGTCGGCTGGTTCCACGCGGGTGGCGCTTTTGATGGCGCCGTCGATGTTGATCCATGCAACGTGTACGCCTTGGGGGTGAAGTTCTCGTGCCATGGATTGGGCGAGACCACGCTGGGCAAATTTGCCCATGGCGAAGGTGGCTGATTGTGGGAAGCCTTTCACGCCTGCGGATGCGCCTGTAAACAAAATCGTGCCGCGTTTGCCGTCTTCCATTTCTTGTTCAAGCATACGCTTGGCTGCCGCTTGACCCACCAAGAAAGAACCAAAGGCTGTAATTTCAAGAGATGCTTTTACCTCTACTGGGTCAACTTCCGTGAGCGGTCCTCGCACGCGCCGTGCAGGGTTGGCGATGACGACTTCTACCCGTCCTTCGATGGCATCAAACAGCGCTGTCACATCTTCGGCTTTCACAATGTCACAAACATGGGCTTCGGCTTTTGTTTCTGCAATCAGCCCTGCAATTTTCTCGATGTTGCGGGCGGCAAGGATGATTTTATAGCCTTGGGCTTTAAGGGCACGGGCGAGGGAGGCGGAGACGCCATCACCAACGCCAACAATGAGCGCGCGAGGTTTTGCCATGGGAGTATCCGTTAGTTCGTTTCAAGAGGTCTGATAGAAGTCATAACGGTTTGGGACCATGTTTTATAGCCTTCCAGCTTCACGTCTACTTCATACTCATAAATCGGCGTTGAGGCCTTTGGCTCTTGAAAGACGGCGGTAATGATAACGGTGAAGGGCTTCGTTGATTGTTTGTGTTGAGAGGGACCAACCAGCGGAGCTTTGGTGGTGGACAAGACATAACCGCTAACGTCGATGTCGGGGTTATCTTCATAAAGCTTGTTATAAAGCGCCTCGCCAACTTTCGGGAAAACTTCACCTTCATAGGTGAGCTTGTCACCCGCCCATTGATACATTTCTAAGCTTTGGGTGTCCCACTTACCATTGACGCCCAGCATAAAGCCGCCGCCTGTTCCTGCCTTATTGCCCATCCAACTTGCATAGACGGATTGGTGATTGGCAAGCTGTGTTTTGCTTACCCATTCGACCTTCGCGCGTAGGGGCTGAATGGCGGTGCCGTTTATTAAGCGGACGAGGTAGAGTTCGGCAAAGGGCCAGTCTTCTCGCTCTGGCGCGCGCCATCCAACGGCAAATTCTGATATTGGGTGTGCTGGTGAGAAGGTGCTTTTTATAATGTGGAGCGCGGGTTCTCCTTCACCGCAAATAAGGCTCCCCTCTTTCTCTGCACATTCACCACCAAGTTCACTCATTTCGAGCAGTGAACCAGCATGAGACGGGGGCGCTATTGTAAATAGAGCAAGGGAAATGAGGGCGGAAAAATATTTTTTCATTATAAAATCCATAGTAATCGTAATAAGATGAAGTCTTTCAAAACTGTGCAAAATGGTCAACTTGTTATTAACTATGCTGCTTAATCCAAAATTCGCCTTCTTTTGCGAGTTTGATGCAGAAAAATCGATATGGGAAAGAACTCAGATGACTAAATTTATGACAACTGCAGCCACTTTGGCAGCCCTTTCATTGGGCCTTGCTGGTTGCTTAACAACGCAGGACGCCTTCACAGGACAGTCCAAAGTTTCTAATCTTGTTAAAGGCACGGGCCTTGGTGCTGCAGGTGGCGCTTTGGCTGGCGCGATTATTGGTAATAATGTTGGCAGCGGTGATGCGCGTAAAGGTGCGTTGATCGGTGCTGGTATTGGTGCTCTTGCCGGTGGTGGTGTGGGTGTTTACCTCGATCGCCAAGAAGCAGAACTTCGTCAACAGCTGCAAGGTACAGGTGTTAGCGTTACGCGAAACGGCGATAGCATCATCTTGAACCTACCAAGCAATATTACGTTTGCAACGGGTGAAGCTCAAGTGACATCTCAGTTCCAGCCTGTGTTGAACTCCGTTGGTGTTGTGCTCAACAAATACGATAAGACATTGGTTGATGTGGTTGGCCACACAGATAGCGTTGGCAGCGATGCTGATAACCAATTGCTATCTCAAAACCGCGCGACGAATGTTGCACAATATCTTGCAACCACAGGCGTTGATAGCCGCCGCTTCGCAGTGCAAGGCTTTGGTGAAGCGCGTCCGGTTTCTTCCAATGATAGTGAACAAGGTCGCGCTCTTAACCGTCGCGTAGAAATTCAAATTTCTCCGCTGACGCAAACTTAAGTTACTCGCTTTATAAAAACGAAAAAAGCCCGACTTGTTTGTTCAAGTCGGGCTTTTTGTATGAATGAGGCTATTCGCCTGCTAATAAATCAGGCTGGGTTGGGCGGTTCAAATGGGGGTCATCTGGCGTTGGTGTCGCGTCTTCGTTGGCAGCCTCATTTTCTTTAGAAAAATCTAATGCTTCAATACGGCTACCACGCCCTGTGATCTTTTTGGTTGATGTCATAATTTGATCAATATCGCGATTGACTTGCGAGAAATGGGTTTGAAGTTTCCCAACCCGCTCATCCAGTCTTGAGACATCTGCCATTAAGGCAATCACTTCTTTTTGGATGATATGCGCCTGTTCCCGCATGCGCTGATCACGCAGAACAGACTGGACGACCTGTATAGACAACATAAGCAATGAAGGTGAAACAATCACCACGCGTGAGCGGTGGGCTTTTTGGACGATGTCTTCATAGTGTTCGTGAATATCGGCAAAAATGGATTCAGACGGCACAAACATAAAGGCGGTGTCTTGGGTTTCGCCCGTGATGAAATATTTCGAGGCAATGTCTTTTACGTGTTTATCCACGTCGCGACGAAATTGGGTTTTCGCGGTATGAATTTCGTCTGGCTGGTCGCTGTGGCGTGCCGTGTTCCATGCTTCAAGGGGGAACTTAGAATCAATCACCAAGGAAGGCGCATCGTTTGGCATATAGATCAAACAGTCTGGCCGTGTGCTGTTTGATAAGGTTGCTTGAAACGAGAACGCACCTTGTGGGAGGCCATCTTTGATAATGGTTTCCATGCGCGCTTGCCCAAAAGCACCTCGGGTTTGTTTGTTGGCCAACACATTCTGCAACTCAACAACCTGACTGGAAAGCTGAGTGATATTTGTTTGGGCTTTATCGATAACAGCTAATCTCTCACCCAAGGCTTGCAGGTTTTGGTGGGTGGACTTTGTTGTTTCTGCAAGGTTCTGGCCGAGGCGATGGCTCATCGTGTCCATACGGTCGCCTAGAGTTTTGGTGAGGTCTTGCTGGCTGGTGCCAAAAACATTGGCAAATGTTTGCATACGCCCTGCCATTTCGGCTTGCGCTTTCATCACGTCTGCCATGCGCAAGTCCATCTCAGCAGCACGGGCTTGAGCAGATCGTTCTATTTCCGCTCTGCTGCCGGAGTTTCTCCAGACCATCAGTAAAAGCACAAATAGTAAGAACAACGCGAGACCAGCGCCGGCGATTAATACCTCGCCTAGCGTAAAGGAGCGGTTACCTAGGGTAATCATGATTTGATCAAATGACATGATTTATGAGTAAACCGATTCTAAGTGAGCATTCAAAGCAAAGGTGAAGAACGTTGTTCCATGCTGAATTTTTTCCTGAAAATCATCTTAAATTAATTCAAAATTAAGCATGATTCGACATCTTCTTTGTACATTAGGAGTTTGGAATATGGAATTAGCTGCTTTAAGCCCCGAATTATCAATCGAGGAAAAAGTTGCACAATTAGAAGCTGAGAATGCGCAGATGAGCGATGTTTTGCGCGCAGTATCTAAGGAACTAAGTGCTTTTGGACTAGACATGGCGGCAATTGCTGGCGCGATGCAGGAAATATCGGCCTCATCAATTGAGGAGGTTGAACAGTTTGATATTTTAACGAGCGATCTAAAAGCCGTTAAAGCGTGCACCAATGAAATCAACACCAGTATGAAATATGCTCGGGATGTTACACAGCAAGTGGGCACAGACTTGGACCAATCTCAACTCAGCGCAAATGAAGCGCTTGTTGCTATCCAAGAATTGATTAAAGACGTATCTGGCTTTGATAGTAATATGGATGAGCTGAACGGTGCGATGGAAAGCGTGCGCTCTGTAACAGGGCTGATCGAAACCATTGCGCGACAGACTAACCTTCTAGCCCTTAACGCCACCATCGAAGCCGCCCGCGCAGGTGAGGCAGGCAAGGGGTTTGCGGTTGTTGCAAGTGAAGTGAAGCAACTTGCACAAAACACCACGTCCGCTACTACCGAAATCGAATCGACCATCATGCGGGTGCGATCTGGTTTGACGCAGTTGAATGATCAATCAGGCGGTGCCACTGAGAAGGCTGAAGCTGTAAACGAAAGTGCAGGGTCTTTTGCTGAGATTTTAAATTTGGTCGGTTCTGCAATTGTAAAAATTGATCAATCGACCAGTGATGTGTCAGAACACGCCAATCAAGTGAACGATACGTGCTCTGTGTTTTCAGAGGCATTTGATCAGCTATCCAATACGTCATCGTCTTCTTCGCATGAACTTGTTCATTTCAGTTCACAACTTCAATCCATTGCAGATAAACTGGACCACTTGACGGCCGACGTTCTTCAGATCGGTGCGGAAACAGAAGAAACTGTGTTCTTGAACATCGCCAGTGACCACGCAAAGACAGTGTCGAAAGTTCTCGAAAGTGCCGTTGAAAATGGGGATATTTCTCAGGACGATCTGTTTAATGTTGATCATCAGGAAATC
>JBDVXS010000074.1:0-20832 GCA_039964305.1 Hyphomicrobiales bacterium
AGGCTGCAACTACATCGCTGAACTTGTCGATATCCGTTTCGTCAACTTCGATGTCAAAAACATCGATCCCAGCGAATTTTTTAAACAGGACAGCTTTCCCCTCCATGACAGGTTTGGAGGCTAAAGCGCCAATATTACCAAGGCCCAGTACAGCGGTACCATTGGAGATGACGGCAACTAAATTGCCGCGCGCTGTATATTTAGCGGCAGTTTCGGGATCTTTCTCAATCTCAAGGCAAGGTGCTGCAACTCCAGGAGAATAGGCGAGTGCGAGGTCGCGCTGGTTTCCAAGCGGTTTGGTCGCACTAATTTCGAGTTTTCCGGGGGTTGGGTATTCGTGATAAAATAGAGCGTTTTGTTCAAGTTCACTTTGAGTCGAGTCATTTTTAGACATTATTGATCCTGTCAGGGTAAAATTTCAGCCGCAAAACGCTGGAGCCGCCTATGTTCCCAGAGTGGAATTCAAGCCATCAGTGTTTGGTATAAGTCTTATAGAAGCAGCTGGCAGCCCTCAAGGGCGCATCGTTCACTTTTTTCGGCACGCGCATTATATAGGGGACGTTATACCTATATCAACCGCAATTGCGTGTGGAGAGGAAGAAAATCTCAGGTTTACGTGGTGGTTTGTAAGATAAAGCCAGTAGGAGAAGGGATTTTTGAAAAGGCTGGTTTCGGTTCGCTTACCACTTGCACCATTGTAACAAGGAAGAGGCCTATTGCTCCAACGATGAGGCTCAATAGAAAAAATGAACGGAAAGAATGCAGCATTTTAAACTCCTTGTTTGAGTTTCGTTGGTTTGTAAGTGTTGAAACAATAACAAGTGGTCGCTGAACTGATAGTGAGAGTGCTGTTCAGTTAAAATTCATCTTAGTTAATGGCGCAAAACTACGTTTTGCTGTGCAGGTGGTTGACGGAATGGAGGTAATGGCGCAAAAGTGGCGGTATGAACGGTTTAAATGCTTATGCATGCATCATTATTGGTGGCATTATTATCTGCTAGCTCCTAAAAGCTGGCCGTTCCCTTTCTCTATTTTACCTCAGACAAAGAACGCCCGGCTAGGATGCAAGCAAACTATTATGCTGCGCCATTATCGTGGCGATTATTTGGGAACGAGGATTGAAGAAATGTCGGTAGAACTCACGCTTTATAATACGTTGAGTCGCGAGAAGGCCCCATTTGTCCCGATTGATCCGGCAAATGTGCGGCTTTATGTGTGTGGGCCGACGGTTTATGACTTTGCCCATATTGGCAATGCACGTCCCGTTATCGTGTTTGATCTTCTGGCCCGTCTTCTGCGCCATGTGTATGGCGAGAATGCCGTCACCTATGTGCGTAACATTACAGACGTGGATGATAAGATTAATGCGCGCGCTTTGGAAACACATGGCGAAGCGATTGGCTCAGGCGATATGTCTCTCAATGAGGCTATACGCGAAGTAACAGACAAAACCGCCAATCAATTCATGAGTGATATGGCAGCCCTTGGTTGTTTCGACCCTGATCATCAGCCGCGAGCCACTGAGAATATCGAGCAGATGATCGCGATCGCTCAAACTCTCATCGATAAAGGCCATGCCTATGTGGCTCAAGGTGGTGAGGGCAAGGAAGTCTTATTCCGTGTTGATAGCATGGCAGCCTATGGCGCGCTTTCAAACCGTAATTTGGACGAACAGCAAGCAGGCGCTCGTGTTGCCGTGGAAAGCCATAAAGAAAACCCTGCAGATTTCGTGCTTTGGAAACAATCAGATGACAAAGCACCGGGATGGGACGCCTCTTTTAGCTTTAGCGGTGAAACGGTTGCCATTTATGGTCGTCCAGGTTGGCATATCGAATGTTCGGCTATGAGCGAGCGTTATCTCGGCAAAACTTTCGATATTCACGGTGGCGGCATTGATTTGGTGTTTCCGCACCATGAAAACGAAATGGCCCAAAGCTGTTGCGCTTTTGATGTGCCGAGCATGGCGAATGTCTGGATGCATAACGGCTTTTTGCAGGTTGAAGGCGAGAAGATGTCAAAATCACTCGGTAATTTCATCACCGTGTATGAAGTGCTGCACACTGATAAAGTGGGCGGTCGCCAATGGGCGGGTGGGATTGCACGGCTTGCTATGTTGATGACCCATTACCGCGAGCCGATTGATTTCAGTGTTAAGCGGTTGGAGGAAGCTGAAAACCTTCTGGTGAAAATGCAGCGCCGTGTGGAAGAGGGCGAGGATAAAGGCAAACTTGATGATGTTATCGCCACGCTGCATGATGATTTGAACAGCAGTGCCGCTATTCACGCATTGAACGACCTATCAGGTGCGCCATTGCGAGAGGCGCTTGAATTTATGGGGCTTCCTGCAAGTGCTGATACGAGTGGCGTTGATGAAGCCGCAGTAGCGACCTTGATTGAAGAGCGGCTCCAGCATTTTAAAGATAAGAACTGGGGCGAGGCGGACCGCATTCGTGATGAATTGCTGGCCGACGGTATTCAGCTCAAGGACGGCAAAGACGCTGAGACAGGCGAGCGGGTGACCACGTGGGAGTTGAAGCGATGAGCAGTGAACGCGAAAAAATCGTTATCTTCGACACCACCTTGCGTGATGGCCAACAAACGCCGGGCGTCGATTTCTCGCTAGAGGAAAAACTACAAATCATCGAGATGCTCGAAGATTTAGGCGTCGATTATATTGAGGGTGGTTACCCCGGTGCGAACCCGTCTGATACGGAATTGTTTTCAAAGAAGAGAACTAAGGACGCAACTTTTACTGCCTTTGGTATGACCAAACGGGCAGGTGTATCCGTCTCCAATGATCCCGGTCTCAACGCGCTATTGGACGCTGAAGCTGATGCTATTTGCTTTGTGGCGAAGGCTTGGGATTATCATGTGAAGGTGGCGCTTGGCTGTACCAATGAGGAAAATCTTGCGTCAGTTTCAGAAACGCTGACGGCAACCAAAGAGCGCGGCAAGCGGGTTCTGCTCGACTGTGAGCACTTTTTTGATGGCTATAAAGCCAACCGTGATTATGCTTTGAAGGTCGCTGAGACGGCTTATAAGTCTGGTGCGGAATGGGTGGTTTTGTGCGACACGAATGGCGGCACGTTGCCCCATGAAATTGAGGCAATTGTGGCTGATGTAGTGAGCGTAGTGCCAAGCTCTCACCTCGGTATTCATACCCATAATGACACGGGCAATGCGGTGGCTAATTCACTGGCAGGCATCCGCGCAGGCGTGCGCCATGTGCAGGGAACGTTGAACGGAATTGGCGAGCGTTGCGGCAATGCAAACCTTGTAACGCTTTTACCAACCTTGCTCTTGAAAGACGAATTTGCGAGCAAATATTCACTTAATGTATCAGTTGAAAATGTAGGTAATATATCAGCAATATCAAAGTCTTTTGATAAAATTTTAAACCAATCTCCGAATCGGCAGGCGCCCTATGTCGGCTCATCGGCTTTTGCAACGAAAGCAGGTATTCACGCCTCTGCTATTGTTAAAGAGCCTGAGACTTATGAGCACGTGCCACCTGAATCAGTGGGCAATAAGCGCAATGTCATGGTGTCTGATCAGGCAGGAAAGTCAAACCTTTTATCCGAGCTTTCAACCATGGGTATCGACGTTGATCGTAAAGACAGTCGCCTTGATGGATTGTTGCAAGAAATCAAAGAGCGCGAAGGGCGGGGCTATTCTTATGAGGACGCCAATGCGTCCCTAGAAATGCTCGCCCGCCGTCGCCTTGGTACCGTGCCAGACTACTTCAACGTGGAGAGCTTCCGCGTGATGGTTGAACGTCGATTTAATGCAATGGGTGATAAGGTCACCATTTCAGAAGCGGTCGTTAAGATTGAGATGGACGGCGAAAACTATCATTCCGTTGCAGAGGGCAATGGCCCGATAAACGCGCTCGACAATGCACTGCGAAAAGACCTTGGCAAATACCAATCGCAAATCGCTGACCTCGAATTGGTCGATTTCAAAGTGCGTATCTTAAACGGCGGCACATCGGCGATAACCCGCGTGCTGATAGAAAGCCGTGATGGCACGGGCAATCAATGGTTCACGGTTGGCGTATCTGAAAACATAATAGATGCGTCATTCGATGCGTTGGTCGATTCCATGCGCTACAAATTGTTCAAGGAAATTGGTGCGTAGGGCTACGCGGTTTATCCAAGCCTTTTTAACTCAGGCAAGATTGCCTCAGCTGATTTGGCGCGACCGAAATTTACCTCTAGCGCGCCACCGATGAATGATTGCTGTTTCATGTGATCGACAAGTTCGAAAAAGGGTGTCCAAAATTCATCGAAATCAGCCACAACGATTGGCTTTGCGTGTTGGCCAAGCTGTGACCACGTCAGTTGCTCGACAAGCTCTTCCAGCGTTCCCATGCCACCGGGGAGAGCGACAAAGGCATCTGATTTTTCAAACATTGTCATTTTACGCTGGTGCATGTCTTGGGTAACGATCACTTCGTCCAAGTCATCAAGGCTGTCACCGATCCGTTCTTTGCTGATTAAAAATTCTGGAATGATGCCCGTAACCTTGCCCCCATTGTCGAGCGCGCCTTGGGCGACTTTGCCCATCAAACCTGCATTGCCGCCGCCATAGACAAGACGAATTTCATTCTCCGCCAAGATGCGACCAAAAGCATAGGCCTGAGTGGCGTGGGTGGGATTGATGCCCATACTTGAACCGCAAAAAACACAGACGCTTGAAATCATTTTCTTTTATTCCCTTGAGGACAGAAGTGGGCATATTTGCACAAATTTGTGTTTTTTGCGCTCTCGACGTATTTTAGTAAAAGTTGGATAGTGGCTCAGTTGTATAGAGTCTTGAGTTGATTGGCATAGTTTCGTGAACCCATTATTGATCTTTTTAGCAATTGCTGGAACAGGCGCAACCGCTGTTGGTGGATTTGTGGCTTATGAACGCTACCAAGAAAGCCAGAAGACAGAGCTTGCGAAACTCGCCGAGCCTGAGGTGAAAGCGCCCAAGACTGCTGAGAAGGTTGAACCTGAGAAGAAAGTCGTTGAAGAAAAGCCCGCACTGCCTTCCGCGCCCACCTTCGATATTGTGCGGGTTGAAAAAGACGGCAGCATGTTGGTTGCAGGGCAGGCGGAGCCGTTATCTGAGATTACATTGATGAATGGTGATAAGCCTATCGGTACGGCGAAGGCTGATGAAACTGGCGCTTTCGTTGTCCTTCCAGATAATCCGCTTACAGGTGCTAACAACGAAATTTCTATCCGTTCAAAGCGTGCCGATGGCAGCGCGATTGATTCTGAACAGCGGGTCGCAGTTGCCGTTCCAGAACAAGGCGAAGCGTTGGTCGCGCTCGTTGAGCCAGGTAAGCCGGTTGAAATTTTACAAAAGCCAGAACCAAAAGCAGAACCAAAACCGATTGAGGTAGCGAAAGCACCAGAGCCTGCACCAGAACCTGCGCCAGTGGCAGAGGTTGAACCTGCGCCTGAGCCTGAGCCTGAGCCTGTGCCTGCGCCAGAAGTTGAGATTGCTACAGCTGCACCCACTCCAGAAGCAGAACCAGCACCTGTGGCCGAACCAGAGCCAGTGACAGTTCTAGAAAAAACTCAGCCAGCAGTTGAACCTGAAAAAACAGCAGTGGCAAAGGTAGAGGAACTAGGTGAGGAGGTTCAGCCTGAGCCTGCGCTCGAGGTTGTACCAAAACCAATTGAGAAAGCGCGTGAAGAAAGCAAGAAGCGGGTTGCTCGTTTGCTTAAAGAGCAACAGGTGCCAGCGCCTGTTGTCGAACAAGCTATTGTTGCCACGCCAGAACCTGCTGAACCTACTGCACCCATTGAGCCGACAGCACCCGTTGAGCCGCCTACGCCCGTTGAAACATCAGTCGTAGAAGCGCCAACGCCTGAGCCAGAGCCAGAGCCTCAAGTTGAGCAGGTCGCAGCCGTTGTTGAAGAGCAAAAGCCTGAGGCCGCGCCAGAACCAGCAAAGATTGTGGAAACTGCAAAGGTTGTGGAACCTGCAAAGACCATCACCGTGGATGCTGTGGAGGTTGAAAACGACACATTGTTTGTAGCCGGTAAGGCAAGCCCTAATGAAACTGTGCGCGTTTACGTGGATGGCAAATTGGTTGGTGATGCAAAGAGCAGTGAGGGCGGCAATTGGCTTTTGGAGCAGACCAAGCCACTGGGGCCGGGTCGATATAATATTCGCGTTGATTTGCTCAATCAGGGAACAGCTGACGTTGCAGCCCGTGCTGCCGTGCCTTTCGCCGTAGAGGATCTAACGCCTGCTGAGCTTGCAGGGGCAAAAGTCGGCAATGTAATCATCCGTAAGAATGACAATCTATGGACGATTGCCCAACGCCTTTATGGCGACGGTCGTCGTTACACATCGATTTATCAGCAAAACAAAGGTCAGATTAAAAACCCTGAGCTGATCTTCCCCGGTCAAATATTCAAGGTGCCGGGCGAGGGCCAAGTGCCAGGGGCGGCCAGCACAGTTAATCAAGCCGTTGTTGTTGCCCCTTCAGTAAAGCCACAAGCTCAATAGACACGCGTTGCGTGCTTTCGTTTAAAAGTGGTGACAAGCTCCACTTAATTGTTTGACTGGGCGTGTTTATTTCCTACTTTCAAGGACAGGCAGACAGCTATTCAAGCTCGGCTGCAATCAGGGGAATTCATGGCTACCAAAACGTCGCACAAAAAGAGCGGGCAAAAACCTATGTCAAAAAGCGCTCAACCTGAACCGACTGTACGGGCGGACGGCGGCGACTGGCAGACCATGAAAAACCTGTGGCCGTTTATCTGGCCAGCAGATCGCAAAGACCTGCAAATGCGGGTGGCGATAGCCATGGTCTTTTTGGTGATTGGCAAAATCATCACCGTGCTCACACCCTATACCTATAAATGGGCAACAGATGCGCTAACGGGTGAAGGTGGCCTTGATGGCTGGCCTTTATGGTTGGTGACACCCGTCATGCTGATTGTTGCTTATGGAATGACCCGCATTCTTGCTATGGTGTTCAACCAGATTAGGGACGCTTATTTTGCCCGTGTGGGGCAACATGCGGTAAGGCGATTAGCGCAAATAACCTTTGCCCATATGCACAATCTATCGCTGCGCTTTCACCTTGAACGACGCACAGGCGGTTTGTCTCGCGTTATTGAAAGAGGCGTGAAAGGCATTGAAGGGATTGTTCGCTTCTCGATTCTTTCAGGCGCACCGACGCTTCTCGAGTTTATTTTTATGGCCGTGGTATTCTACGTTCAGTTCGGGCTTATTTATGTGGTGATCCTTGCGGTCACTGTTTATGGCTATTCATGGTTCACGATCAAAGCCAGCAACTGGCGCATCGCCATTCGCCGCGACATGAATAACTCAGATACAGAGGCCAACTCCAAAGCGATTGATTCCCTTTTGAACTTTGAGACGGTCAAATATTTCGGCAATGAAAAGATGGAAGCAGCGCGGTTTGATGAATCGATGGCGCGTTATGAGACGTCCGCTGTCAAAGTTTGGACATCGCTTGCATGGTTGAATATTGGCCAAACAGTTATCCTCACCATCGGTGTTGTGCTTTGCATGATCTTGTCCGGTCTCGCGGTACAAAACGGAACGCAAACCATTGGCGATTTCGTGATGATCAATGCTTTGTTGATCCAGCTTGCCATCCCGCTCAATTTCATCGGCTTTGTTTATCGTGAGATCAAACAGGGGCTGACAGATACGGAAGAGATGTTTGCTTTGCTTGATGTACCTGCTGAGATCAAAGATGCAGAGGACGCTAAGCCCTTGAAAGCTGAACATGGTGCGGTTCGTTTTGAAAATGTGCAATTTTCTTATGATCCTAAACGTCCAATCCTCAAAGGCGTTGATTTTGAAGTACCTGCTGGAAAGACCATTGCCATTGTCGGCCCTTCTGGTGCGGGCAAGTCGACGATTTCACGATTGTTGTTTCGTTTTTATGAGGCAAGCAGTGGGCGTGTGACGATTGACGGACAAGATATTCGCGACGTGACGCAAAACTCACTGCGCTCTGCCATTGGTATGGTGCCTCAAGATACGGTGCTGTTTAATGATACGGTCGCCTACAATATCCGCTATGGCCGTCCAAGTGCGAGCGATGAAGAAGTGCGTGAAGCAGCTCGTATGGCGCAGATTGCAGACTTTATTGAAACCCTACCAGAAGGTTTTGACACGGAAGTTGGCGAACGCGGTTTGAAGCTTTCAGGCGGTGAGAAACAAAGGGTCGCGATTGCTCGAACCATCTTGAAAGCGCCGCCAATCCTACTGCTTGATGAGGCAACGTCTGCTCTTGATACGCACACAGAACGCGAAATTCAGGCAGCTCTTGATGAGGTTTCGCAAGACCGCACCACGCTGGTTATTGCACACCGTCTTTCAACTGTTATTGGGGCGGATGAAATCATTGTTTTAGAGCGCGGTGAAATTCGCGAACGTGGTAAGCATGATGAATTGCTAAACCTTGATGGGCTTTATGCGTCGATGTGGGCACGCCAGCGTGAGGCGAGCGAAGCGGAAGAACGATTGCGTGCTGTCCATGAAGAAGCGGCGGAATTTGTCCAAAGGGGCAAGCGGGCAGAAGACGAACACTAGCGCAGATGTTATTAAACAGATGAATAGAATCGGCATTCGCCTCTTTTATTCGTGCCCTTTTGATGGCAGAACCACATAACTGTATTTTTGTTCCTCAAAGTGAGAGCCTTCATGTCTGTCTTAGACTCTGTACGTGCCGCCATCGTTCCCATCCATAAAGAAGGGCATAAGTTTATCGCTATAGCTGGCGTTGCAAGTTTTGTGCTTGGGTTTTTATGGGGACCACTTTTTTGGATCGGTTTGATCATTACCGCGTGGGTTGCCTATTTCTTCCGTGACCCGCAGCGCGTTACACCTGTTGATGCGTCACTGGTGATAAGTCCGGCCGATGGTCGTGTTAGCCTTATGGGGCCTGCTGTCCCGCCAGCCGAGCTAGAACTTGGCGATGAGCCGATGATGCGGGTTTGCGTCTTTATGAATGTGTTTAACTGTCACGTTAATCGCGCACCGATTGCGGGTAACATCAACAAGATCGCCTACAAGCCAGGCCTCTTTCTCAATGCTGACCTCGATAAGGCGAGTGAAGATAATGAGCGTAACGGTCTCGTCATTGCTGGCGAAAAAGGCACCATTGGTGTTGTGCAAATTGCGGGCCTTGTTGCACGCCGCATTGTTTGTTGGTCACAAGAAAACGACCACATTGCCGCTGGTGAGCGCTTTGGCCTTATTCGTTTTGGCTCGCGCCTTGATGTTTATTTGCCAAGTAATGCCCAGCCACAGGTGCATATCGGTCAGATTATGACCGCTGGTGAAAGCATTCTGGCGCGCTTTGATGTTGAAAGCCAAGAACGTCCGGTGAGGATCGACTAAAATGGATTCAGGTTTCCAGCCACTCGACCCATCTGAGGGAAAAGAACCGCAAAAACCTGTGCGCCAAAAGCGGCAAATCCCTTACCGCGTCATTGCGCCTAATTTGGTTACATTGCTGGGACTTTCTGCTGGCTTAACCGCTATCCGAATGGCCATTGAAGACCGCATGGAGCTTGCGGTCATTTTGATCGTTGTTGCTGGTGCTCTCGATGCGCTTGATGGTCGCCTTGCGCGGTTCTTAAAAGGCTCAACGAAGTTTGGTGCAGAACTCGATTCTCTTACAGACTTTGTCAATTTTGGCGTCGCACCTGCAATCCTGCTCTTCATGTGGGGTTTGCATGACTATCGCTCTATTGGCTGGATTGCTTGTTTGATCTTTTCGATCTGTTCAGCTTTAAGGCTTGCGCGATTTAATGCTGCAATGGACACACCGAACAAGCCTGCATGGCAGGCGAATTATTTCACGGGAACACCAGCGCCAGCAGGCGCGATTGCAGCACTCTTTCCGCTTTATCTCTCTTTCTTGGATTTCCCAGTCAATGAGATCACGCAGGGCATCGTGATTGCTTACGTGTTAGCGATTGCATTTTTGATGGTGAGTAATTTGCCAACGTTTTCAGGCAAGACGATAGGCAAGGGCATTCCAGCAGAGTGGGTAGTGCCTGCCATTATCGTGTTCGTGTCTTTGGTTGCGTTGCTGCTAACCTATACGTGGTGGTTTATGACCGCGTCTGTGGTGATCTATATGATCTGCATACCAATTGGTTGGGTCACATATCAAAAGCATCTCAAAAGGGATGCTGATGAAGTGGCGTCAAGCAAAGCAGGCGATGAATAGTCTTTAGATAAGCGGAATGAACGGAACGCCACACGCTGACAAAAAGGCTGCTGTGATTGCGAAAAAGCTTATGCGGATTAAAGTTTTCATGGCGTGAATGATCCTGTTTTCTTTTTGCTCTACCGAGCGTTTCGCTAAACAATACCCGTTTAGACTATCTAAAACGTAAATAGTCATGAAACTTTAGAGGGTTGAGAGCTGTGGAGTAATTTGTTACTCCGCCGCTTCACTCATGGCTGGTGCCATTTGTGGCTTGGTTGCAGGTATCGGATGGACTTCCACATCTTCAGGGGTGTTTGTCACTACCTTTTGCTTCTTGCCCCGCATGAGCTCTTTTGCAGCGCTGCCTACATTGCCCGCACTTTGGACAAAGTTCACCACATTGCGCGGTAGCGCCAACATGCAAGGAATGAGGATAAGCGTGAGGAGCGTTGAGAAGGCGAGGCCTGCAATGATGGCGGTTGAAAGCTGAACCCACCAAATTGACGTAATGCTGCCAACGGACACGACACGTTCGAAGAAGTTCAAGTTTACCTGTGTCGCCATTGGCACGAGGCCGGCAATGGTGGTGACCGTGGTAAGCAAAATCGGACGCAGACGTTGTGCCGCGGTTTTCACCACAGCATCAGGAAGGCTCACACCTTCTGAACGCATCCGGTTATAGGTGTCCAGCAACACAATGGCATTATTCACGACGATACCCGCAAGCGCGATAATACCTGTTCCCGTCATAATGATTGAGAACTTCTGGCCTGTGACCATCATACCAATGAGCGCACCAAAGACTGCCAAAACGACGGTCGCGAGCGTTAGGATGGATTGATAGAAGCTGTTGAACTGGGTTAGCAAAATAATGAACATTAAGAAGAGAGAACCGATCATGGCTTTGGTTAGGAACTCGCCAGATTCTTTTTGCTCCTCATCCGCACCACGAAAACGGAACTGTATGCTCTCGTTCCATTGTTGATCGTCGAGCCATTTTTGCACTTGTGCCACTTTGTCGTCAGCAGTGATTGCGCGGGTTACCTCTTCGCCAGAAGCGGTTTTAACGGTGATCTCAGTGCCGGGTTTCAAATTTGCTTTTAAGTCCATTGCATAAAGACCATCACGGCGCGTGATAGACGATACTTTCGGTTTCGCCTCGCGGGTGATAAAGTTCGACAAGGGGACGAGGCCGCTTTCTGTGCGCAGCCTTAGGTCATCCAATGTTGAAAGTGTGCGTTGCTCTTTCGGCAATCGGACACGGATATCGACTTCTTCGTCGCTGTTGCTTGGGCGATAGGTGCCGATGAGAACGCCGTTTGACACCAACTGAACCATAGCGCCAATCGCTGTAACGGTCGCGTTGTGACGGGCGGCTTGTTCGCGATCAATTTCCAGTTCCCACGTTGCACCGGGGAGAGGGCGGCCATCTTCAATGTCGAGCAAGTCATCTTGCTGATCGAAGAAACCACGAACCTCACCAACCGCCAAGACCAATTGGTCGTAGTCTGTCGATTTAATTTCAAGGCGCACATCCTTACCTGTGGGCGGTCCGCCTTCGATTTTTTTAGGCTCAACTTTGATGCCAGGAATATCGGCGGTCTGAACACGAATTTGTTCTTGGATTAGCTTCCAACTTGGGCGGTATTTATAATCGCCTAGTTCAAGCGAGATTTCACCAATAGCGTCGCGCGGCTTGTCTTGGACTTCGCCAACACCACCACCGCCAGAGCCTGCGCCCGTTGGTGAGCTTGCCGTTGTAACAGCGGCTTTAATGCCCGGTATGTTAAGGATCACGTCTTCAACTTCACCAACAATGTCGCTTGCTTCTTTGGCAGATAAATTGCCCCGCGCAGAAACGAATACGATTGCTTGGTCGGGTTCTTCATCCACGAAGAACTCAACACCCTTAAAGCGGTCACCAAGCTCGACGACGGTAATAACACAAATGCCAATCGTTAAAGCGAGAACGATGATGTTTCCAAGCAGGTTGTTTGCCAGCAGATTGATTGTGCGAGCGTAAAGTCCTGTTGCACCTTTGAGCTTATGCAGTTGCAGTTTTTCATTGCCTGCTAGAAGTTCAGCGGTTTCATCAATCTTGGATTTAGCTGCTGCACGACGGTGGGACCAACTGGCAAGTGGGTAGATGGCCATTGCCACGATGAGGGCAATCAAGGCCGTTGCAACAATGGTTGCCTGCATTTGAATTGCTACATCAATGCCAAGCGCGCCCGACAAAATTGGTGGCGCCAGAATATAAGTAGCTGTGCCTGCGAGAGCTGCCATAAGCAAGCTCAATAAAATGGCTGAGTGACGACCAGCAAAGGCGAACACTTGTCCGAGCAAGGCACCAGACGCTGGCAAGAAAACCATGGCAGTGAGCAAAGATGCCGAAAGCACAATGATGACCATGATTGGCAAGTAGCTCATAAACTCACCGGGAACACCAGGCCATAAGAGGAGAGGCAAGAAGGCTGCAAGGGTGGTTGCTGTTGATGACACGATGGGCCAAAACATCAGCTTTGCCGCGCGGATATAAGCCTCATTGTGGCTCATACCTTCTGACATTTTACGGTCTGCATATTCGGTCATAACAATCGCGCCATCGACCAAGAGGCCAACCGTTAGAACGAGGCCGAACATCACCATAATATTGACGGTGTAGCCGGAGAGGCTGAGGATGAGGAAACCCACCATGAAGGAGAGGGGAATTGAGAAGCCAACCAGCAAAGATGATTTGACGCCGAGGGTTGCAACAACCACGATCATAACAAGGAAAATTGCTGTTAGAATGGATGCTTCTAGAGAGCCCAGAACCTCGAAGATGAAGTTTGACTGATCAAGCACGAAATCAATCTTAATTGCCTTTGGCCAATCCTTGCTGAACTCTTCGACAACGGTGCGCACTTCTGCATTGTTCGCGATAATGTTTTGGCCAATACGTTTAACCACAGCAATGGCGATTGCTGGCTTGCCGTTAACGCGGGTGGTGCTTGAGGCGTCTTTAAAGGTGCGACGCAGTTCTGCGATGTCACCAAGCGTGATGACGGCATCGCCAATTTGACGAACAGGGATCTGCGTCACGTCTTTCGCGTCTTCCACAAGACCGGGCACTTTGAGTGCGAAGCGGCCGCCATCCGTATCCAAAAACCCACCTTCTACAAGCTGGTTGTTTGCGGTGACTGCGGTTACCAGTTCTGTCTGGCTGATATTATAAGATTCAAGCTTTTCAAGATCGATGATGACTTCCATCAACTCATCACGCGTACCGAGTAAGTTTGCTTCTCGTACCGTGCTGATTGATTCAATCTCGTCTTGCAGGCGTTTTGCATGACGGTGCAAGGCGCGTTCTGGAACATCTCCTGACAAGGTCACAAAGATGGTTGGCTGTAGTGAGAAGTTGGTCTCGGTGATGATTGCTTCATCGGCGTTTGGTGGGAATTCAGCTTGCGCTTGATCCACTTTGTCACGAATGTCGGCCAGCGCTTTGTCTTTGTCGAAATCGACATCAAATTCCAGCGTCGCTGTTGCCGCGCCTTCATAAGCGACGGTGGTTATTTCTTTCAGCCCATCAAGGCCACGCAATTGTGTTTCTAAAGGACGCACTAACAGGCGCTCAGCATCCTGTGGTGAGATGCCTTGTTGCGTGACAGAAACCGCGAACACGGGCACATCGATGTCAGGGTTTGCTTCTTTTGGAATGTTGACATAGGTTAAAATGCCAGCCGCCAGCATAAACAGCATCATGGTGATGACGGTTTTGGGTCGTCTTAAAATGACTTCTAAAGCTTGGGTCATTAGTTGACCCCCGCCGTCTTCGTGACAGGATCAATCTTTTGGCCTTGGTTCACATATTCATGGCCACGAATAATCAAATTTGCAGCATCAGGAAGACCAGCCACCCAAACACCGTCACGCGTATCTTCCAAAATTTTGACGCGGTGGAAAGCAACGGTGTTTGGACTTTTCACCATCTTCACACCGATCACACCAGCATCGTTTAATGTCAAAACAGAAGCTGGCAAAAGGTGCGACTTGCTACCAGGCAGCACGATGTTTGCCACAGCTGTAACGCCATCTCTCACTTGGACATCTTTATTAGGAAGCGCAATTTCAATGCGGAAAGTTCTTGTTTCCGTGTCAGCGGATGGCGCGATGAATTTGATTGTGCCATCAACTTTTTCGCCTGTGGCCATCCGTACTTTCGCCTTGCTGCCAATAGCCATGCGTCCGATATAACGTTCAGAAACCTGCGCGGTCATAATGATGCTTTGCGGGTCCATAACATTTGCGCAAATATCACCGACTTGCAGCATGTCGCCAACTTTGGCAAACGGGTCTTGTATGAGACCTGCAACAGGTGATTTTATTTCAACGCGTGCAAGCTCAATTTCAGCGGATTTCATCTGTGCAATTGCAGCATCAAGACTTGCGCGGTTTTGGTTTACGCGGGCTTGTGTCGCGTACCCATTGCTCACCAGTTTCAACGCAGCGTCAAGTTCAATTTGTGCCTTTTTAAGTTCAGCCGCCCGTTGTGAAACGCGAGCCTCGCGGTCGCCCACTTTGAGCGAGCAAATGAGATCACCCACTTTTACCGTGTCGCCTTTGCGGACATGGCGATCTAAAAGCAGCCCCGTGGTTTCAGCACGAACAGAAACTTTGCCGCTTGCCTCTGTACTGCCACGCACTTCTATCAAGGCAGTTCTAGGCTTGGCTTCAAACACGTGTGTTTGAACTTTGAACAATGTTTGCTCAGCTTTTTCATTTCTCTCGCTCACCGTTTCAGGCTTCGCGTCTTCGCGGCCACCTTTAACAATGTCACCAGATAACATCCAGCCTGCAACAACGGCAGTAAGGCCGACGGCTAAAAGGTATGGGGTTGGTATGCTCATTATATTTCTGCTTAAGTCGGGGAGGGACTACTCAGCAGCCTCTTCGTTGATCGGCTGATAGATGCCGGAAATTTCATTCAATATCGGTTTGTTTTTTTCAAGATAGGCTAGGGAATTCGCCATGCAGTCCATGCCATAATTAGCAGCCCAACGAACACCGTCGCTGGCGTCTGGATTTTCAGCGACGTTTTTGAGGAGCTCGATCTCGGAGTTCAGTTGCTCGCGGCGGGTATTGATGGCGTTTTCAACGACCTGCGGCGGCAAGGATTCGGCACAAACGGCGATCATCAAGAATTCAGAACGAAATACATCTTTTGCCGGCGGAACTTCTAATGACTGCAAGAAATGAAGGCGTCCTGCATCCGTAATCGAATAGACTTTGCGGTTTGGCTTGCCCGCTTCAACTTCGTCTTTGAATGTGACGAAGCCATCATTCTCTAATTTGTTGAGGGCTGGATAAATCGATCCAAAGCTTGCATCGACAAAATGGCTAAATTTGCCATCCATCGACATCTTGCGGATTTCGTAGCCTGTCGCATCTTGGAAATTTAAAATAGCGAGGCAAAGCGTTCTTACATTCATAAGCGTATACCGACAATGAGAAGTGATGACGAGGTAGGCGACTATGAATGCCATACTCTCGTCAGATACATATCGAACATATATGTATCAAACCGATATAAGCAAGGGTTTTATTGCACTGCACACAAATTTTTGGCTGAATTTGAATGCGGCTAAAAGAGGTGGCTTAATACGCCTTGTTGTCTCGAATGATAGGATTATTCGAGTTGTGGATGACTGGAAAGTGCATCACTCTCAGGCTTTGTTGCATCAACAGCGATACGGTAAGTTCGCGGCGCTTCGCACGGATGAGGGCTTGGTTGATCAAATACTTAAAGGGGGAGCCACGCAGTTGGGTTTCGTTTGGTCTAACCATCACATGTTCTCCTTTGTTGATTCGATGAAGAACAATGTGATTGGGCAATTTGCCGAGAATGCGGCAAAGAAGTGATGGTTTTAGGGTTTTTAGATTTCTGTTTGTTTCACGCAATTCATGCGGTGAATACAATTGACATTTATATTTATAAATGCACTCATTAGCGTGGAGATGTAGCGTAAATAGTATAGTAAATGTGTGATGTATCAGTAAATAAATTTATTTGCTTTTGTTTAATGGTGGGTTTTTTGTTTGGGGTGGTTTTTCCTCTGTGGGCTTCTTTTGCGTTGGCGCAAGATGGCGGCGGTTCCATCAATAAAAATGCCCAAACATGGAATGATCCGCTCGAAGCTAAAGCCACGTGTAAAGACTATGGGTCGAGTTTTCGCCCTTTACCGCGTCATTTTGGTTGCTTTGATTGGAACCGGTTAGTTGATACTGGCGCTGCCTTTAACGACCCAACGGATGTTATCGACGGGCTAAGTGCTATCCAGTTTACAGGCAGAAGCGAGATAGACATTAAGTGGTTTAAGCGGACCAAAATAGGCACCTTGTCATCCTTCATTCGCTTGCAATCGCAATTTGATCCCGGTGTTTCTGAGGACTTGATACTTGGTGTTGTCGAGCAAGATTTTGCTGTAGGACTGGATGCTTTCCAATTGCAGCTTGATAATAGTCGCGGACAATTCACGATTGGCAAAATAGAAAATGCGGGGTCCGTGTTCATTGCGGATGGGTTTACACGGCGCGGGGCGGAAAGCCTTGATGCTCGCTCCGCTCTTGGTTTTAGTTACCAAAGCAGAATAGGCGGCATTGATGTTGTGGGCTCGATCAGTGATGGCAGTCAAACGGTTTCAGGATCCCGTGCCAACTTGCCTAATTTCGGTTTGGGGGTGAGAAAGAAATTTGGTGCGTTGAGTGCGTCACTTGGTTTTGCGGCGGTCAGTGTCGATGGGCTTATTGCGAGTGCACCGCTTCCAGTCGCTGTTCGCAATGGCAGCCAGTTCCGTTTCGAAGATGATGCAGAGCTTGGCTTCGGTTTTGCAGCGCAGCTTGCCTACGTCCACCCGTTGCTCGCAGTACACGCTGGTTTGACCTATGCGCGCCGTTCTTCAAACGACGTTGTCTTTGCGTTTAGTGATGGTTTGGACGCGTTTAGTGTGTTTGGTGGATTCTCATATAAGCTATACCACAACCTCAGATTGAACGCCGACTTTTCATACGTAACGGCAACGCAAGCAGGATTCAGAAATCAGAATGGCATAGACAGCGCCTTAAATATTGTCTGGTCAGGCTGGAAAGGCACGGAATTGCTTGCGGAAGTCGGTTTTGACTCTGTTGATAATTTTGGCGCAGGCAATGATTTCTTCTTTGAAGATGACAACGAAGGCGAGGTTGGTGGGTATTTATCGATCCGACGCCAGTTTTAACTTCTTCCTCAAAAAACTCCTACTTTTATCAATTCTGGGTTGCATCCGGTGTAGTGTCGCGTTATCACGTTCTGAAATTTAATATTTGGTTAAGCTTTTAACGAAGCGACTATGTACCACGATTGGGGAATGATATGTGGAAATGCCGCCCATCTGCTTGGATCTTACCAGGTCTCATAAGTGTAGGTTTGCTGCTTTTAATTGCAATGATTTTGAAAGCAGGCACCATTGAAAACGACTTGACGAAACGTGCAATCAGCAAACTCTCTGCTGACCATCCGTGGGCGAGCGTTGAACTTGATGGCCGCGATCTTGCGATTAGTGGTGTTGCTCCTTCAGCCGCTGCGAAACAGGAAGCGCTGGCTCTCGCTGATGGCGTGTTCCGTGACCGCGACGCGGGTACATGGGGCGTTCGTGTTGTTGATGGCAGTGCCGTTGATCAGTTGGCTATCCAATCACCATTCGTGACATCTGGTAAATTCGACGGATCAACGATGACGCTCTCCGGCTATGTCGGATCTGAAGCGGCAACGGGTGTTGTTGAAAAAGCAGTGGTTGACGCAATGCCAGGTGTTAACGTGATCAACGAATTGCAAGCAGCAGGTGGTTCACCTGATGGTCTTGATGGCCAAGTTGGTTTTGCTGTTGGACAAGTTAAAGAATTTGCTTCTGGCGAATTTAAATTGTCAGATAGCAGCTTGGACATTTCTGGTGTTGCGAAAGATAACGCTTCTTTTGATGCAGCGAACGCAGCACTTGCAGGAAGCCTTCCAGCTGGTTTGAGCCTTGGCACTGTAGATATTGCAGCGCCAGTTGCTTCACCTTATGTATTCGGTGCTTCAAAAACGGTTTCTGGCGTTACACTGTCAGGGTCTGTTCCAAACAATGACATTCGCCAAGCTCTCGTATCGAAAGCTGGTGACGTTGCAAATGGTGCTCCTGTCATAGATAAAATGGTTTTGTCTTCTGGCGCGTCTGATGATTATCAAGATCGTGCAAACTACGCACTTGATAAGCTTGCACTTGTGGATAGCGGCAACGCGACTGTTTCTGACAAAACGTTGAGCTTCAACGGCAACTTCGCTGATCGCGATTCTGAGAACGCATTCCGTGCTAAGCTTGGTACAGGTCTTGTTGCTGGGTTGGCTGTTGGTAAGTTGGCCTTGTCATCACCTGAGCCTGCACCTGCACCTGAGCCAGAAGTAGTGGCTGCAGTGGAACCAGAACCAAAACCAGAACCTGTTCCAGTGTTTTCGCCATACATTTTTGGTGCACAAAAAACGGCTGACGGCATTGTTCTTGAGGGTAATGTTCCTTCAGAGGCTGTTCGCGATGATCTTGTGAAGCAGGCTGCTGGTCTTACTAGTGGTTCAGTAACAAACAACTTGGCTGTAACTGACGATGCGCCTGCCAACTTTAATGACATGACTTCTTTCGGTCTGTCACAGTTTGGTTCGCTCAATACAGCAGAGCTTTCTACGTTTGGCGACACAATGTCACTTAGCGGTTCAGCTAAATCACCAGCAGCACAAAGTGAAGTTGTTGATGCACTTAGTGCAGCACCTGATGGTGTTGTTGTTGGCTCGACCAATATTGGCGTGACACCAGTTTCACCGTTCACTTATGGTGCGACTGTTTCATCAAACGCTTCGCAAGTCATTTTAACAGGTAACGTCCCTTCGGCGACATCAAAGGGTGCGCTTGTTTCAAGTGCACGTGGCGCTGGCTACGATTCAGTTATCAATCAAACAGCAATCAGCGCAGGTGCGCCTGATAGCTTCATCAATGCTGCAAGTTTTGCAAACAAGATGGTGTCGAACTTTGCTGAAGGCTCAGTTCAAATCTCTGATCAAAACATTCGCATTAACGGTGTCGCTAAAGACAGTGCTACGTATGCAGCAGCTCATGCATCTGCAGACAGAGTGCCTGCTGGTTATAGTGTTGTTGAGAAAAACATCAGCTTGCCTGTTGCGTCGCCGTACGTTTATTCAGCGGTTAAGAACGGTGACGATGTAACATTCAGCGGTTCTGTTCCTTCTGATGCTGTGAAAGTTGGTCTTTCAGGCGCAGGCGGTTCGAATGGTTGGACTGTTACGGACGAAACGTCGCTTGCCAATGGTGCGCCGGCTGGTTTTGTTGATGCTGCAAACTATGCTGCATCACAAGTTGCTCGGTTTACTGAAGGTTCAGTCGAAATTTCAGACCAAAACATTCGTATCAACGGTACAGCCAAAGATAGCGCTTCTTATGCAGAAGGCCTTCAAGACGCAGGCACACCGCCTGCTGGCTTTAAAGTAGTCCAAACTAATATTGGTCTGCCTGTTGCTTCACCTTACCGCTACTCAGCGGTTAAGAATGGCGGCGATGTATCGTTCAACGGTTCTGTTCCTTCTGATGCTGTGAAAATCGGCCTCTCAGGTGCAGGCGGATCAAAAGGTTGGAATGTTACCGAAGCAACAACGCTTGCAAACGGCGCACCAATTGGTTTTGTCAATGCGACTAACTACAGCAACGACATGATCTCGCAGTTCACCAATGGTTCTGTGCGTATCCAAGATACAGACATTACTATCGATGGAACGGCGACATCACTGGATGCATACAACACTGCGATCGAAGCTGCGAACAACCCGCCAGAAGGCTTTACGGTTGTAAGCTCTGAAATTGATCTGCCAGTGATATCTCCATATGCATGGAGTGCAACACGCGACGGAAACAATGTTACCCTTGGTGGCTTTGTTCCAAGCGACGCTGTTCGCGCAGCCGCAATCAGTGCAGTGTTATCTGCAATCCCTGATGCAACAGTAACGGACAACATGCAGCTTGCCGATGGCGTACCTGCGAATGTTGACTGGTCTGGTGCTACTGGGTTTGGTGCTAATGTTCTTGGCAACTTGAGCAAAGGTAGTGTTTCTTACAGCGATGCAGCTTTGACAGTTCGTGGTACAGCAGCATCTGGTGATAGCTACAATACGGCAACGTCTCTCATTGCTGACAGCAAACCTGCTGGCATTACAGAAGATGTGATTGCGATTGACCGTGCTGCGGTTTCACCATTCACATTGAATGCTGCAAAAGACGGTGGCGTTACCATCTTCGGTTTGTCACCTGGTCCAGAAGCAAGCATTGTGATCAATGCAGCTGCTAACCGCCAGTATGGGTCTGACCTTAAAAGTGTAAACCTTGCCTTGGCAGGTGGTGCACCAACAGGTTACTCCAGCGCCGCAGTTCGTGGTCTTGAAAGCCTTGCCCGTCTAGAAACTGGTAAGTTTGCAATTAGCGATACAACAACAACCTTGACAGGTGTGGTGCCATTCGGTGCGCCTTTGGGTGAAATCAAGCAGGGCTTTGAAAAAGGTATGCCTG
>JBDVXS010000075.1:0-4094 GCA_039964305.1 Hyphomicrobiales bacterium
AAGGCAAGCAGCGTTGACAGTAAGATGAGCCAGAGTAATGAACCAAGATAGATCGCAGTCGTCTCAATGATGAACGGTTGGCCTCTCACGATTGAGATAAGCGCCATCCATAAAGCACCATAAAACATGCCCCACCCATTCATGGAAACGAGGGGGAGGCCTGCTGCCTGAGTTTTCGCAGATAAGATGCCGCCGAGTGAAAAGCATAAAACACCGCACAGCCCCAAGAAGAACCCAAACAAGGCACTGTGATTAAACGTGGTGCCCGAAATCTCTGGCCAAAACACCAACGCGATGCCGCAAATACCAATCACTCCCCCCAGCGCCACCCGCTTGTCTGGCCGCTGTTTAAAAAGGATCGAACTTAAGACTAGGCTTGTGATCGACGCTGTTGAGAAAATCACAGAGAGCAACCCAGACGCAAAGCCTTGCAAGGCGGCATAATAAAACATCAAAAAGTTGGTCGAGAAGATCAAAATACCAAGCATTGCAAAACGCGCGTGATGGGCGAGTGAGAAGTGGATCTGGCGTTTCGTGATGATCAAAAACAAGAACATCAAAAAGCTTGCGCCAGCAAAGCGCCATGTCAGCGATACTTCAGGTGCAACAACGCCCACTTGTAGAGAAAGTGGATACCAACTGGTGCTCCATGCGAAGATAATGACCGCATAAAGGCTGAGATCAAAGCCAGTAAAACGGAAGCTTGCAGATTGGGAAAAGGGAGCGCTCGGGTGGTTCGTCATACAGTCACAGACCACGCCGCCATATGAATGTCGAATGAAAATGAGTGATCTATTGATCAGATATTTAAATAGCGCTTGGATGCCATATGGGCTGATAACCGTGAGCCAAGGCTCTTACGCTGGCAGGTGGCGTCAACGAAGTGCACGTTTCAGGTAGGTCAGCAATCGTGGTGGTTGATTTTACATACCCATCAAAGCTCCACCGAAGCAGCGTTTTGTCCTTTACGGCGAACAATTCGCTTTCATGTAAAATCATCACCCCATCAACTAATTCAGCTTTGCCTATAGAGTGATGACGCTGAACTTTACCCTCTAGCCGTTCGGCATGAAGCACGGGATCCATCACCCCAACCTTTGGCGCTTCGGGCAAGTTTTCTGCACGTTGCCACGCTGCTTGATAGGCTTTTGCCGCTTTGCGCCGACATTCAAAACAGGGGCGATGGCCAGCGGCTAAAGCAGTCACTTCATCGAGAAAGAACAGTTCTGTATAGCTATAACCCATCAGCTCGCGATGACGATTGTTAAACTCGGTCACGCAGATAATCCAAGCCTTATTTGCCCAGCGTCGGTTGGTAAGTTTTTTCGTTTCTGGGTCATGGATACGCCCACCGCGATTGCCCATCATTATACCGCGTGACGGGGTTACATGGATGCAGCCTTCTGGGTCCATACGGTTTTGCAGTGGCATTGTCGTTATTCCTCCAAAAGTTTGGCCACATCATTATCTCATGGTTTCGCTTGGAATTTGGTGAAACTGTTTCTACAAAGGATCAAGCAAACGTGAGAGATTATAACCATGCCAGTCATTACAGATATATACGACCTTCAAGCACTCGCCAAAAAACGAGTGCCGAAAATGTTTTATGAATATGTTGATACTGGTTCGTGGACCCAAAGCACTTACTTTGACAATGAAGCAGCATTGCAGCGGCAAAAGCTTCGTCAACGTGTTGCCGTTAATATCGACAACCGCTCTGTGACCACAAAGATTATTGGCGAAGATGCCGTTATGCCTGTGGCGCTTGGCCCTGTTGGCATGACGGGTATGCAATATGCTGATGGCGAAATACTCGCAGCCCAAGCAGCAGAAGAATTTGGCGTTCCTTTCACGCTTACAACCATGTCAATTTGCTCGATTGAAGATGTGGCGGAAAACACCAAAGACCCGTTTTGGTTCCAGCTCTATGTAATGCGTGATCGGGGTTTTTCTGAAAACCTGATGCGTCGCGCCCATGATGCCAATTGTTCAGCCCTCATGTTGACCCTAGATTTGCAAGTGCTTGGCCAACGCCACCGTGACGTGAAAAACGGTCTTTCAACGCCGCCAAAGCCAACACCGCGCGTTTTGTTTGATCTTATGTTCAAACCGCGTTGGGGCTTGAAAATGTTGCAGACCAAGCGTCGCAACTTTGGCAATATTTTTGGCCATGTGTCTGGTGTTGAGGATATGTCATCTTTGAGTGAGTGGACCGCAAGCCAGTTTGACCCAACCCTTAATTGGGACTCTGTGGAGTGGGTGAAAAAGCACTGGGACCGTAAGCTCATTCTAAAAGGCATCAATGATGTTGACGATGCAAAGATTGCAGCCGACCTTGGTGTGGATGCCATCGTTGTTTCAAACCACGGCGGGCGCCAGCTTGATGGAGCGCTTGCTTCTTATGATGTGCTGGGTGAGATCGTGGATGCTGTCGGCGATAAAGTCGATGTGCATTTTGATAGTGGCATTCGCACAGGCCAAGATATTTTTCGCGCCATCGCAATGGGCGCGAAAAGTACGTTTATTGGGCGGCCATATATCTACGGTCTTGGTGCATTAGGAAAACCAGGCGTCACCAAGGCGCTTGAGATTTTGCAAAAAGAACTCGACATCACAATGGGCCTATGTGGCGAAACAGACATTGAAAATGTTGGCCGCCACAATCTTGTTTTGAGAGATTAGGACCGCCTAGTCTCTCTTTAAAATCTTCTCAAGACCGTCTTCCCAATAAGGGTTGGTGCCGCCATAAAGTGAAGAGAGATAATCTAAGAATACGCGCACTTTGGTCGGTAGGTACTGACGGCTAGGATAGATCGCGTAGACGCCAACATTCCGTGATCCACGGTATTGTGGCAATATGATTTTGAGTTTGCCGCTAGCAAGCTCCGCACCCACATCCCATGTAGAGCGGATGGCAATGCCAAGGCCTGCAAGGGCTGCTTCCCGCACCACTTCACTGGAATTGGTTTTGACCGCGCCTTCCGGCTTGATGGTAACAGGCCCATCAGGTCCAACCATGTTCCAAGTATCTTGGCTGGCAGCTGCCAGACATTGGTGGTTTGCTAAATCAGCGATACTTTTGGGCTCACCATGCTTTTTGAGATAATCAGGAGACGCACATAAAATACGTGTGTTTGCTGCTAATTTTTTAGCCACATGGCTCGAGTCTTTAAGCTCAGCAATTCGAATGGCGATATCAACACCGTCGGCTACCAAGTCAACAAAATCATCCGATAGATCAAGGGTGATCGAGATGTCTGGATTTTTTGCAAGAAGTTGCGGCAGATAAGGCGCGATGTGCATACGGCCAAAAGTGGTCGGCGCCGCTACCTTGAGCGAGCCGCGTACAGTTTCAGAGCGTCTTGTCGCGTAGCTTTCAGCTTCTTCAACGCTTGCTAGAATATTCAAAATACGTTCGTAGAACCCTTGTCCAACTTCAGTCAACGCAATTTGCCGCGTGGTCCGTTGTAAAAGTCTAACACCCAATCGTTCTTCAAGGCGTTTCATTCTTTTAGATATCAGTGCAGGAGAAAACCCAAGCTCTCTTCCCGCGGCAGACATGCTGCCCGTCGCGACCACGCGCGCAAAAATTTCAAAGTCGTGGAAATATGCCATTACCTGTTTGAATTCCCCCCATAGGTTAGAGCAGTCAATCGTGTTGCCTCGCCTAATTGAAATTAGGTAAGCGACGCATTCGCATTTTTGGTCTTCCCTCCTAAAAGATACGGTTGCAAAATGTGCCTCCCCTGCAACGCGGACCTTTGTAGTTTCACTAGCGTAGGCCTACCTTAGGGTCAACAGCCATAGGCTTTGTTGCTGAGTGGCGTCATTACGCTAATATATGCAATTTTTGTCAAAGGAGTTTTAACTTTTTGTTTAAAAAAAGCGTACTTTTTTTTGGTAATTTTGCACCAAACTCTGTAAGGCTCTCGCTACGGGCCTATATGTTCTGTACAGTTATGCAGTGCTGCGAGCACAATTGACGAGCTTCTATCTGGAGAGAAAAATGTCAGAGATTGAGATTCCCAAACCAAATCCAAGCATTCTTGCAAGGAGAAGTTCGATTGTTGACGGGTTATCAGGCCTCGTGCCTC
>JBDVXS010000076.1:0-3851 GCA_039964305.1 Hyphomicrobiales bacterium
GGCGCAGGTATCGCATGTCTCGGTATGGGCGGTGCAGCCATCGGTCTTGGCAACATTTTCGGTAGCTACCTTGCAGGCGCCCTTCGCAACCCATCAGCAGCTGACGGCCAATTCGGTCGCTTGATTTTCGGCTTCGCTGTGACAGAAGCGCTCGGCATCTTCTCATTGCTCGTTGCTCTTCTTCTTCTCTTCGCTGTTTAATAATTGCATTTGCAATGGGGCTTGCCATCTGGCCAGCTCTTTTAAGCAGAAATAAAATGAGTTCGTGATAGCAAGCCTTTCGCGAACTCCTTTCAAAGAGAGAAGAAAATGGCGTCAGAAACAAATTCTGAAGTAGGTCACGCCACTGATGGTGGCGCTGGTGGTTCTTTCCCACCATTTGACAGCTCAACCTATGGCTCGCAGATCCTCTGGCTCGCGATTACATTTGGTGTGCTTTACTATGTCATGGCCAAAGTCGCTTTGCCGCGCATTGGTTCCATTCTTGAGGTTCGCTCTGATAGAATTGAACAAGACATTGCCGAAGCACAGCGCTTGAAGGAAGATACCGACGAAGCTATCGCTTCTTATGAGCAAGCCCTTGGCGACGCTCGTAGCAAAGCGCAAGGTATTGCCCAGACAGCACGTGACAAAGCAAAAGCTGAAACAGATAGCGCTGTTGCTAACGTTGAAGCTGGTCTTTCTGAAAAGATGGTTGCTGCTGAAAAGACAATTGCTGACATTCGCGATAAAGCGATGGCAGAAGTTGACGATATTGCTGGTGATACAACACAAGCGATTGTTAAAGCCCTCATTGGTGGGAGCGTAACAAAAGCAGAAGTCACCAAAGCACTTAAAAGCGCAACGGAGTAACGGTTATGGACGCAACTTTTTGGGCAACCGCCGCACTCATCGTCTTTATCGCTTTGATTATGTACCTCAAAGTGCCAGGCATGATTACCAAGTCATTGGATGATCGCGCTGACAAAATTCGCTCAGACCTTGATGAAGCACGTAAGCTTCGTGAAGAAGCGCAAGCTCTTCTTGCTGAATATCAGCGCAAGCGCCGCGATGCGGAAAGTGAAGCTGAAACTATTGTTGAAGCTGCTAAACGTGAAGCAGATACACTTGCGGCTGATGCAAAATCAAAGCTTGATGAATATGTTGAGCGTCGCACTAAGATGGCTGAGCAGAAAATTGCACAGGCAGAAACACAAGCAATGCAAGACGTGAAAGCGATTGCAGCAGAGCGCGCAATTGCTGCCTCTGAGCAAGTGTTGATGTCTAAGCTATCTGACGGTGGTGCATCGTTGATTAAATCTTCAATCTCTGAAGTTAAATCAAAACTGATGTAGTCAATTCGACCCTACAAGATTTTTAAAACCCCGCTTTTTAGCGGGGTTTTTGTTTTTGTAACCACCCTTCGTTTAATCGAGCAGGCTACGTCCCTGTGGCCCCGCTTCAATCTCCAACCAATGTGCAATCGTTTTAGCCACATCGCAAAAGCTTGACCGTATGCCACAGTCTTTAGACGGCACCATCTTCGAGTACGCCAATACGGGCACTCGTTCGCGTGTATGCTCTGTTCCATGCCATGTCGGGTCGCAACCGTGGTCAGCCGTCACAATCAGCAAATCATCATCGCGCATTCGGCCCAAGAAACCGCCAAGGCGCTCATCGAAACACTCCAGCGCATTGGCATAGCCCACAACATCGCGTCGGTGACCATAGAGCTGGTCAAAATCAATGAAATTGGTGAAGACTAAGGCACCATCAGCGGCGTCCTCTAAGGCGCTAAAACTGGCATCAAACAAAGCCTCATTACCGTGTGCTTTAATAACCTCAGTTGGGCCGCGATGAGCGAATATATCGTCGATCTTACCAATGGCCCTCACGTCACACCCTGCCCGCTTTACATAATCAAGCAACGTGTCCTGCGGTGGTGCAACTGAATAATCACGCCGACCCGCAGTGCGCTCATACCCCCCTGCCGCATCTCCGACAAAAGGTCGAGCAATAACACGGCCAATATTGAAAGGCTTCAAAAGCTCGAAGACCGTTTCACAAAGAGCATAAAGACGCTCTAAGCCAAAGTGTTTCTCATGGGCAGCAATTTGGAATACGGAATCTGCCGATGTATAAAATATTGGCTTACCTGTTTGTTGATGCTTCTCACCAAATTCATCAAGCACCACCAAACCAGAACTATGTTGATTGCAAAGCGACCCCTCAATTCCAAACGCTTTGTAGATTGCCTGTAAAAGCTGCTCGGGAAACGCAGGCACGTTCTTTGGAAAGTGGCCCCATTCCTTTAAGACGGGGACACCAGCCAGCTCCCAGTGGCCAGACGGTGTATCTTTGCCCTTTGAGATTTCGGTCGCCGCAGCCCATAGGCCAATCGTGTCTTCACGGGGCGCAAAACCTGCAACCGCCTCACCCGTTGCAAGATAAGCAGCATTGCCCAAGCCTAATAAATCTAAGGTTGGAAGCAGTAATGGCCCATCACGGCCTTCTCGTCTTTCAACACAAGCCTTCGCAATGTGGCCAAAGGTATTGGCACCCAAATCACTTTTGTCATCACTGATAAAATCAGCAGCATCTGGTGCACCACCAATGCCAAACGAATCCATTACAAATAAAAAGGCGCGCGCCACATCACACTCCTTTGTTTTGTCGCCTTGCTAGCAGAGAGACGATGGTGCATTGATGTCAACTAATGCTATGAATTTTCCCCAAATTGGATGCTTGCAGCCAATCGCAAATTGATTTAATTTGAGTGTAAAATAAAATAGGGCCGCCCCATGGTATCCTCCGCTTCAAAACTAGATTTCTTACCCTTTCCAGCCTTAATCGCGGATATTGGCGGCACCAATGCGCGTTTTGGCTTGGTCTCAGATACACTGGGTGAAGTGAAGCAATTTCCGGTTGTTAAAACCGCTAAATTCGAAACACTGATGGATGCCATTCAAGAAACAGCACTCAGCCGCACAGCCACCTATCCGCGCGCTGCAATTTTAGCGGTGGCGGGGCCTGTGCGTGGCGATAAAATTGCCATGACAAACTGCCCGTGGGTCGTGGAACCAAAACGCCTCATAGAAGAATTCGGCTTCGAGATTGTCGTCGTCCTAAATGACTTTGAAGCGCTCGCTCTTTGCCTGCCTGCCCTGCTTGAAAAAGATATGGAGCAGATTGGTAAAGGCACGATTGATAATGAAGGCACCAAGCTCGTCGTCGGTCCAGGAACAGGTCTTGGCGCTGCTGCCCTCGTCTACGCACGCGACACATGGGTGCCATTACCCGGTGAAGGGGGGCATATAAATTTTGGGCCAATCACCGATTTAGATTTTGATATTTGGCAAGTCATGGAACCAACCAATGGCCGCATCTCTGCTGAAACCTTTTTGAGCGGTCCTGGTATTTTGCGGCTTTATAGAGCGCTCAGCAAAATTAACGGCGTAGAAGACCAATATTCGAAAGCAGCCGATGTAACCAAGGCGGCACTTGATAAATCGGATCCCGTATCGCGCCAAACACTCGAACTCTTCTGCTCTTATCTCGGCAGATTTGCCGGTGATATGGCCATGTTCACCATGGCAAAAGGCGGTGTTTATCTGGCAGGTGGTATTGTGCCGCGCATCGTGCCTTTGCTTCGTGAAGGCGGATTTCGTGAGGCGTTTGAGGCCAAAGCCCCTCATGATGATTTGCTCGGCAATGTTTCAACAGCAATCATCACACACCCCAAGCCTGCGCTTGAGGGTTTAGCAAGTTATGCCAGAACCCCGCCCCGCTTCGCGCTAGAGTTACGAGGCCGCCGCTGGACTGCTTAGTGTGCGTCCAACCGCGTCTTTCCACCCTGCATATTTCTTTGTCCG